>DXLM01000139.1 GCA_019414725.1 Bacteroides sp.
TGGTGCGTCTGCCGGCGTCGAGCAGCTCTTCGGGTGTGGGTGTTCCTGTTGTTTCCATTGCGGTTTATAATTGGGGTTTCACTTTTCTGAAGGCCGGTCCCTTTTGCTTGCGGGCCGGTTCCTTTTTCTTTTCACCGGAGGATGGGGGGATCATGCCCTTTTCCGGGCATTCCGCCATGGCCTGTATCCTTTCCGCATACTTGTCCGTCTTTTGGGGAACGGATGGCGTATCCCTGCGGATCCCTTCCCTTTTCAGGAGGAGTTCAGCGACCGCCATGGACCTTTCCCGAAGGTCGTGCATCCTCTCCTTATAAGGGAAGTTGCGGTACAGTTCCCTTTCCCTTGCGAGCATGCGGAGTTCCTTCTCGATACCGGCGAACTCCTTCCTGTAACGGAACGGACCGTCCATATACAGGTGGGCGTATCCCTTCCGGGCGATATCCTGCAGGGTCATGATCTCCCGGTTGTTTGCGGAGAGCGCCAGGGAGTTGGCCCTCACGAAACGCTCCAGGTTCTCCGCCGTGGGCGACATGTCGAAAGATGCTGTCGGGAGATAGCGGGCAAGGATTTCCAGCGGGGGCCGGGAGGCGGGAAAATCCCGTCTGTTCTCCCGTGACATTTCCAGCAGCCTCCGGGAGGCTGTCTCGATCCGGTATATGGAAAGCGTTTTCATTCCTTCCCATGCGGCGGAATAGAAACGGTCCGCCATCTCCTGCAGCATCCCGCGCATACGCTCCGGGCCCTGCAGTCCGTCATTGAACACCCCGACACCCCGTTCCGTCTTCACGAGGGTAAGGCGGAACAGGGCTTTCTTCCCTTCCGAGGCCCTTTCCATGGCGGTCTCATAGGCCTCGTAGTTCCGGCAGCCGGGTGAAAGCCCCATCTCTTCGAGTGCGGTACGGTCTATCTCCCTTCCGTGCGCCCTCAGGTAGACGGCCCGTCTGAGCGGTACCGGTTTTCCTCCGGTTATTTCGCCATATCCGGAGATGAGCTTCCATATGTTTCCGGGGCGTTCCTCCCGGAGCTCCTCCCTTGTCGGAAGCATTCTTTCCGGTACTCCTTCCAGGGCCAGCAGCAGGTTGTCCGGAACCAGCCCGTTTCCCTCCCTTATGGCTTTGTCGGCGGCATGCCCGATGAATTCCATGAAGGGATCCGTGCCTTTCGGCCTGTGCCGGACCACCATGAAGGATTTTATCCGGTTGTCCGGACACAGCTCCAGATAGAGGTTTCCGGACGTTTCCTTCCGGGGGCGTTTCCAAGGCCTTTTCAGCCGTTCCAGCCACCATGCCATGCTATATCCGTCTTTTAGGGGTTCCATCTGTTTTCCTCCATCGGTTTGTCTTCTTTTTACCGGCAGGCGGACCGGCTCTGTGCCCGGTTTCCTTTTCCGCTATGGAAGGCGCGTATCCCCGTACCTTATATTCTGTTCTGAGAATTCTCTCCGCCATGTCCCTGGAGGCCTGTCCGAGTGCCCGGTACATCACAATGTCATTCCTTTTCAGGCAGGCCTGCCGGCGTTCATACAGGCTGCGGAATCCGGCCCGGTGGACGGATACCTTCTCCAGCTGTCCGGGATCCGACAGTCCTCCGGCACGGATTTCGGTCAGGGCGGCGATTTCATTCGCCTCGTCCGTGGCATTCAGGCCGAAGGTCTTGACAAACCGCCGGAACGCCTCACCGTCCGCATGCATGGGACAGCCGGCTGACGGATGGAGTCTGGCCACAAGGGAGTCCGGCAGATAACCCGCCTTTTTGGGGACGAACTCACGCCGGCCTTGCAGGGTGAACATAAAGGCGCACCTTTTGGCCGCGTCCGATATGCATTTATCGGATGTACTGAAGTGGTATACCTCCAGTTTTTCCAGCCCGTGGAGTTCGGGGGAGAAATACCGGTCCGCGTGGTACTGCAGGTAACCTTCCAGACATTGCAGTCCCCGGCCCGAGTCGTCGAACAGGAGCACGCCCTTGTCCGTGCGGACGGCGGAGAGGGTGCGCCCGGGCAGGGCATTCTCCCTTTTTTCGTGGTAGGCATGGTACGCTTCCAGCATTTTTCTATTATCGGGATTGTCCGCCAGCCGTCCCGTCTTTTCCAGTATGGCCCACATCCCTTCCGGAAGGCCGCCCCCCGTGGTCTCATGGATGAACGTGAGGCTGCGCAGGCCAATCGAGGGCAGGTCTCGGATGTCGCCTTCTCGGATATAGTTGTCCAGCAGTTCCGGAAGGCCGTCGTCCGTCCGTTCCGCCCCCGCCAGGCAGAATACGGATTCATCGGGGACATACGCCCCGCCCAGGGCCAGCTCCGCCTGCCGGAGCAGATAATCGCCGCATTCACGGTCGCTGTGGCATACGGCATAGTCCGCCAGCCTGCCTTTTCTGTCCACATTGAAAAGGACGACCGGCCCGTTCTGTTTCAAATCGGTTTCTTTTTCCATATCGTGATATTTTAAATTTCTTTATATCCCGGCAGGTTATGATATTTTCCTGCCTGCGGATTTACGGGTGGTCTTTTTCTTCTCCGGTACCTTTTCCCGCGGACTGACGGGATGCGGGACGCCGTCCTTTACCCGGTAGGTCCTGACCGGGAACGGTTCACCGGATACCAGCAGTCTGTTCCGTGTAAAGTCCGCCATGCAGTACAGCAGGTGCCGGGAGGAGGGGCGGTCATTCTCCGGCAGGTACAGGGCGTTCCCTTTGGCCAGTATCCCGAGTTGCGCCTTGTCCAGTACCCTGTTTCCCACAAGAAGGGAGGTATCGGGGGCATTGAGGTATTTCTCCAGCGGCCGGTGGCCCCTTGCGTCGAAGTCCCGGTGAAGGATATCCTCCGCCGCTTTTCTTATTTTAAGGGAAAGTTCCTTGAAGGCTTGCACGTCGAACAGGCCGGCGGATTTGACCTGGGTCACCTTTTCAAGCTGCTCGGCCAGGGGCAGCAGCTCCCGGTAATAGGTGAACGGTTTGTCATGGATGTTCATATAACCGTGTTCCCTGATGGAGAGCAGGCGGTAGATATCCTCGTTCTCCGGCTTTCGGGATAGTTCGAGCCCCATATATCCCCTCACTTG
>DXLM01000014.1:0-10608 GCA_019414725.1 Bacteroides sp.
ACACCTTCTTCGATTTCTACGAATACACCGAAGTTAGTGAAGTTACGAACTTTTGCAGTGTGCTTGGAACCTACAGGATACTTTTCTTCGATAGTTTCCCATGGATCTTGTTTCAGCTGTTTGATACCCAAAGACATCTTACGTTCGTCACGGTCAAGTGTCAGGATAACAGCTTCTACTTCGTCACCTACCTTCATGAAGTCCTGAGCAGAACGCAAGTGCTGTGACCAAGACATTTCAGATACGTGGATCAAACCTTCTACGCCCGGAGCGATTTCGATGAATGCACCGTAGTCAGCCATAACGACTACTTTACCTTTCACCTTGTCACCTACCTGCAGGTTAGCATCCAAAGCATCCCATGGGTGCGGAGTCAGTTGTTTCAAACCAAGAGCGATACGTTTCTTTTCGTCATCGAAGTCAAGGATAACAACGTTCAACTTCTGGTCGAGTTCTACAACTTCTTTCGGATCGCTTACACGGCCCCAAGACAGGTCAGTGATGTGAATCAAACCGTCTACGCCGCCAAGGTCGATGAATACACCGTATGATGTGATATTTTTAACAGTACCTTCCAGTACTTGTCCTTTTTCAAGTTTACCGATGATTTCTTTCTTCTGCTGTTCAAGTTCAGCTTCGATAAGAGCTTTGTGAGAAACAACAACGTTTTTGAATTCCTGGTTGATTTTAACCACTTTGAATTCCATTGTCTTACCTACAAATACATCGTAGTCGCGGATAGGTTTCACATCAATTTGAGAACCCGGCAAGAATGCTTCGATACCGAATACGTCCACAATCATACCACCCTTAGTGCGGCACTTGATGTAACCCTTAATAATTTCTTCATTTTCAAGAGCAGCGTTTACGCGGTCCCAAGAACGAGTAGCACGTGCTTTTTTGTGTGACAGAATTAACTGTCCTTTTTTGTCTTCCTGATTTTCAATGTATACTTCTACAGTATCACCTATTTTCAAATCTGGATTGTAACGGAATTCATTTAAAGGAATGATACCGTCTGATTTGTAGCCGATATTGACAACTACTTCGCGTTTGTTCATTGCAATAACAGTACCGTCTACAACCTCGCGGTCGTTTACTTTGTTCAGTGTACCGTCATAAGCTTTTTCAAGATCTTCGTGGCTCATGCTGGTTACAGCTTCGCCGTTTTCATAAGCATCCCAGTTGAAATCTTCAACAGGAGTGATGTTTTTTAAATTTTCCATTAATAAAATTGTTAAAATTCTCAGTTAATTACGTTAGACATTATATTGTTTATCTAATTTCGGGCGCAAAGATACAACAAAATACTGAAACACAAACAAGTTTACTGAAATTTCTTGCTGATTAAAATTTAAATGGGATATAATCGTTGTTTTTAATTTATGTTTGTACATTTGTAGAAATTTAACCTATTAAAATATGGTAGCGTTCATTTTAGTTTGTTTGGTTCTACTTTTAGGTCTTTTATGGGGATGGGAGATAAGAAAGAGGAAAAGTTTGGAACAGGAGTTCGTTAAGAAGAAAAATGAGGTGTGTTCCGTGAAAGAATTTTCGGATACCATATTGTATAATGTGGATGCATATATAATTTTGGTTGATCGGAATTTTTTGGTTGAAAAGACCAATTACTATAATTTGAATAATACTTCTGAAGGACAGGTGCTGCGTAGGGTCGGGGAATTGCTTCGTTGTAAAAATGGATTGGACGCCGGAGCCTGCGGTTCTCATGAGAATTGTAAAGTATGTCCTGTCCGTAACTCCATTGAAAAGTGCTTTCGGGAAAAAGGGCACTTTTCTCCGTTGGAAACTCCGATGAGACTTTATATGTCTGAAAAGATGGATAATTATGTCGATTGTATTGTTTGCGTGTCGGGAACATATTTACAGCTGGATCAGGATGATAAGGTTCTGCTGACAGTTCGTGATGTGACTCGTCAGAAAAAGATTTTGGATGAATTGGAGGAGGCCAGGCGAAATGCGGAATTGGCAGGAGAACAGAAAACAGCTTTTCTGGCAAATATGAGTCATGAGATTCGCACTCCTTTGAATGCTATTGTGGGATTTGCCGGATTATTGGGGACCGCGTCGGATCAAGATCGAATTTCTTATGTAGAGATTATCAAGGGGAACACGAATATGTTATTACAGTTGGTAAATGATATTTTGGATATGTCTAAGATTGAGGCGGGTACTTTGGAATTTATTTATACCGATGTGGATGTTAATCAAATTATGCGTGAGTTGGAAGGTATTTTCAGATTGCGTTTGGAAGAGGCGGATGTTCCTGTACGTATCATTTTTGAACCTAAGCTGCCTGTCTGCTTCATTCATACGGAGAAGAACCGTATTTCACAGGTTATTTCCAATTTCTTGTCTAATGCTTTTAAATATACTGTGCAAGGCAGTATAACCATGGGATATGAGATACGTGAAAATGGTATCTGTTTCTATGTGTCCGATACAGGTACCGGTATTCCGGAAGATAAAGTAAGTCAGGTCTTTGAACGTTTTACAAAGTTGGATGCCAAGCGTCAAGGTACCGGATTGGGGCTTTCTATCAGTCGGACTATAATAAAAAAAATGGGTGGTGAGATTGGTGTTACTTCAAAATATGGTGAAGGTTCTACTTTTTGGTTTGTTCTCCCGGAAAAGCCTTTTGATTTTCTGCCATTACAGTCGGAAGAGAAAGAACAATTTATAGATTTGTCCGAGCCGGAGAGTTGTTTGGAACATAAAACGATTTTAATTGCGGAAGATATGGATGATAATTATTTGTTGTATAAGATTTATTTGGAGAAGAAATACAATCTGATACGAGCTGAAAATGGTGAAGAAGCCATTTCTAAGTTTTTGGAATATAGTCCTGCTGTTATTTTGATGGATATAGGTATGCCTGTGGTGGACGGTTATCAGGCAACGGAAGCAATTCGTCAATTGTCATCCAAAGTACCTATTGTTGCAGTGACTGCTTTTGCATACGATGAAGATAAGCGGAAAGTAATGTCCAGAGGCTTTAACGGTTATTTGTCCAAGCCTCTGAACAAAGAAGCTTTGTTTGATATGCTCCGCCAAATGGGAATTTAATCTTCCAAAGAGTAATCAATGGTGGTTACAACGCGGATGCGTTTGATGTAAGGAGTGTTGGCGTCACGATCCTCAATGCTGAATTGTCCCTGATAGGCTCTTTTTATCTTACCAAGTTCGCTGTCCGAGTCCTTGGCGAATTTAACGGCTGCCGCCCGTGCGTTTTTAGTTGCTTCCTCTATCATTTGAGGCTTGATGTCGTTTAAACCGGTGTAGTCATATTGCACATTGTAACGATAATCTCCACCCGTAATAGCGATACCTTGCTTTAAGAGTTCGCTTTGTTCGCTGATCATCTTTCTCACCAGATCTACTTTAGTTGAAGTAACCGTGATGACAGAGGTCACATTATAGCGGAAGGGAACTGAATTATTATTATAACGTTCGGCTTGCATATCTATAATTTCCGGTGCATTGATACTGATTTCGTTTTCAGTGATTCCTTTCTGTTTCAAAAAGCCGACAATTGCTTGGTTGGTTGCATTTATCTTGTTATATAAGGTCGGGAGGTCATTTCCCAGGTCTTTATACATCAAAGGCCAAGTTACTTTATTGGCCGGCACCTCCATTTCTGCCAGACCTTTCACATTCACTACTCTGTCTTTACCAGAGAAAGTATCCAATCCCTGTTTGATAAAATACCCCATCACCAACATGCCTATAGCAAGGATGACGGCTTCCAGTTTCCAACTTTTCATACTTCAGTTGTTTTTAGTGATACAATTATTTGTTTTGTAAGCGTCCAATGCCTTTTTAACAGAACCCTGTTCTTGCAGTAATTGTTTTGCTTCTGCTTTATTAATATGTAATTCGTCAATCAGCATTTGCACTCCTCGGTCTATTAGTTTTCGATTGCTGAGTTGCATGTTTACCATCCGGTTTCCTTTTACTCTGCCCAGTTTTATCATGACGGTGGTACTTATCATATTCAGTATCATTTTTTGCCCTGTGCCGCTCTTCATGCGCGAACTGCCTGTGATAAATTCCGGACCTACTATCATTTCGATGGGTATATCTGCCACACTCGAGAGGGGAGAGCCCGGATTGCTGCTGATGCTTGCTGTTAATATTCCGTGTTCTCTTGCTTTTTGCAGTGCTCCTATTACATAAGGAGTTGTTCCCGATGCCGCTATGCCTATCAGAATGTCTTTATTTGTGATGTGATGGTCTTGCAGTTCCATCCAGCCTTTTTGACTATCATCTTCAGCATTTTCTACGGGACGTCTCAAAGCCTGTTCGCCACCGGCTATAATACCTATGACACAGGTATCAGGCATACCGAAAGTGGGTGGAATTTCAGAAGCGTCCAATACTCCTAGGCGTCCACTGGTTCCGGCTCCCAAATAGAATATGCGTCCTCCTTGATGCATACGTTCTACTATTTCATTTACTAGTTTTTCAATTTGTGGTATGCAGGCATGAACGGCTGAGGCTACTTTCCGGTCTTCTTCGTTGATACCTTCCAGTAACTCTCTGACGGATTTTTGTTCCAAATCCTCATGTATGGACGGTTGTTCGGTTATTTTTATAAAATTCATACTTCGAAATGATAATCCTTTAATCCTTCCAGTGGACTTTTTAAAACTTTTCCGATGGACACATTCAGTCTTAGAGCTGCTTCTTTTACTTCTTCTTGAAAGAAAAATGCAATAGAACCTGTGAAATGTACAAGAATATCATGATATTCGTATTGCATAACATTACGGGTGAAGAAATCAGTGAAGCAGGAAATTAATAGATTCCGTATCTCTGGTCTGTGCTTGTGGGCGAAAAGAAAAGGAGTCAGACCCGCCAGAAAGCGGTTGGCTAAAGGCTGTCGGTATACTTTATCTAAAATCAGCGCCGGGGTCAAATCGTATTCTTTAAGGAAATCTTGGCAAAGGTCATCGGGAAGTTGGTGTTTCAGTAAATCACCTACCAGACGTTTCCCTAATACGGCTCCGCTACCTTCATCTCCTAAAATATACCCTAACGGAGAAATATTAGCTGTTATTTTTTTCCCGTCATAAAAGCAAGAGTTGGATCCGGTTCCTAAAATACATGCAATTCCTGCCGTTTTACCACATAGGGCGTGGGCGGCACCTAACAAGTCACTTTCGACAAGGATATTCGCTTTGGGGAAGTTCTGCGCCAAAGCTGTTTTCACTATATTCGTCTTTTCGGGAATACATCCTGCACCATAGAAATAAATAGTTGTAAATTCAGTGGTGTCTCCCAACTGGGGAATTAGTGTGGAGGCAATCACTTCTTTTATTTCATCAACTGATTGGTGGAAGGGGTTGATACCTCCTGTTCGAACTGTCCTGCTGTTTGTCTTGGTGTTACCCAGACACCAGTCTGTTTTGGTGGAACCACTGTCTGCTATTACTATCATATCGGATAATAAGATGATTGTTAGTCTTACAAAAATAGTATAAATTTATCCGATATCCATTGTTTTCCGTATTTATTTGTCGGGCTCTTATATTATTTTAGTAACTCTGTTCCTATTACTTATAAGTTAGTGCTTTTTCATATAAACAGACTTTTTTAATAATTGAGCCACAGCTTCATTGCAGCTATCTTTTCTCTGCTTACAGTAATTTTATCTTTAAATGGCGGTTTTACCTGTACTATTATTTTTCCTAAAAAATAGTTTTCTATTTTCTGTATGGCATGTACACTGACCAATGTTTGCCGGTTGGTGCGGAAAAAAATATCGGGGTTTAGTTGTTCGGACAGTTTGTCGAGCGATAAATCTATGATATGCTCTTTCCCTTCTTTTGTGACGGCAAAGGTAATTTTGTTTTCAGAATAGAAATAAGCTATATCTTCTACTTGCAAGGTATACAGCTTTTCGTCTCCTGATATCAGGAAGCGGGTACGGTATTTTTTTTCCGGATTACTTATATTTTTCAGTAGGTTCAGTAATTCATTGGATGGGTTCGATAGGGTGGTATTGCCATATCTGGCAGTTAATCTTTCAAACTTTTCGATGGCTTCGGCCAATCTTTCCCTGTTTATTGGTTTCAGCAGATAGTCTATGCTGTTTACAGTAAAAGCACGTATGGCATATTCGTCGTAAGCGGTGGTAAAAATAATCATACTTTCGGGTTGGGCCTGTTCTATGAAAGTGAAAGAAATGCCGTCGGTCAGTTGGATATCCAGAAAGATTATATCCGGGTGTGGATGCTCCTGGAACCATTTAACAGATCCCTCTATGCTGCCGGGCAATACAACTATATCCCAGTCTGGCCTTAATCCTGACAACATTTTATGTAGCAGGCGTCCTGCAGGAATTTCATCTTCTATAATAGCGGCTTTTATCTTATTCATTCAGTAAAGGTATTTTTACGGTGAAATATTCAGAATCGTCAATAATTGTGATATGCAAGTTGCAAATCAGCAGATAGCGGGCAGATAAGTTCTTCAGTCCCATTCCTGATTTTGCAACATCCTTTTTTAATTTGATCTTGTTTCTTACGGAAAGAGTTTGATCTTTGTCAGAATAATCCAAATGGATGACCATTGGATTTTCCATATTGATGATGTTATGTTTTATCACGTTTTCGATAAGTAACTGTAGGGTTAATGAAGGGATTTTCTTGTTCAATAACGTGGGGGTCATTTTGTTTTCCAGTTGAATGCATTTTCCCAGACGCACTTGATGCAGATAGATATATGAATCCAGAAATTCCAGTTCATCACGTAAAGTGACAAGTCCTTGTTCCTGACTTTTTAGGATATAACGGTAAACATCTGATAGCTTTTGTGTAAAAACTACTGCGTTTTCCGGATTATATTCTATTTCGGATATTAAAGTATTCAAACTATTGAACAGGAAATGTGGATTTAATTGATTTTGTAAAGCCGTGTATTGCGCTTTGATGGAACTTTCTTCCAGCTTGGTTGTTTTTTCATGCAGAATAACCAGCTGCCTGTAAAAAGCGCTCGTGATACTTAAACTCACAATCACAATTTCTACCAACCATATAATCATGATCAAGCGCAGACCCGGACTGCTCAGTACAAATGGGAAAGGCAGTTCCAGCAATACTTTACAGATGGTCAGAGTAGCGTAATTCATGAAGAAAAGAATAGCTGCAATCAAAATGCAGTTGATAATCAGCTTGTTTCTCTTCTTGATAAAGAATAGAGAGCTTTTTTTCAGCCACCGGTTGATGACTATCAGACTGAAGCCTACCAGATTGAATATGAACACCACAGAAATAAATCCCAGAGAGGAGATTAATATTTTCTGATGTTGAGGCGTAAGGTCGGTATATAGTACCAGCGAAAGGTATGAGAAACATGCCAGCCCTGAAAACAGGAAAAAGTTGAAGAATTGATTGTATTTATTTTGCATAGCCATTCCGCTGTTGAAAATGATTTGGGTTATTTTACAAAAATATGAAAAAAAGAGGAAATTCAGAAAAGAATAGAATACTTTCCAAATCTCCTCTTTTATGAGCAAACGCTTAGTATGGATTAAAAACAAACTCCTACACGTACACCCATGCTATTCCTTCCATCTTCAGAATAAGTCAGGATACCGGTTTTATTGGTTGCGTAGCTATAATATACGGCTACATGAAATCCCAGACGTTGATAAGGCACCGGATGAATATCCATTCCCAGTTCGGGTGAAACATAGAATCCCCACGGGCGTTCATACCATTGTACCAGATTGTTGTAAATGGAGTTTTGGGAATACATGGCACCCGATTTGACTCCGAAGTAAGGTTTTACATACCTGTTATCCGGTAACTTGTAGGATACAGATATTCCGAAGGGTAGTTGGAACGCTGATTGTTGCTGGTCTGTTGTCAATGAAGCCGTTGGGGTGAGGGGGATGGTCCGGCGGTCCACATATCGGTGATTGGTATGAAAATTAAGGAAAGCTCCTATAGCCCAATAGGGCGTCAGATCATATTTTCCTTCAAAGTTCATTCCCCACCCGCTGAATTTATCGGCAAAGTTGCTGTTCAACGGCACATTCATCTGCCAGTCTACGTTAAAATGTACATTTTCCCAGGTCTGTGCTTTACTTGTGAAACAAAAGAGAACTAGTAACATTCCGATGAGGATACGTTTGGGAACTCTGTGTTTTAATATTTTCGTTTTCATGATTTTCCGGTTTTATTGTTTGTTTGACAGATAAGGAGATTGTGCAAATGCCTGATTGACGGCATTTAATGTCAACTGCATATTGAAATGGGAGTTTCCGTATAGCAGTCCTGACGCATAGGCATGCCAGATGACAGGTAGTTTGTTCTGGTTGGACTTATCGGCAGGTTGTCTTAAATCAACCATCTCCATAATCAGGGTTCCTGTGTCATAGCTGTAAGTTACCGGATAAGGATAATACCATCCTCCTCCCCAGTAGGGCCCCCAGAATCCGGCATCCCACCAGCCGCCATACCATCCTCCTGTGGTCATTTGTATTCTTTGTTGGGCGTATGACAACTGAATGCCTACATTGGCTTTTTCTTTATCTTCCGTCCGTACATAGCCTTTCTGTTCCATTTCATGGGCCACTGCACTGATAATGTTTTGGGCATTTTCATCTTTCCAATAATTGGCTTTCAGGCTGTTGTCCGGAACCAGAATGCTATCTGGCAGGTAATAGGTGGAAAACTCATTGAAATGTACACTGTTGTCATAATCAGTGTAAACGCTGTAGTCACTATCCAGTTTATTCATATCCGGATCTTTCTCGCACGAAGTAACTATCATGGCAAGCATGAATAGTGGAAATAGTAGCTTCTTCATATTCCTATAATTTTAGTTAAGTAGTTTATAGTGAGCGTCCTTTAAACACATTGGCTTTCTTTAATGGCAATATTTGACCGGATAAAGTCATGTGGCTGGAATTAAAGTTCGGAAGAATATCTACAGTCGCATTGTTGCTTCCATAAGGTATGTCAATGTTTACTTGGGCTGAGATTCCGATTCCCATCACGTTCATACTGACATGAATATTACCTTTTTTGTCGGTTTTTACTTTATAGTTCGAAGCATTACCGTCTACGGTAATACCTCCTAGTCCGTTCGGACCGCTGAAAGGTACATTGAATGCTACTTGCACCACGGCCTTGTCACCGTCCAGTCCTACAAAGTTGGTGTTGGATGAAACGAAAGCGGAGGTTCCGTATTTAAAGTAAACTCTGTCCGCTTCCAGTACAAAGGTTTGGTTGTCTATTGCCTCTTTGGCTTCCTGAAATAACATTTTGTCCAAAGCTTCCTGAGCCGCTTTTTTTTCCTGACGTGTCATTTCCTTTTCTGTTGTTTGTGCCTGTGAGTATTCTACGCAGGTAAACAAGGTTACTAATGTTAATATTACAACTTTTCTCATAATACCTACTTTTTTATTTTATGTTGTTTTCCTATTGAAATCCGGTATAAATATAATAAGCTTTGTCATAAACAGGTAGTAATTTATTACTGAAACGGAAAAACCGGTTGCTGAAGTGTGTTTTGGAGGAGCTGAAATTAAAGGTGTGAAGAGGAATGAATGAGAAAAGAACAGCCCTGGAAATCTGCTTTAACAAAATTTCCGGGGCTTATTTTCTATGAACTATAAAGTGATTAGAAAGACCTTCCTTTAAATATATTTGACTTGTCAAGCGGTAGTATTTCACCGGATAAAGTCAGACGGTTGGAATTGAAGTTGGGGCGTATATCTACGGTGGCATTGTTGCTTCCATAAGGTAATGTTATACTTACCTGAGCAGATATACCTACACCCATTACGCTCATTGTCAGATATATGCTTCCTTTCTTGTCGGTTTTGATCTTGTAACCGGAAACATTGCCGTCTACAGTGACACCTCCTAATCCGTTAGGACCGCTGGCAGGAATGTTGAATGCTACCTGCACGGATGATTTATCACCGTCTACCATTACAAAATTGGTATTAGAAGAAACAAAGGCATTTCTTCCTCTTTTAAATATAACCCGGTCAGCTTCCAGTGTGAACGCTTTATTTTCTATAGCTTGTCTGGCTTCTTCGAACAAGGCTTGTTCCATAGCTTTTTGCGCCTCTTTCTTTTCCTGACGAGTCATTTTTTTTGTTGTTTGTGCTTGTGAGTAGCCTACGCAGCAAAACAAGGTGACGAATACTAATAAAATAATCTTTTTCATATATGTATCTTTTATGTTATTGTTTGGATATGAAACAAATATAATAATTATTTTGTTGAAAGGACTTTATCTTATTTTTTAATTAAAAGCTTCTATGACTTTATATTTTGTACAATGTGTCAAAAAGGGGGAGGACAGTATGGCGAATCTTGGCGCAAAATCCAATGGAACTTGATGCAAGATTGGGTAAACCTTGTAACAAGATATTGCGGAACTTGATACACGTACATAAGTACGTGTTGGCTTATGCTTGCGTACATGTAGCCCGATGCCAACGTATGTTGCAAGCTTACGTTACTGATGTTGTTGAATATGTCTTCATGTTTTTAGAAAACATCAGCACCTTTTTAAAAAAGGTCAGCATGTTTTAAAAAAAGGTCAGCATGTTTCAGCGTACAT
>DXLM01000014.1:10708-32064 GCA_019414725.1 Bacteroides sp.
CTTCCTTCTCCATTCATCCTTTCATCTTATTTAAAACACACAGTCAATCAAGCGGTTAAAAATGGAACCGCTTCCCCTCACTCCCGTTTCAACGTAAGCGGAAAGGAGGATGAAAGGACAATGACGGGATGTCCCTTCATCACCGGAACACCCACCGGCAGGGTGTTTTGACGGTAAATGAAAGGAGAAGGGAAAAACGAATTAAAACAAATGCTGAAGTGCGGAGCCTATAATTTCAGAATTTCTAACGGACCCTTCCCAACTGTGCCGCTATGTTTGAGAATGAACTCTGAAAAGAACCATATGTTTTTTGTGTGCGGGCCAGCGTGTACATATCTGCGACACCCTCCCTGATTCCTTCCAGAGAGCCACAATCCGCCTGTCTTTCCGAGGACAGGCTGAAATAAAGGTCGGATCAACCTTTCTTCTTGCCGAACTCCGGATCAATTTTTAGCAGAGCCGTTACTCCGAAGGTGATAACGCAGCATATCATAATCCAGATAAAGAAATGGTTGTATCCCATCTGTTCCTGAAGCCAGCCGGCAGCCATTCCCGGAATCATCATGCCTAATGCCATAAATGCGGTACAAATGGCATAATGTGCTGTTTTATGTTCTCCGTCTGCAAAATAAATAAGGTAGAGCATATAGGCTGTGAAACCGAATCCGTAACCGAATTGCTCTATAAAGATGCAAATATTGATGAGATATAAAGAATCAGGCTGGATATAGCTGAGATAAACATAGACTAAATCGGGTAAGGAAATGGCCCATACCATCGGCCAGAGCCATTGTTTCAAACCGTTACGGGCTACGGCTATTCCTCCTAAAATACCTCCTAGGGTAAGTCCGATGATGCCGACAGTACCTTGTACGAAACCTATTTCTTCGGTTGTCAGCCCCAAACCACCTTTTTCAACGGGGTCTATAAGGAAAGGAATGCACATTTTTGCCAGTTGAGCTTCGGGCAAACGGTAGAGTAACATGAAAAGAATGGCAATGCCTGCCTGCTTTTTTTGAAAGAAACTGGCAAAAGTACCAAAGAACTTTTTGAGCAGATTGGAAGCGGAAACTTCTTTGGAAGTATGATCTGAATCCGGACAGGGAAGAACAAACTTATGATAAATCCATATTCCAAGGAAAAGTCCGGCCAATACAAAAAAGGTGAGGGACCAAGCGTATGGTATATTATCTGTCATTATTTCCAGTCTTCCTGCAAGCATGATAAGTAATCCTTGTCCCGCAATGGTTGCAATACGGTAGAAGGTACTGCGGATTCCTACAAACAGGGCTTGCCGATGCGAGTCCAGTGCCAGCATGTAAAAGCCGTCGGCAGCAATGTCGTGTGTGGCGGAGCTGAATGCCAGTAACCAGAAAACGGCCAAAGTGAGTTGGAAAAAATGCTCTGTGGGGATGGTGAAGGCTATGCCCGCCAGTCCTGCGCCGATTAAAAGTTGCATGGTGATAATCCACCAGCGTTTCGTCTTGATAAGATCAATGAAAGGACTCCATAGAGGCTTGATAACCCAAGGCAGGTTGAGCCAGCCGGTATAAAAAGCTAACTCGGTATTGCTGATGCCTAATCTTTTATACATTATGACCGAAATGGTCATTACTGCCACATAGGGCAGCCCTTGTGCAAAGTATAGAGTGGGTATCCATGCCCATGGCGAGGTATGCTTGTTTTTCATGGTTCCTTTCATTTTAAAGAGTCCGAATGGAATCCCCGCCCATGTGGGCGGGGCCTGTTAATAAAAACGGCGGATGTCCGCACCTTTATAGTAATGCAATAGAATTTCATCGTAGGTATATCCCCGTTCTCCCATTACGGCAGCCCCGATTTGGCAGAGCCCTACTCCATGTCCCCAGCCGGCGCCGGTCAGCAGAAACCATTCGGGAACGCCGTTTTTCAGTTCTCCCTTATCTATTACAAAGGCTGAGCTGAACAGGTGGGAAGAAGATAGAGTGCGGCGTATTTCCAGTTCCTTTCCGATAGTCAATGTTTTTAGCGAACCTACAATTTTCAGTTTGCAGATACGTCCGGATTTGCCGCGTTGGATAGGAATCAGGTCGATGATGTCCCCATAATCCGATTTTGTATTTTGACGGATCAGTTCGGATAATTCTGCCTGGGAATAACGTACTTTCCAACGATAGAAATCTGTAGTTTCCTGATCGTAGTTGTTCAGAATTTGTGAAATGACTTTTTTATCGTGGGTGTCACAGAACGAAACAGGAGAAGTGCGTATCCAACGCTCTGCCTCTTCTTCTTTGGTCAGATCGGGTAACGGGCGGTTTTCTTCTTCTTCCGCATCACGGATTGTAGACAAGTAGGGATAATTCTTGTCTTCCCAGCAGTATCCGAATTCCTCGCTTGCTCCTCCGCAGCATTTGGAGAAACGGGCATCGCAAATGCCGCGTTCATACATCAGCAATTGTCCGCGGGTGGCTCTTACTGCTTCGGTCACGGCAGCACTGGATGCTTTGGTTATTCCTTGGTAGCGTTGGCAATGGTCATCGGCGCAAACATCGAATATGGTATGATCTTCGCGGTCGTACCAGCGGATGTATTCGGTATCGGTTTTGATAAAGGAGAAAAAGCCTTCGTTTTTGTCACTCAAGGCCTTGCGTTTCTCTATTTGGGCAAACAGCCAGCTGCGTGATACCACGGCATGGGCTTTCAGAAACTCCAAAGAGGAAGTGGCGTTCATCTCCGAGGAGATGACGCTTATCAGATAGTCTTCGGCGGGAAGAATATTGATAGCGGTGATTTTGCCTTCGTCCACCACTAGTTTCAGTGTTCCCATAAAACTTTGGGTTTCTTGCCGTTCCCAGTGGAAATTAATTCCGATGGTTACGTCATATAATGAAAACGAGGCATGTTCGTCTTGTGGAGTGAAGGTCAGTTCGCGGTAAAGATTACCATTCCACAGAATACCTCCTTCGCTGAAGGCTACTTGTTGTTCACCACAGACTGTTTCTCCTTTAGCGAAAAAATTGCCGTTCAGTGAAAAATGAATTTCTTGTGCGTTTACTATTCCTACGCTTATTTCGGGTTCTTTCATTGTTATTCGTCTTGTTTTTGGGCTTGCTGTAATTCCTTCATCTCTTCGTGTTCTCTCTATCTTTTTGCTTTCTCGTCAAAATAACGTCCGGGTATCTTCTCGGCTTCTTCTACTGTTATTCCCACTTCTTTTATGATGGATGCCACTTTTTCTTCTGTTATTTTGTCGAAATCTTCCTGACGGGTGGTGACGATTACGCCAGCCATGTCCAAAGCTCCCGGACTGATGAGCATCTGTTCGCTGCCTTTTGCAAAGTAGCAGTCGGGACGGTGCTTGCTGCGGGGAAAAACCACCGTATAGTATAGATGGCCTTCCTTCCATAACAGCAGGTTGAACTTCGCTTCTTGTCCGTCTTCATCCGGTGGGAAAGCGGCGAGGGCACTGTATAACAGGGAGTCGTCATAATGCGTGTTGCTTGAGAGGATTACCAAAGGACAGGGATAGTCCTTGGTGTTGAGGTAAATTCGGCTACATTCTAGTGGATAATCTTCCTCTTCTTCTAGGTAGGGAAAATACATGCTGCGTATATCGATTGTCTGTGCGTGGGTTATCAGCTGTTGTACGTTCGGGATGATGGGAACATCAGTTTTTCTGACTCCTTGAAGATGGAGATGGTCCGGTGCAGAGGCTCCGCAATGTGCTCCATTATAGAATAGGGCGTAGTCCGGATATTTCTGTACGAATGCACGGACGTCATCGTAACTGAAAATATTCTCATCCATGAGTTGGGGGATGTGATCTTTATGGGCGATAGTGAGGTGATCCGGCAATATGGGATAAGGGTTAACGCATATTCTGTTTGCAGTGATGGTTTCCAGTGCTTTCTGCTCCTTAGGCTGGTTTTCCTTGCACAGGAAACAGGGGCGTGCTTGGATGCTGTCCTTATCCACTTTGGCGGTAGTCGAAACCGCACGCTGTGCATTGCACTGTACCACAAACGTGTAGCCGTTTATGGACAGTTCCTTGGTCTGTACAGTCTGTAATGCCTCGTGGTTGTGGTGTGCCAGTGGCCAGCACGCCAGTTGGCTGTCTATAAATCGCTTGATTTCATTCCGGTTCTTCAGCTCTTCTGTATATTTTTTGCGGATTCCCAGTTCACGGGTGCGCAGGCTGTCTTTGTAGTGATTGTTGGCATTGGTCTGCTCTATGCTCAGGGCGGCATCCGAGTTCCCTTCCCAGCGGCGGCACAGATAGAGTACATCATAGATTCTTCCTATCTTATATTGGCGCGAGAAAATGAGTCCCAGGGCATAATCTTCTCCGTAGCTGACATTGGGCACGCCTGTTTCGCGCAGGATAGGTGTGAAGAATGCGCGCGGAGCCCCCAGACCGTTGATGCGCAATGCGTTATTGTGTCCGTTCTCTTTCGTCCACTCGCTATGGTCTATCACTCCCGGAGCGATGGTGTTCAGCCGGAAGTCCGTCATGCGGTAAGTTCCTATTACCATGGCGCATTGCTCTTTGTAGAACGTGTCTACGATGGTTTGCAGGGTATGGGTGTCGCTGTACAGGTCATCGCTGTCAAGCTGTATGGCGAAGCGTCCGCACCGGGGGTGGTTGATTGCGAGGTCCCAGCATCCCCCTATGCCCAGATCGGTACGTTGGGGCTGAAGGTGGATTACCGCTTTGTTGTCCTTGTATTGACCGATGATTTCTGTGGTTCCGTCTGTCGAGTGATTGTCCACGACGATGATGTTGAATGGAAAGCGTGTTTCTTGTGCGAGTGCCGACCGGATGGCATCGTCAATGGTACGGGCGCGATTGCGCACGGGGATGATGACGGAGGCTTCATATTCGAAATTTCCTTTCTTTACATCCGTTTCCACACATATGGGTTCAAGGAGGGCATTGATAGATTTCAAGTATCGTGTGAATGCTTCTTCCATTTCTATCTGTACCTCTCTGTTACGGGGATTTACGTAGTCGAACTGCTTTTCGCCGGACAGGCGGTTGTCGCTTTCTGTTTCCGTATAAAGATATTCGTTGATATGTACCAGATGAGAATGGAGGGTAAGGAGCAGGCGCAGTTCATAAAGGGCGGCATACTCTCTTTCCTCTGTCATTTGGAGGCTGGCGAGGATGAATTCCGTTCTGTTGAATATCAGTAGCGGACCGAAATCGAAATCATCACGCACACTGCCGGGTTGGTAGTCGTTGACGGGATGTTTCTTCTTTTCTCCGTTTTTCCATTCATGATGGTCGGCATAGACCATGCCGCATTCTCTGTCCTGCAGGAAGTCCGTCATGCGTTCCAGTGCCTTGTAAGCCAGTTCCAAAGCAGAAGTCTTGGTGTAGAGCAATATATAAGGTGTGTCTGCTTTTTCAGCAATCATCTTCATTGTCTTAGAACTGGTTAGTGAATCAACAGGTAATATTTCGCATCCTTCGGGGGTGGATAATGTCTTGTTGGGTTCGATGTTCAGCAGATAGATTTTGTTGACTATGCTACTTTCTTTTAGAGCATGGATTGTCTGTTCTGCCGCTGTGCTTTCCCTATAAGGAATAAAGCAATTAATTGTTTTTCTCATTGTTAAAAAGTATTTCTCACGGCAAAGATAGGTAATATATCTTATTTTTTCTCTACCTTTGTACGCTAATTGTCTTTTAAATATAAATGGAAACTCCGAAAACAGCATTACTTGGCAGGACATTGGATGAGATTCAACAGATTGTGAGGAATCTGGGAATGCCTAAATTTGCCGCAAAGCAGATTACGTCTTGGTTGTATGATAAAAAGGTGGAAACGATAGACGAAATGACCAATTTGTCATTAAAGCATCGCGAAGCATTGAAAGAAGGGTATGAGGTGGGAGCATCTGCTCCGGTGGAAGAAATGCGTTCGGTAGACGGTACGGTGAAATATCTTTTCCGTACACCGGCTCATAATTTTATTGAAGCGGTTTATATACCCGATGAGGACCGGGCTACTCTTTGCGTTTCCTCGCAAGTGGGATGCAAGATGAATTGTAAGTTCTGTATGACCGGGAAGCAAGGTTTTACAGCTAATCTGAGTGCCCATCAAATATTAAACCAGATCTATTCTATTCCTGAAAGGGAAAAGCTGACTAATCTTGTTTTCATGGGTATGGGAGAGCCTTTCGACAATCTGGATGAGGTGTTGAAAGTGCTTGAGATTCTGACTTCAGAATATGGTTACGGTTGGAGCCCGAAACGCATCACTGTTTCTTCTGTGGGTTTAAAGAAAGGACTGGAGCGCTTTCTGAATGAAAGTGATTGTCATCTGGCTATCAGTATGCATACTCCGATTCCTTCGCAACGAAGGGATTTAATGCCTGCCGAGAAAGCTTTTTCCATTACGGAAATTATTGATATATTGCATAATTATGATTTTAGCAAACAGCGGCGTCTGTCTTTTGAGTATATCGTATTCAAAGGGGTGAACGATTCACTTATTTACGCTAAAGAGATTGTGAAACTTTTGCGCGGCATTGAATGTCGTGTCAATTTGATCCGGTTTCATGCCATTCCTAATGTGGATTTGGAAGGGGTAGATATGGAAACAATGGTTGCCTTCCGTGATTACTTGACGCAGCATGGCGTATTTGCTACGATCCGTGCTTCAAGAGGAGAAGATATTTTTGCTGCTTGTGGAATGTTGTCAACGGCTAAACAACAGAAGGAGAAAGGTGTTACATTACAGTAAATAACAACAATAATACCATATAATTATGAAACGAATAGCATTTTATTTAAGTTTGGTGCTGGTGGTTCTGGTACTGGCTTCTTGTAAGAAGGGACAAAAGAACTTGTTTACCCCCACGTCCAGCGGTAGGCCTTACGAAGTATTGGTCGTAGTAAATAAACCTGTATGGGATCGTCCTGCAGGACGTGCATTGTTTGATGTATTGGATACCAATGTGCCCGGACTGCCCCAGGCGGAACGTTCGTTTCGTATATCAAATGTGGACCCTCAGCATTTTGACCGTGTGCTGAAAATATTCCGTAATATCATCATTGTGGATATTCAAGATATTTATACTCAGCCCAAACTCAAGTTTTCCCGTGATGTTTATGCGTCTCCGCAGATGATTATGACAATTCAGGCTCCTAATGAAGACGAATTTGAGGAATTTGTAGCAAAGAACAGTAAAGTGATTATAGATTTCTTTGTGAAAGCTGAGATGAATCGTCAGATAACTTTGTTGAAACAAAAACATAGCGATGTGATTTCCACTAAGGTAGGAAGTATTTTTGATTGTGATATCTGGGTGCCGGTAGAACTGGCTAACTATAAAGAAGGCAAAGATTTTTTGTGGGCTTCTACTAATCGTGCTACAGCGGATATGAATTTTGTAATGTACTCTTATCCTTATACGGACAAGGATACCTTTACTAAAGATTATTTCATTCATAAACGTGATTCTGTAATGAAAGCAAATATTCCGGGTGAACGCGAAGGAATGTATATGGCAACAGACTCTATGTTTGTAGATGTGGAAGATATTGTTGTAAAAGGAGAGTATGCGCAAGAAGCCCGCGGATTATGGGAAATGGAAGGTGACATGATGGGAGGTCCGTTTGTGTCTCATGCACGGGTGGATCGTGCTAACGGCCGTGTCGTTGTGGTTGAGGCCTTTATCTATTCACCGGATAAATTGAAACGTAATCTGATGCGTCAGATGGAAGCTTCACTTTATACATTGAGATTGCCCAATGAAAGCTTGATTGACGAAATTGTAATTAGTGGTAATATTCCGGAAGAAAAAATAGATACAACAAGCCGGGTAAAGTAAGAAGAGACATATAATATATAATATAGATGGAAGATAACTACAAGATACGAGTTGGTATTACTCATGGGGATATCAACGGAGTAGGATATGAAGTAATTCTCAAAACTTTTTCGGATCCTACCATGCTGGAACTTTGTACACCCATTATTTATGGATCGCCTAAAGTGGCTGCTTATCATCGTAAAGCAATGGATATTCAAACAAATTTCAGTATTGTCAATTCTGCAGATGATGCTCAGCCGGATAAACTGAGCATCGTGAATTGTACGGAAGACGAATTGAAGGTGGAGCTCTCCAAACCGACACCGGAGGCTGGTAAAGCAGCTTTGGATGCGTTGGAGAGAGCTTTGCAGGATTATCGGGAGGGAATGATTGATGTTTTGGTAACTGCTCCTATCAATAAGCATACCATTCAGTCGGAGAGTTTTCATTTCCCCGGTCATACGGAATATATTGAAGAGCGTGTGGGGGAAGGACAGAAGGCGTTAATGATTTTGCTGAAGAATGATTTCCGGGTAGCTTTGGTGACTGGTCATGTTCCTGTACGCGAGATAGCACAAGATATTACCAAGGAACTTATTATGGAAAAATTGGCTGTTTTCCATCGTTCTTTAAAAGAGGATTTTGGCATCGACAGTCCGCGTATAGCTGTGTTTTCATTAAATCCTCATGCGGGTGATGAGGGATTGATTGGTACGGAAGAGAGTGATATTATAATTCCGGCAATGAAGGAAATGGTTGCCAAAGGCATTCAGTGTTTCGGACCTTATCCGGCCGATGGCTTTATGGGATCTGGCAACTATACTCATTTTGATGGAATTCTAGCTATGTATCATGATCAGGGATTGGCTCCTTTCAAAGCTTTGGCAATGGATGAAGGAGTGAATTACACTGCGGGACTTCCCATTGTACGTACTTCTCCGGCACATGGTACTGCGTATGATATTGCCGGGCAAGGGGTTGCCTTGGAAGATTCTTTTCGCCAGGCTATTTATGTGGCTATGGATGTTTTCCGTAACCGTGTTGTCGAGAAAGAGATTCATGCACATCCGCTGCGTAAACAATATTATGAAAAACGGGATGATAGCGATAAATTGAAATTGGACACCATTGATGATGAAGATTAATGGACGATCGGTTTAAAATATAATTTCAAGAAAAAGTAGAAATGAAATTTGCAATTATATCAGCGGGTGAAGGTTCCCGGCTTTCGCAAGAAGGGGTTGCTTTGCCCAAACCTTTGGTGCAACTGAACGGAGTTGCCATGATTGATCGCTTGATACAGATTTTTGTACGTAACGGAGCTGATAAGGTGGTTGTCATTATTAATAATGAAAGTCCATTGACAAAAGAGCATTTGGCAAAACTACAGGCAGAAGCAGAGATCCCATTGGAAGTAGTTGTGAAAACTACCCCCAGTTCCATGCACAGTTTTTATGAACTGAGCCCTTATTTGCAGGATGATAAATTCTGCTTGACTACTGTGGATACTATATTCCGTGAAGAAGAGTTTTCGACTTTTATTGAAACGTTCAAACAATCGGAAACAGATGGGTATATGGCGGTAACGGATTTTATAGATGATGAAAAACCGCTTTATATATCTACGGACAGTGCTTTGGATATAACAGGTTTCCATGATGAGGCGACTCCCGAATGCCGTTATATATCTGGAGGCATTTATTGTCTGACCCCGGCAGCCGTTAAGACGTTGCATGGGTGTATGGAGAAAGGTATGTCACGTATGCGTAACTTTCAACGACAGTTGGTAGCCGACGGCTTGAAATTAAAGGCTTATCCTTTTACAAAAATTTTGGATGTAGATCATGCTGGTGATATCGTGAAAGCTGAAAATTTTCTAGCCGGTAAAGAGGAGTAACTTAAACACAACAGAAGGAATGGATGTAATTTCAATAATAGGGGTAAGCCGTGGAAATGAATATTCCCCCAATCATGTAGACAATGATGCCGCCATATTTAATAAGGTGACGGAGGAATTGCGGCGGTTGGGCTGTGAGGTGAAAGTTTATGCGGAGAAAGATTTCGTGGAACAGGGTGTCAAGGGAGATATTATTTTTGATATGGCCCGTGATAAGGTAACGATAGCTCGTTTGAGGTCTTTGGAGGATGAAGGTGCATTGGTGATAAACTCTGCCTACGGTATAGATAATTGTGTGCGTAAGCCAATGACAGAATTACTTATAAAGAACGGGGTTCCTCATCCGCAAAGTTTTATAATTTCTACGGCAGATGAGTATTTGGAAAATTGTTATCCTTGTTGGGTGAAACGAGGTGACTCTCACGCTATGGTGAAAGAAGATGTTGCCTACGCCACCTGTAAGGAAGAGGTAGAAAATATATTGGCTGATTTCCGTAAACGCGGTATTCCTGTTGCAGTCATAAACGAACATTTGCAAGGTGACTTGGTAAAATTCTACGGAGTGCATGGAACCGATTTTTTTTATTGGTTTTATCCCTCTCCTTGTTCGCACAGCAAGTTTGGTCTGGAGAAAATAAATGGGATAGCTAAAGGAATTCCTTTTAGCGTAGAGGAATTGAAAATACAAAGTGATAAAGCTGCCGAGGCGCTGAATGTGCCCATTTACGGAGGTGATTGTGTGATTTCAGCTGATGGTACACTGCGAATAATCGATTTTAACGACTGGCCCAGCTTTGCCCGTTGCCGTGAGGAAGCGGGAGGTAAAATTGCAGAGTGCATTTATAAACGGGCTAAAAAGCAAATGAAATAAAAAAGACATGAGTACAGAAAGTGAGAAGAAAGGAATAGAGGCTTCTTTCAAATCCATGGACACAGAGGAGTTCCTGGATATTTATTTCAACCGTCCCATAGGTTATGCATGGGCATTATTTTTTAAAAAACTAAAGGTACACCCTAATGTGGTAACCATTTTTTCTATCATTTTAGGTATAGGTGCTGGTGTGATGTTTTATTATCCTGATATGAAACATACTCTTTTGGGTATACTTTTGTTGATGTGGGCGAATCATTATGACAGTGCGGATGGACAATTGGCGCGTTTGACAGGACAGAAAACCCAGTGGGGGCGTATGTTGGATGGATTTGCCGGTGATATTTGGTTCTTTACCATTTATGCGGCAATTTGTCTCAGACTGATGAACCAACCCATGCCGTTTCATATTGGTGACGGCATGCATTGGGGTATTTTTATTTGGATATTGGCTATTGTTTCGGGTACTGTTTGTCATAGCAAACAATGTACATTGGCGGATTATTATCGTAATATTCATTTATACTTTTTAAAAGGGAAAAGCGGAAGCGAATTGGATAATTTCAAACAACAGCGTGAAATCTTCTACAGTCTGCCGTGGAAGGGAAACTTCTGGTGGAAAGCTTTCTTGTATTTCTATGGTAATTATACACGTCAGCAGGAAAGAATGACTCCTAATTTCCAACTGTTTTATGCATTGGTGAAGGAAAAGTATGGAGACAATATTCCACAGGAATTACGGGATGAATTTCGTGCGGCTAGCAAACCTTTGATGAAATATACCAATATCTTGACTTTTAATACACGTGCCATTGCTCTATATATCAGTTTGTTGATTGGCGAACCATGGTTGTATTTTGTGTTCGAGGTTGTTGTGATGACCTCTTTGTTTGTATATATGCGTCATTGCCATGAGGCGATTTGCGCACGATTGTATCATAAATACATAACGAAGTGAAAAGTAAGTATAGAAATATATTCCTGATGTTTGGAATTGCAGCCATCGTAGTGATGCTTTGTTCTTTTGATATGGAGTATGATGAACTACTGGCTAATTTGCGCCGGGCGGGAATGTGGTTGCCGGCTGTGGTAGGGTTATGGATTATTATTTATCTGTTCAATACCCTTTCTTGGTATATTATCATCCGGGATGGAAAAAAGGGAACACCTATTCCATTTTGGAAAGTTTATAAACTGACAGTTTCCGGATTTGCACTGAATTATGCCACCCCGGTGGGATTGATGGGAGGAGAGCCTTACCGCATTATGGAGCTGACTCCTTATGTTGGGGCCAGTAAGGCAACTTCATCAGTAATTCTTTATGTGATGATGCATATTTTCTCGCATTTTTGTTTTTGGTTTTTTTCTATCTTTTTGTATCTGGCTCTACGTCCGGTAGATATTGCCATGGGAACTATATTGGCTGTTGTGGGGGCGGTTTCTCTTTTAGCCATTTATTTTTTTATGAAAGGTTACAAGAATGGTATGGCTGTCCGTACTTTAAAATTGCTTCAGCATATTCCTTTTGTCAAAGAATGGGCTAAACGTTTTTCGGAAAATAAACGCGAGGCTTTGGAACGTGTGGACAGTCAGATAGCTGAACTGCATAAACAGCGTAGATCTACGTTTTATGCCTCGTTAAGTCTGGAATTCATGGCTCGGATTATAGGATGTCTGGAAGTGTATTTCATATTGAATATTCTGACAACGGATGTCAGTTTTCCAGCTTGTATTTTAATCATGGCATTTACTTCTTTGTTTGCCAATTTGTTCTTTTTCTCGCCTATGCAATTGGGCGCACGTGAAGGAGGCTTTGCTTTGGCGGTAGGAGGATTGGCTATTCCGGGAGCTTTTGGGGTTTATACCGGATTGATAACCCGTGTACGTGAATTGATTTGGATTGTAATTGGTGTGTTGTTGATGAAAGTCGGCAATGGTACACCTGCTAATAAGTAAGATAATGGATACATTGAAAAATATTCAGGGAGTTATATTTGATTATGGCGGTACGATAGATACGAACAGCTGTCATTGGGCGGAAGTGTTGTGGACTAAGTATATGGAACATCAGGTGCCGGTGGATAAGGAAAGTTTCCGTGAGGCATACGTTTTTGGAGAAAGGGCGTTGGCTAAATATCCTTTTGTCCAGCCTTGGCATAATTTTCATGATGTGCTTTCTATCAAGACTAAACTTCAGGTGGAATGGTTGGCGGAACAGAGAAAGTTGCCTATGGATGAGTTGCAACTGCAATCTTATGCAGTGAAAGTGGCAGACAGCTGTTATGGCTATGTGTTGGATATATTGCAGGTTACACGCCCGGTAGTGAAGGAGTTGGCTAAGAGGTATAGGTTGGTGTTGGTTTCTAATTTTTATGGCAATATACAGACTATTTTAAAGGATTTCGGACTTTTGGATTTCTTTGATGAGATAATTGAATCCTCTGTAGTGGGTGTTCGTAAGCCGGATCCTGCTATCTATAGACTTGGAGTAGATGCTATGGGATTTGCGGCAGAGAATGTGCTGGTGGTCGGAGATTCTTTCTCAAAAGATGTTGTTCCGGCCAAAGCTGTAGGTTGTCGCGTTGCCTGGTTGAAAGGAGAAGGTTGGGGAGGAGAAGTTATAGACGAATCTGTTCCTGATGTAATTATTACGGACTTGGCTCAATTGCTTGCATTATTGTAATAGGATATGGAAATACAAAGACACGCATTGGTGAAAAGGGACTATTTAGTTCCTTTTGTTTTAGTAACCTCTTTGTTCTTTTTATGGGGATTCGCACATGCTATTCTTGATGTATTGAACAAACATTTTCAAGAGGTGATGGATATTACCCGTACTCATTCGGCAATGGTACAGGTGATGTTTTATCTAGGCTATTTCATAATGGCTATTCCGGCAGGATTGTTTATAACCAAATATGGATATCGTAAGGGAGTTGTTTTCGGATTGTTGCTTTATGGAATCGGGTCCTTGATGTTTATTCCCGGCGAGTATTGGATGTCATTTGAATTTTTCCTGTTCTCTTTGTTTGTCATTGCTTGCGGTTTGGTCTTTTTGGAAACAGCTGCAAATCCTTATATGACAGAACTGGGGGATAGGGAAACAGCTGCCAGTCGGTTGAACCTGGCCCAGTCTTTTAATGGGCTAGGATGTATTTGTGGTCCTTTAGTAGGAGGACTGTTATTGTTCTCGGGGAAGGGAGAAGCAAATATCTCGTATCCTTATATGTTGATGGGAGTGGTTGTACTGGCAGTGGGATTTATTTTTTCCCGTATCAAACTTCCGGAGATTGTTCATGTTGACGATTTGGCTGACGGAGAAACGGTTAAGAGAAGTTTATGGTCGCATAAATTATTCTTATTCGGAATAGTGGCACTATTCAGTTATGAGATAGCGGAGATTTCTATTAATAGTTTTTTTATCAATTATGTGGTGGATGACGGGTGGATGAATGCTCGGGATGCGGCGGTAGTACTTTCTTTCGGTGGACTTGGATTGTTTATGTGCGGACGTTTTGCCGGTAGTTGGATCATGCAGCGAATCCGTGCGGAGAGAGTTCTGCTATGCTGTGCTTTGGGGACGGTAATGGCTACTTTTCTTATCGTTTGTAATTTAGGAAAGATTTCATTAATAGCCTTGTTTTTGGTATACGTGTTCGAAGCCATCATGTTTCCCACTATTTTTGCCATATCTTTGAAGGGATTGGGTGGAAAGACCAAACGGGCTTCTTCCTTCCTTATGATGTCTCCCGTAGGAGGGGCTGTTGGTCCTGTGCTGATGGGTTATGTGGCAGATAATAGTACCATGTCCTTATCATTCATCATACCATTTGTTTCTTTTTGTATTGTGTTATTCTATTCGTGGTATGCTGACGTGGAAAGAAACTGAAATGAATAATCCCGATACAGTTGTTAGGCTTTATCGGGATTGTCCATTTCTTCTTAAATTTTTTCAGCTTTTAAAGAACTGGTTCGGATGATATTCCATACATCCTCTTCGGTTTTGCTGAAAGGACCGGATGCCTCTAGTTTCAGTGTCGACATAGCTGCTGCAAAACAACCGGCTTCTTCATAGGAAGCCCCTTTATTACGCATATATAAATATCCGGTAGCATAAGTATCTCCACAGCCAGTGGCATCTACTATGTCTTTAGGAGGATAGGCAGGGATTTTATGAAATGTACCTTCCGCATAAATTATAGACCCTAAGCTTCCCAATGTAATCAATACCTCTTTTACTCCCCATTCTGCAAGTTGTAGGGCAGCTTGTTTTATGTCTGTCTGACCGGTAAGCACTTCCATTTCATGTTCATTTACCTTTAGAATGTCAATATATTTTAGTGCTTCTACTTTGTCTGTCCAATCTATCGGATAAACTTTTTCCCCTCGGACTTCACGTAAGTACCCTTGTGCATCTACAGCTAATATACCTTTGGTAGAAAGATATTTCACAACGTCCAAAGAGAAATCATCTGCTAAAAGACTTCCCAAATGAAAAATATGAGCATTTATGTTCTCTAGTTGTTCTACGGTGAAGGGATCGGCTTTAGCCAATACCCGCTGGCTGCGGTTGTCTTGATTCTCACCGTATGTATTCTCAAAATACACTGTCCGGTGACTAGGAATAACAGTAACTTTGATGCCTTTAGCACGAATATCTTCAACAGCTTTAAATTCACTTGGAGCTAGTGCCGTGACCAGCTGATAATGCTTTGTATCCTTTAAGTGACTGATTCCGTGTGAGAAATAATAAGAAGTCCCGCCGGGCATATAAGTCGTTTTTCTGGGTGTTACTATTTTATCTAATGTAATGTGACCTATGCAACAAATATCATTCATACCTATTTATATTAAACGGTCGCAAAGCTACAAAAAAAACTAGAAAAAGCATGGAAGTTTTCAAAAGAAGGTGTAACTTTGGCACAAATTATCTTAATCTCTGCTATGAGATGCAATTTTAACAAAGAAATTAGAATGGAAAAAATGAATGTGAAACCGGCAACCGGTAAATTAGGCGTTCTTTGTGTTGGATTGGGCGCTGTTACTTCAACTTTTATGACAGGTGTGCTGATGGCTCGTAAGGGATTGGCAAAACCTGTCGGATCTATGACTCAATATGATAAAATGCGTGTTGGCCGTGGAGAGAATAAAAAGTATTTGCATTATGGTGAAATTGTTCCATTGGCAAACTTAAATGACATTGTGTTTGGTGCATGGGATGTTTATCCGGCTAATGCTTACGAATCAGCAGTCAATGCTGAGGTTTTAAAAGAGAAAGATATTAATCCTGTAAAGGATGAATTGGAGAAAATAGTTCCAATGAAAGCTGCTTTCGACCACAACTATGCTAGTCGTCTGGATGGTGATAATGTGAAAGATTGCAAGAATCGTTGGGATATGATGGAACAGTTGCGTGAAGATATCCGCAATTTTAAAGTGGCTAACAATTGTGACCGTATTGTCGTTCTTTGGGCTGCTTCTACAGAGATTTATGTTCCTGTTGATGAAAAAATACACGGAACATTGGCGGCATTGGAACAGGCTATGAAAGATGATGATAAGGCTCATATCGCTCCGTCTATGTGCTATGCTTATGCTGCACTGTCGGAAGGATGTCCTTTCATTATGGGAGCACCTAATACAACTGTTGATATTCCTGCTATGTGGGAGTTGGCTGAAAAGACTAAAATGCCTATTGCCGGCAAGGATTTCAAGACGGGTCAAACGTTGGTTAAATCAGGTTTCGCACCGATTATTGGAACCCGTTGTTTAGGCTTGGACGGTTGGTTCTCTACAAACATTTTAGGTAATCGTGATGGTTTGGTGTTAGATGAGCCGGCTAACTTCCACACGAAGGAGGTCAGCAAATTATCTACACTGGAATCTATTCTTGTTCCGGAAGATCAGCCGGACTTGTATACAGACTACTATCATAAAGTACGTATCAATTACTATCCGCCTCGTAATGATAATAAAGAAGGTTGGGATAATATTGATATCTTCGGATGGATGGGGTATCCAATGCAGATTAAGATTAATTTCCTTTGCCGTGATTCAATTCTTGCTGCTCCTCTGTGCTTGGACCTTGTATTGTTGAGTGACCTGGCTGCACGTGCAGGACGTTTTGGTATCCAACGTTTCTTGAGTTTCTTCTTGAAGAGTCCGATGCATGATTATACTGAAAACGAAATTCCTGTCAATCACCTCTTCCAGCAGTATGCTATTTTGAAAAATGCCATTCGTGAAATGGGTGGTTATGAGGCCGATCAAGAAATCGACTAATTTATAACAGGATTTTTTATTCGGGCGTGGATTGCGCGGGTTTTCACGGTTTTTCTTTTAAAGACCGTATCTATCCGTGAAATCCACGTCTTATTTTTTATTTTTCTGCCATAATTTCTTGTTGTCTGCCTGAGAATTTGTAATTTTGTCATATAATAGAGTGAATATGGTTAGGTCAGAAATACAAAATGTAAAGCTCAGATTTGGTATTATTGGTAATGCCGAAGGGTTGAACCGTGCCATAGACGTGGCTATCCAGGTGGCACCCACTGATTTGTCAGTGTTGATCACCGGTGAAAGTGGGGTGGGAAAGGAAAATTTCCCACAGATTATTCATCAGTTCAGTCGCCGTAAACATGGACAGTATATAGCGGTGAACTGTGGGGCTATTCCTGAAGGTACTATAGATTCAGAGCTTTTCGGACATGAAAAAGGTGCTTTTACGGGCGCTATCAGTGACCGTAATGGCTATTTTGCCGAAGCCAATGGTGGAACCATTTTTCTGGATGAAGTAGGAGAGTTGCCTCTTGCTACTCAGGCACGTCTGTTACGTGTACTTGAAAGTGGTGAATTCATTAAGGTAGGTTCATCTAAAGTGCAGAAAACGGATGTGCGTATTGTTGCCGCTACCAATGTGAATCTGACGGAAGCCATTGCTGAAGGTCGTTTTCGTGAGGATTTGTATTATCGTTTGAACACTGTACCTATTAAAATACCTCCTTTGCGTGAGCGTGGAGATGATATAACTTTACTTTTCCGTAAATTTGCATCAGATTTTGCTGAGAAATATCGTATGCCGGCTATCCAGTTGACAGAAGATGCGAAAGTTTTGTTGCTGGCTTATTCGTGGCCCGGTAATGTGCGCCAGTTGAAAAACATCACTGAACAGATATCTATTATTGAAACTAACCGGGATATAACGGCAGAGATTTTGAGAAATTATTTACCGGAACAACATGTGAATTCTGGTTTGCCTGCTTTGTTTGGAGTGAAAGCAAATACAGGGAAGGCTTTTGAAAGTGAGCGTGAGATTTTGTATCAGGTGTTGTTTGATATGCGGCGTGATGTGACTGACTTGAAGAAGTTAGTCAATACACTGATGGCGGAACGTGGCGCGCAATCTGTTCCGACGGCACCAGCTACTACGGCAGTTTCTTATTATCAGGAACCGCAACGGAATTTAGTTGCTACAGTGGTGCCTGCTACGCCTACCATAATTTCTGCCGCCAAACCGGCTCATCCTGTAGTAGATGATATTCAGGATACGGAGGAGGTTGTAGAAGAAGCCACTTTGTCATTGGACGAAGTGGAGAAGGAAATGATACGTAAGGCGCTCGACCGTCATCATGGAAAGCGTAAGAATGCAGCAAAAGATTTGAATATTTCAGAACGAACACTTTATAGAAAAATAAAAGAATATGGTTTGGATTAAACAATTGAAAGTAGTTGGTGTGTTGATGGTACTGGCGGGGATCGTAACTGCTTGTTCTATTTCATATAAATTTAACGGATCGTCTATAGATTATACAAAGGTAAAGACTATTTCGTTTGAGAATTTCCCAAACCGTTCAGCTGGCTTTGTTTGGGGACCGATGGAGAATATGTTCAATACGGCATTACAGGATATTTATATGCAACAAACTCGTTTAAAGCAAGTCAAGCGCAGTGGTGACCTGCAATTGTCTGGTGAGATAACGAATTATGAGGCATTTAATAAAGGAATTGGATCCGATGGCTATTCTAGTATGGTAGAATTGCGTATGACGGTGAGAGTGAATTTTGTCAATAGTTCCAATCCTACGGAAAATATGAACGGACAGCAATTTTCGGCTAGTCGTGAATATAATTCCAATCAGCAGTTAAGTGCTGTGCAGGATGAGTTGGTAAACCAAATGATTAAAGAAATTGTAGAGCAAATATTCAATGCTACAGTGGCAAACTGGTAGTGAGTGATTTTCCGTCATGATACAACAACAATTATATGAATGGATAACGCATCCTGAACGATTGAATCGGGATACTTTGTACGAGTTGCGGACGCTGCTTGCGCGTTATCCATATTTTCAGACGGTGAGACTGCTTTATCTGAAGAATCTGTTTTTATTGCATGACATAACATTTGGTGAGGAACTACGTAAGGCTGCATTGTATGTAGCTGACCGCAAGATTCTTTTTTATCTGATAGAGGGGGAGCGTTTTACTGTATCTTCCTTTGAAAAACAAGACCTACCTAAGGAAGAGGCTGGTTTGGATCGTACTCTTTCATTGATCGATACTTTTCTCTCTTCTTTGCCTGAAGAGCCCGTTGTTATGGAATTACCAATGGATGTAACAACAGATTATACTTCTTTTTTATTGCATGAGGAAGAACATGTGTCTGATGATATACCTCAGATGAAAGGACAGAATTTGATAGACAACTTCATTGAAAAGTCGGCAGAGGAACCTTTGTTACCTCAATTAGGAATAAAAGAGGCGGCACCGGTGAAGAATAAAGTTTCTGAAGAAGAGGAGTCGGAAGATAATGAAGAGGATATGGAGGATGAAAGCTATTTCACTGAAACATTGGCTAAAATATACGTTAAACAGCAAAGATATTCTAAGGCTCTTGAAATTATTAAAAAATTAAATTTGAAATATCCAAAAAAAAACGCTTACTTTGCAGACCAAATAAGATTTTTGGAGAAATTGATTATTAACACTAAATCAAAATAAAGAAAATGTATTTATTACTTATTGGATTAATTGTGCTTGCAGCTCTTTTGATGTGCTTTGTCGTACTGATTCAGAACTCAAAAGGTGGAGGCTTGGCTTCTAGTTTTGCTTCTTCAAATCAAATAATGGGTGTTCGCAAGACTACAGATTTTATTGAGAAATTAACATGGGGGTTAGCTGCTTTTATGGTGGCATGTAGTGTGCTTACTGCTTATTTTGTTCCTGCCGCTCATACAGATTCTTCTGTAATCATGGAAGAGGCAGTGAAAGAAGGAGCTACTAATCCGCTGAATGCACCTTCAGGTTTCGCTGCTCCGCAAACAAATGACGCTGCAACAGAAACTCCTGCTCCCAGTGATTCGGCACAGTAATTATAGAGAAAACATTTTCCTTAATTAATAAGGATAAGCGTCCTGTTTCGTTTACGAAAATAGGACGCTTTTTTGTTTTAAGTTTTTTTGCTTTGATAAGTATGCTTTTGTACTTACTTTTGTTCTGGAATGTTTTTAATCTACAAATAATAAAAGAATCATGTTGAAATTCATATCATGGAATGTAAATGGCTTGCGAGCCTGTTATGATAAAGGTTTTGTTGATGTTTTCCATCGTTTAGAAGCAGACTTTTTCTGCCTGCAGGAAACAAAGATGCAGGAAGGGCAACTGGATGCCAAGTTTGAAGGTTATCACTCCTATTGGAATTATGCTGAAAAGAAAGGGTATTCAGGCACAGCTATCTTTTCTAAAGTCAAACCGTTATCTGTGACATACGGTTTAGGCATAGAAGAGCATGATCACGAAGGACGGGTAATCACTCTTGAATTGGAATCGTTTTATTTGATTACTGTGTATACTCCCAATTCGCAGGAAGAATTGCGACGGTTGGATTATAGAATGAAATGGGAAGATGATTTCCGTGCCTATCTGAAAAAACTGGAAGAAAAGAAACCTGTCATTGTGTGTGGTGACCTGAACGTGGCGCATAAGGAAATAGACTTGAAGAATCCTAAGACAAACCGTAAAAATGCAGGTTTCACTGATGAGGAACGTGCCAAGTTTACCACTTTGCTTGAGTCCGGTTTTACGGATACGTTCCGCTATTTTTATCCAGAGCAGGAAGGAATCTATTCATGGTGGTCTTATCGTTTTAAAGCCCGTGAAAAGAATTCAGGTTGGCGTATTGATTATTTTCTCACTTCCGATTCACTGAAAGATAGGTTGAAAGGTGCACATATTTATACGGATATCTTTGGCTCAGATCATTGTCCGGTAGAATTGACAATAGAACTCTAAGAAACACTCTGAAAAAGCTTTTGTTTCAACACGAATCTCAGATTATCTATAATTAAAAGATAATCTGAGGTTTGTGTCGTTGAAAGACTCTCTCTGTTTTACTTCCGTAAATTATTGATTCTTGTTTATCTTTACTTTGAAAAAATAAACTATAATGAAAAGTACAGATAGAGTTAGGTATAATTATTATTCTATTGATTGTGCTTGCGTGTCAATTGAGTTTATTACAAAAAGCCAGTGTATGGATGGAAAGTGGATTGCGTTCGGCCATTCAGAAGGAAGTTCTTATTTTTATAGTAGAGGATATCTCAAGTATTTGATGGTGGAATACCGTTTGTTCCCTGTTTTTATTATAAAGATTAGAATATGTGTACAGATTGTCAATATCGGAATCTTTGCTAAACTAAAAGATAAGGGATATTTGAACACAGCTCCGGCTGTCTTATAATTGGGAGAGGGAATAATCTGTTTATTATTGTATATACCTTCAAAAATTGTTTG
>DXLM01000014.1:32164-51054 GCA_019414725.1 Bacteroides sp.
TTGTTTGTATTAGGACTTTCGTTTGAAGAAAGAGTTGGTCTGCTAGATGTGTAATTTTGTTCTGTAGACCGTGTGGCGTATAAAATTTGTAGAAAAATGGGGTTAAGATAAGGAAGTAAAGAGGTATTTGTGGCGCAAATTTCCCGTTTGGATGATTGCGCCATGAATAATATGGTTTACATAGCTACTTCAATAGCCAGTATCTGTGTTTCGGAAGTGGCTTCGATAGTGACACTTTCAATGTCCCATATACCGATACCGTCACGGCGTGAAAGGTTTTCGCCTGCTACATTAATCTCTCCTTCTATAACAAAAATGTAAACGCCTGTGCGAGGTTTGTGCATACGGTATATTACACTATGTCCGGCATCAAATGTACCTATTGAAAACCAGGTATCCTGCAACAGATGTGCCGGTGTGTTTCCGGAAGGAGAAATGAAAGTTGCCAGTTCGTTACGTTTCAATAACGGGCGGATATTATAATTATGGTACTCAGGTTTGGTTTCCTCTACATTAGGGATCACCCAGATTTGCAGGAATTTCAGATCTTCGGTTTTACTGGCATTGTATTCACTGTGATAGATACCTGTTCCTGTACTCATTACTTGAATTTCTCCGGGGGTGATGGTACTTTCATTTTGTACATTATCTCCGTGTCTTAAATATCCTTGTAAAGGAATGGATACTACTTCCATATTTTTATGCGGGTGCATGCCGAAACCTTCTCCGGGAGCCACTGTATCGTCATTCAATACGCGCAAAGCACCGAAGTGTATACGTCTGGGATTATAATAATCTGCGAAGCTGAATGTGTGGTAAGTTTTTAGCCATCCATGATTAAAATAACCTCTCGTGTTGGCTTTGTCAATAATCGTCTTCATAACTTAATGTCTTTTCTATTGGAATGTTGTTATTGATATAACAAATTAGAAGTTGAAAAGTTTGGAACATTGTTGAGTAATGAAAAAAACGGGGCGGTGTAAAATAAAAGAAGAGATGATCAAATCATCTCTTCTATAGAGCGGAAGACGGGGCTCAAACCCGCGACCCTCAGCTTGGAAGGCTAATGCTCTATCAACTGAGCTACTTCCGCAATTTTTTGTGGGCAAAGATGGATTCGAACCACCGAAGTCGAAAGACAGCAGATTTACAGTCTGCCCCATTTGGCCACTCTGGTATTTGCCCATTCGCTTTTAAGAGTCTATCTCAATTCTCTCATTGAGTAGGTTTGTTTCTCAATTGCGATGCAAAGGTACGGCTTTTTTTTGAATATGCAAATTATACAAGAACTTTTTTTCAAAAAATCTGCGTTTTTTGCAATTTCTCTTTAAAATCGAGCATTTTGATGGCAGTTATTGCACATTCATCCCCTTTATTTCCTAATCTCCCACCGGCACGGTCTTCTGCTTGTTGCATAGTATTGGTAGTAATCAAACCATAGATTACAGGAATATCTCCTTCGGCATTCAGTTGGGCAATACCTTGAGTGGTACCGGCACATACATAATCAAAGTGCGGAGTATCGCCACGAACTACGCAGCCTATTGCAATCACTGCATCTACTTTTCCACTTTTTATCATTTGTGCAGAACCGAAAGTCAGTTCAAAACTGCCGGGTACTGTTTGTACTAAAATATTTTTATCTTTTGCGCCATGTTTCTTCAAGGTACTTATGGCTCCTTCCAATAGGGGGCCGGTAATGTTATTGTTCCATTCGGATACTACGATACCGAAACGCATATTTTCTGCATTAGGAACTGAATTGAAATCGTAATCAGATAAGTTATGATACGCTGTTGCCATTGTTTTTTAGTTTTAGTGGTTTAATAAAAGAAAGAGGTTATCTGTACACAGGTGCAGACAACCTCTTTATATCATTAAGGTATATTCTTTTCTTATTTGATGGATGCACGTTCGATGTACTTATCAATGTCCATTGACTGGTAAGAATTGAAGTATTTTTCTTTCACCAAAGTGTATGCTTTAACAGCTTCACTATTCTTGCCCAACTTTTCGAACAATTGACCAGCTTGGATCAAATAGATAGGACTCAATGCCTGGCTGTCTGCTTTATCCGCTGCTTTCAGCAAAGTTCCTGCAGCTTTGTCCAATTGTCCCATTTCAGCATAACAGTTACCGATAGTTCCCAAAATGGCAGGGCTCACCAGCTGGTCTTTAGCACTGAATTTATCCAGATATTTCACTGCATCTTCATATTTACCCAACTGTGCATAGCAGATACCTGCATAAGCATTGGCCAAATTACCAGCAGCGGTTCCACTGAATTCATCTGCTACTTTCAGAAAACCCTTGTAACCGATACTGTCACCATTCAATGCGGTTTCAAAGTTATCAGCTCCGAAATATTGTTCTCCTTTAAATAAAGCTTCTGATGCTTTTACTTCATTGGGGTCAGAAATAAAATGCTTATATCCCATGAAACCAGCTATGATAATCACTACTGCTGCAATAGTTCCAAGGATTCTTCCTTTGTACTTGATAAGGAATGCTTCTGAGGTACTCAGTGCTTCTTCCATATCTAATGGGTCCTGAGTGTGTTTTTGTTCTGCCATTTTTATATTTACTTTTTTATTATTTTTCGGATATTCTTTTTCGGTCAGCAAAAGTAGTTCATTTCTATGTATTAATGAAATTTACGGGCATATTTTTTTAGTTTTTCCCGTTTTTATCTCTAATTTTGTATCCTCAATTAAATAGAAGTTCTATGATACTGAAACGCATCTCGATATTGAATTATAAAAACCTGGAGCAGGCGGAATTGGAATTCTCGCCGAAGATGAATTGTTTTATCGGACAAAACGGTATGGGGAAGACAAATTTGCTGGATGCGGTTTATTATCTTTCTTTTTGTAAGAGTGCCACTAATCCTATTGATTCGCAAAATATCCGTCATGAAGGAGAATTCTTTGTAATTCAGGGTTTCTATGAAACAGACCAAGGTGAGCCGGAAGAGGTATATTGTGGATTGAAACGTCGTCAGAAAAAGCAATTCAAGCGGAATAAAAAGGAATATAACCGTTTATCGGATCATATTGGCTTTATTCCCCTTGTAATGGTGTCTCCTGCTGATGCGGAGCTGATTGCAGGAGGTAGTGACGGGCGCCGTCGTTTTATGGATGTGGTGATATCGCAATATGATAAGGAATATTTGGATGCGCTGATACGTTATAATAAAGCATTGACGCAGCGTAATGCTTTGTTGAAATCGGAACAGGAATTCGATGAGGAATTAATGCTGGTATGGGAGGAGATGATGGCATCTGCGGGTGAGGTCGTCTTTAAGAAGCGTAGTGAGTTTATTGCTGAGTTTATACCTACTTTCCAGTCTTTTTATTCTTATATCTCTCAAGATAAAGAGAAAGTGAATCTGGCGTATGAATCTCATGCTATGAGTGGGGGATTGCTGGATATTATCAAGGAGAGCCGTCGGCGCGACCGTGTAATGGGATATTCGTTGAAGGGAGTTCATAAAGATGACTTGATTATGCAGTTGGGGGATTTTCCGATAAAGCGGGAGGGGTCACAAGGACAAAACAAAACTTATCTTATCGCCTTGAAATTAGCTCAGTTTGACTTTTTGAAGAAAACGGGCGGCAATACTACTCCTTTATTGTTGTTGGATGATATTTTTGATAAACTGGATGCTTTTCGTGTGGAACAGATTGTAAAACTGGTAGCCGGAGATCGTTTCGGGCAGATTTTCATTACGGATACCAATCGGGATCATTTGGATAAAATATTGAAGAAGATAGAAAGAGAATACAAAGTCTTTGCTGTAGAAGATGGAGAAGTGACAGAAAGAAAGGAAATGGCTGAATGAAACGTAATGATGCGGAACAAATAGGGGAAATGATTCGGAAATTCTTCCGGCAGAATGCTTTGGAGGCGCCACTGAACGAGTATCGTCTGATACAGGCATGGAAAGATGTGGTGGGACCTGCCATTACTAAATATACGAGTAATCTTTATATTAAGAATCAAATTCTTTATGTACATCTCACTTCATCCGTGCTTCGTCAAGAGTTGATGATGGGGCGTGATTTATTGGTGAAAAATCTGAATAAGCAGGTCGGCGCACAAGTGATAGTCAATATTATTTTCCGTTGACAGGATGGTCTTCTGCTGTTTCTTTGGTATCCCCGAAGTTTCCTGCAATACTTCTTGTCAGGTGCGGATTTTGACGGATTTTTCTTATCTTTCTCGTAAAGTCCGCACTTGAAGAAGTGTAATGTGTAAGAGTAGCTTATGGAACAGTTCGTATCACGATAGATTCTATTTCAATATTCCATTCTCAGTCCAGACTTCATCCATTCTCCGGTCGAAAGGTTCGACAGGCAGCTTTTCGTTTACTTGAAAGTTATAACATATACCTATATTATAGGAATGAAGAAGAGGCAGTAATTTGTCATAATATCCTTTTCCTCTTCCCAACCGGTTGCCTCGGGCATCAAAAGAAACACCCGGTATAATGGCGAAGTCTATCTTCTCATACGCTGTAAATGCTTCTCCCGTCGGTTCCTCTATGTGATAAGCCTCACCGGTTTTCAGGTTTTGCCTGCCTGTATAAATACGAAGTTCCAACTCATCTCCTTTGACTACCGGCAGCAAAACTGTTTTCTGCCGGTGCCATTTTTCAACGAAGTCATGTGTCTGTACTTCATCATCCAATGAATAATAGAGCAAAACGGTACGGGCCGATGCAAACTTGGGATGCTGTTCCAGTTTCTCAAGCAAAGCAGCGGACTTCGTTATTAATTCGGTGATGCCGTGACGGCGCTTTTCTTGCGCTATCTGCTTGCGCAGTTGTTTTTTTAGTTCCTTCATCGCTTACTTTCGGTTCTATGGGTTGTTCGGGAGCTTTGGGAAATGATTCACCTTTATCCAATACTTCCAATGCTTTGAGGACAGTCTTGTCGCTCTTGTTCAAGTATTCTATATAAGCTTCCATGCCCAGCATATTATAAATGATGTTTCCGTATAAATTTGTTTCAAACAGTTTCTGTGATTTATACATCAATATGTTGCGACGTTTTAGCCCTTTGTTCTCAGCGAAACGGGCGAATTGTTCCAAAATATTCTGATGCTTCAAATATTGCAGCAGGCTTTCCTCTGTTTCATATTTTTGCATTTCGGCACGGTGGTTGTCCGTATACTGGAAAGCAAACTGGATGGTCAGTCCGCGATTAACAGCCATGCGATAATAGGAAGTCATGCCGGTAGTATCCTGTGGTACAAAGATATCGGGCATAATACCTCCACCTCCATATACAGGACGGCCTAAAGAAGTTTCAAAGATTTGGCTTTGATCCTGCTTGATACTGTCTTGTGAGAAAAATTCTCCGTGTTCGTAACGGGTCAGGATATCCATTTCATAATTTGCGTCATTACCTTTTACATACGGTTTCTGTATGCAGCGTCCTGACGGAGTATAGTAACGGGCAATTGTCAGACGGATGGCTGAACCATCGCTGAAGTCGATAGGTTGTTGTACCAGCCCTTTTCCGAAAGAGCGGCGCCCGATGATTGTCCCCCGGTCATTGTCTTGGATAGCTCCGGCAAAAATTTCGCTGGCAGAAGCCGAACCTTCGTCCATCAATACGACAATGGGCATTTTCTGGCTGCTTCCGGTTCCGTTGGATGTATAGTTCTCGCGTGGAGACTTGCGTCCCTGTGTATAAACGATGAGTCTGTTTTTGGGTAAGAATTCATTTACCATCTGAATTGCTGCACCCATATATCCACCGGTATTACCGCGTAAGTCGATGACCACTCCTTCGCAGTTTGCCTGATTTAGCTTGGCTAATGAAATCAATAATTCGGGATAAGTCGTTTCACCGAATTTGTTTACTTTTATGTAACCGAATTTGTCATTTAGCATATAGGCGGCATCTACACTCTTTACCGGTATGTCACCACGAACAATGGTGAAATGTAAAGTTTCTTTTTCTCCCGGACGAAAAACGCCAAGTTTTACCTCACTGCCTTTGGGACCTTTCAGTCTTTTCATGGATTCATAGTTGGTGACAATTTTTCCTACAAAGGCACTGTCATCCACTTCTATGATGCGGTCTCCTGCCATCAGACCCACTTTTTCTGATGGTCCGCCTTGGATGACATTGTTTACATGGATGGTATCTTGCTGGATGGTAAACTGGATACCGATTCCGCTGAAACTTCCTTTTAAGTCAGAATTTACAGCTTCCAGGTCTTTTGCCGGAATATAAGAAGAGTGGGGGTCCAGCTCACCTAGAATTTGCGGCATAGCATCTTCCACCAGTTCACCCATGTTCACTGTATCTACATATTGGTCGTCAATGATACGCAACAATGCATTCAGTTTGTTGGATGAAGTATTAATGATACCTAATTTGTTTCCTGAAAAGTGGTTGGCGTAAAAAGTTCCAATCAATATTCCGGTTACGATGCTTACTGCAACGATTACCGGCATAAAACGGGATGTTCGATTTTTGCTCATATCTTTATTTGCTATTATTCATTGGAATTGATATAGATTACTTCAATATTTGCGCGTTTCAATAAATCAAGCCCGTCTTCCAAACGGTATTTTTCTGAGTAAACTACACGTTTGATTCCTGCTTGGATGATGAGTTTGGCACATTCTATGCAAGGAGATGCGGTGACGTACATGGTTGCTCCGTCGCTGCTGTTGTTGCTTCGTGCTATTTTGGTGATAGCATTCGCTTCGGCGTGTAGTACGTAAGGCTTGGTGACTCCGTTGTCATCTTCGCATACATTTTCGAATCCTGCAGGAGTTCCGTTATATCCGTCGGAGATGATCATCTTGTCTTTTACGATCAATGCTCCTACTTGACGGCGTTCACAGTATGAATTTTCCGCCCAAATACTAGCCATGCGGATGTATCGTTTGTCGAGTTTGAGTTGTTTCTCTTCTTTCGTTTCCATTATTTCAGTCTTGCTTATTATGTGCAAATTGAATATAAGTTTTTTTCCCTTCGGGAGCTAGCAATAAAACATTGCTGTCACCTTGATAAAATATTGCATTATTCAATGCTTCTATGAACTCGTTGTTATAGCTTGTTGAAGGCGGAGTCTTGGTAAAGTTTATGTTTACTGTCCGGTCTTTTCCGTCCGCTTGCCATGTGCCTTCAATGGTTCCATTTTGTATGCTTCCTGTAAAAGTACCATCCGCTTTGAAAGTGATGTTGAAACCATGAATGATATCCAAGGCTTTTCTTCCTTCGGTTGCGATAGTCTTATCCGGATTGTGTGCCATTGCATTGTATTTGGGCTCTCCGTTCCGTTTGTCCCAATTTGCTTTACCATAGAAATCCACTACATGCCATGTGCCGCTTGCAAAGATTTCCTCTACATCGTCTTCATTGTTGCAACTCCATAAGAAAGGGAGTAGCATTAGTATATAAAGAATAGACTTTAGTTTCATATTGTTTGGTTTTTTAGTTGATGATTCCATTTCTTTTCAGCAAGGCATGGATACTGGGTTCTTGTCCACGGAAGCGTTTGTAAAGGGTCATCGGATGTTCCGTTCCTCCTTTCGAGAGAATATTCTCCCGAAAAGAAGCAGCGACTTCCTGGTTGAAGATTCCTTTTTCCTTGAATAAGGAGAAGGCATCCGCATCCAGTACTTCCGCCCATTTATAACTGTAGTATCCGGCAGAATATCCCCCCGCCATAATATGTGAGAACTGTACGGACATGCAGGTGTCTTCTACTCCGGGCAGTACTTGCGCTTTTTTCCATGCTTCTTTTTCATAAGCGCGGACATCTCCGTCAAATGTTTCCCGGCGGGTGTACCATGCCATATCCAGCAAGCCGAAACTTACTTGACGCAGGCAGGCATAGGCCACATTGAAATTGGATGCATCTACAATTTTTTGGATCAGTTCGGCAGGAATGGGTTCTCCCGTTTGATAATGTCTGGCGAATGTATTGAGAAATTCTTTTTCTGTGGCGAAATTTTCCATAATTTGTGATGGAAGCTCCACAAAATCCCAATATACGCTGGTACCACTCATGGTTGAATAGGTGGTATTGGCAAACATTCCGTGCAAGGCGTGTCCGAATTCGTGTAGAAAAGTGTTTACTTCTGAGAAAGTCAGCAATGCCGGTTTCCCAGCCGATGGCTTGGTGAAGTTCATGGTAACGGATACGTGGGGACGGCTGTTGACTCCGTTTTCTATCCACTGCTCCTTATAGCTGGTCATCCATGCGCCCGAACGTTTTCCGGCGCGGGGGTGGAAATCTGTATAAAGTACAGCCAGGAAACTTCCGTCTTTGTCGAATACTTCATAAGCTTTTACATCGGGATGATAGACCGGAATTTCTTTATTTTCTTTAAATGTGATGCCATACAGACGGGTAGCCAGACCGAATACACCTTTCTCTACTTGGCTCAGCTCAAAATAAGGACGCAGCTCTTCTTCATTCAGATTGAATTTCTTATTTTTCAGCTTTTCTGAATAATAGGCCCAATCCCATGGCATCAGCTGGAAGTCATTGCCTTCCATTTCGCGTGCCAATGCTTCAACTTCTGCCACTTCCTTTAGGGCGGCAGGGGTATAGGCATCCAGTAATTGGTTGAGCAGTTTGTATACGGCATCACTCGTTTCGGCCATGCGCTTTTTCAGTTTATACTCGGCAAAAGTGGAGAAGCCTAGTAAATGAGCCAGTTCCATGCGAATGTTTACCAATTGCTTGATGATGTCCACATTGTTGTATTCGTTATTGTGTGTACATTGGGTATTATAAGCCATATAGACTTCTCTGCGCAGTGAACGGTCATCACAATATTTCATGAAAGGAACAAAACTGGGAGCATCCAATGTAATGATGCTGCCTTCTTTTCCCTTATCCTTTGCTGTTTGAGCATAACTTTCCAATGAACTTTCGGGTAATCCTTCCAATTGTTTTTCCGTCAAAGCCAATTCGTAGTTATTTGTTTCTTTCAACAGATTCTGAGAAAAACGTAAGGTCAATATGCTTAATTCGGTATTCAGTTGGCGGAACTTTTCTTTTGCCTCACCGGTCAGGTTGGCACCGCTTCTTACAAAACCATCGTATGTCTTTTGCAGCAGTTGGGCGTCTTCACCTTTCAGTTGTAACTGGTCTTTTTGTTCGTATACGGCTTTTATACGAGCAAAAAGTTTTTCATTCAGACTGATGTTGTTGCTGTGTTCGGACAGTACGGGCATCATTTTTTCTGCCAATTCCTGCATCTCGTCACTGGTCTCGGCACTCATCAAATTGCCGAAAACAGTAGTTACGCGGTCTAGCAACGCACCTGATTTTTCCAAAGCAACAATGGTATTTTGGAAAGTCGGTGCTTCGGGATTATTGACAATTGCATCAATTTCCTCATTTTGTTCTTTCATTCCTTCCAACAAGGCAGGTTCATAATGTTCTATCTTGATAAGATGGAACGGAGCCGTGTCATGAGGGGTGTTATAGGGTTTTAAAAATGGATTTTTATTTTCAGTCATAGCACTATTTTATTTGACTTACAAATTTGCTAAAAAAAAGCATCACTATCCTCATTCTATTTACTTATTTAACAAAGTATATTAAATAGTTAGGTTAAAAATAAAAAAGCACAAGCAGAAATGCCTATGCTTTTCATTTTTATGGTTTTTTACCTGATTATTTATTCTTTTCAGTCAGTTTTTCCAACGCCGGAATGGAGATTTCCTTTCTGCTGAGTTGTACCAATCCCTGTTCCTGTAAATCATTCAGCACTTTTGACACATTGATTCGTGTCTCATCAATCAAACTCGCCAAATCCTCCATTTTGATTTTAAGGATTTTTTTCCCTTCGGGCTTCATGGAGCGCAGCACTAAAAAATTCAGTATTTTTTCTTCTGTATTACCTATGTGGCTGTTCCATAATTTTTCGTATGCCACTTGTGCTCTATTACTCAGAATATTTAAATAGTTAAGGCGGAAGATTTCGTAGTTGTTCAGTTCATTCAATACAAATAACTTGTCTATGGTAACTATGTTAATATCTGTACGTGCTTTGTAAGTCGCTGTATAGTTGGTTTGCATGCCGAATAATGAATAGGGCTCTATAACGAAAGGACTTCCAAAAGTTTCAAATAAGGCGTATGAATGTCGGTTATCGGTTGTTTGGGAGATTATCTCCCCATTTAAGAGAAAGATTAATTGAGTGCAAGGTGCACCTTGTTCCACAATGATATCATCGGCGTTGTATTTACGAAAATGTAGCTTTACCTTGCCTATGATATTGGTGAAGTCATTTTTACATAATCCCTGGAAGAGAGGGAGTTGTAAAAGTGTATCATACATTGTAATTTCCATAAGTTCTGTTGTTCGTTAAGTTATAGTTTAACATACAAAGGTAACGATAAAACGAGATTTATTATTTATAGGTGGAAGAACTTTTATTTTTTTTATTGTTTCTTACCGTCTCCTAATGTTTAAAAGCAGAATACTTGCGGGCTGTATAAAAAATAAATATATTTGCATTCAAAAAAGGAGGAGTTTATGTTTGGATCATTTGATTTTCAAGAATTTTTAAGTGCGTTTATTGTGCTTTTTGCTGTCATTGATATTATCGGATCTATTCCTATTATATTGAATCTTAAGCAGAAAGGGAGAAATGTCAATGCTAATAAAGCTACCGGCATTTCTTTTGCTTTATTGATAGGTTTCTTTTATGCAGGGGATATGATGCTGAAGTTATTTCAAGTTGATATTGCTTCGTTTGCCGTGGCGGGTGCTTTTGTTATTTTTCTCATGTCTTTGGAAATGATTCTGGATATCGAGATATTCAAGAATCAAGGTCCTATCAAGGAAGCGACTTTAGTCCCCTTGGTTTTTCCGTTATTGGCTGGTGCGGGAGCGTTTACTACGTTGCTTTCCCTACGTTCGGAGTATGCTCCTGTAAATATTGTTGTAGCCTTGATATTGAATATGGTTTGGGTTTATGTGGTGTTGAAGTTGACAGATCGCATCGAACGTTTCTTGGGTAAAGGTGGAATTTATGTTATTCGTAAGTTTTTTGGAATCATTTTGTTGGCAATATCAGCGCGTTTATTTACTGCTAATCTGACTTTATTGATAGAGCAGTTTCAGAAAGCTCAGTAATATGCTGTTTTTTTACAGATAATAATGTCGGAACTCACCATAGATATTTTATTGGAAACCAACTGCTTTGTGTTGAATGGATATTAATCTGTGGTGAGTTCCGGTATCATTCCATTTGAATGGTAGCTGTTTGATATTTTGATACGCTCCTTTGGTGTCTATTTCTCGTTGATGATGAATTTCTTCATTCCGTCTGTAAAATAAGTTTCATATTTATCTCCTTCGCCTGAGCAAATAAAATAAGCATCCAGTTCAGGATGTGCTTCACAAAATGCTTTGGCTGAGTCCAGTCCCATCACCATGAAAGCAGTAGCGTATGCATCGGCACTGGCGCAATCTTTTGCAATGACAGTGGATGACAGGATACTATGTTGTACTGGATATCCGGTGCGTGGGTCTATGGTATGTGCATATTTCTTTCCACCTTTGTAATAGAAATTACGATAATTCCCTGATGTTGCCATACCTACATCACTAATGGCAAGCACAGTCTGTAACTCCTGGTTTACTGACAAGGAGTCATCTACAGGTTTGTTTATGCCGATACGCCAAGCGTTCATTTTGGAATTTTTGCCTCTTACCACTACTTCACCGCCTATATCTACCATATAGTTTTTTATCCCTTTACGTTCCAATAGCCTTGCTACTGCATCTACTCCGAATCCCTTGGCTATAGCGCTGCAATCCAGCATTATACGAGGGTCTTTTTTCATTATCCGGTTGTTCTGTAAATCTATTTTTTGATATCCTATCATTTGGCGTAAGCTGTCCACTATCAGTGAATCCACTCCTGTAGATTTTTTGAATCCGAATCCCCATGCATTTACCAAAGGTGCGACGGTGATATCAAAGGCTCCATGGGTTTCATCGGATATTTTCTTTGAGAGATGGAATACATGTACGAAAAAACTGTCAACTTCCGTCTTTTCATTGTGGTTTACGCGGGTGATTACGGAATTCGGATTGAAAGGAGAGAGGGAGTTGTCCACTTTCTTCAGTTCAGTTTCTATTTCTTCTTTCAGATTATCTTCGGACTGGTAGGTGATTTTGTATACTGTACCGAATACAAAGCCTTCATCCGTACGGAAAGGGGCTTGCTTTTTTAGAATAATAATTGTTCCTATTATCAGAATTGCTAGAAACGGCAATTGCCATGCTAATTTTTTTTTATTCATACCTGTATTTTAGTTAAGAAAGAAATAAATGTTCTATTAAAATTTTAACGCCGATAATAATCAAAACCAAACCTCCCCATAATTCCATGCGCAGGTTGAAACGCTTGCCGCAAAATACACCTATCAGACTTCCTAATGTTGAGATAACAAAAGAGGTAAAGCCGATGATGACAATAGGAGAAAGAATAGAAGTGAAAGAGTTTATTCCTACAAAAGCAAATGATATACCGATGGCCAAAGCATCAATGCTGGTTGCTATAGCCAGCGTAACAACCACTTTTAATTTAGTGGGGTCGAAGCAGCGTTTGTCTTCATTGCTGAAGCTCTCTTTTATCATACGCCCTCCCAAAAAGGCCAATAACCCAAAAGCGATCCAATGGTCATAATCCTCTATCAGGTGACTGAATCGGCTGGCGGCAAACCAGCCGATAAGCGGCATGACAGCCTGGAAAAGGCCGAAGAAGAATGCCATAATAAAAAAAGTGCGCCAGCAAATGCGACGCATGATAATTCCGCTTGTTATGGAAACTGTGAAACAGTCCATAGCAAGACTGATGGCAAGGAGCCATATTTCTAAAGTTGTCATTGGTTAAAATGGTAATTTGTATATTAAACTGTATGTTACTCCTAAGTTAGTCGAGTTGTTTTTTCCAAAACCGGGAATATACCAAGGCTCGGTGTGTTCCGCCTTTTTTATGTTCATGCGTATACGGTAACGTAGTGACCATCCCATGTAGAAATTCTTGTACACATTTACCTTTATTCCTGCCAGCAGTTCTGCCCAGGTTACTGTGGTTTTAATTCCGTCATAACTGAAAGGTATTTCAGGAAATCCCCATGTAGGATCCTTCATTGTCGGAGCATCTACATCGTATGAAAAAGAGGTGAATCCGTAACGTATGCCTCCATATAGAAAACCAGGCAGATAGGGCTTCTTGAAAAAGAAGTTGTAGTTCATGCCTATGCGGAAATAAGGAGCTGAGGCTTTATAATGTATATTGGTACCATCATCAGTAGTGTCGGTGGTTCCATATCCAATTTCAGCTACGGGGACATAACGGTTTTTCAAATTGACCTCCACGCTGATTTCTGTACTTGTAATGTCACCTCCAAAAATTTTGCTTCCTAGGCCAAATATATCTACACCGATAGTAGTTCCCTGATAGAAGGGTACCTTTTCTTCCTCTATGGTTGTTTTTTTTTCTTGTGCCGCCAGTGTGGGGCTGTACAACAGCATACTACTCAGTAGCGTTAACAACGTAATATATGTTGAAATTCTTTTTTTCTTCATTATTGATGTCCGAATTTACAATCTCGATAGATTTTAGGTTATAGGTGGTGTATTTAATGTCTTCCACTTTATAAAACATCATGGTGCCACATTCTATATTCTGCAAGTAGGGGATATTCTGGTGAATGAGTGTGATAGTGTCACGCATCTTTTCCGTATAATGCAATACGTAGGTAGTTTTTGATGTATAACTCAAAGGCAGGCTCATACTGCTTTCCGCTTTATTGAATATCGTGTCATTCATCAATGAGTCTTTTACTACAGTTTCCTTAATAGTTCCATCTTCCAGTGTGTCACGTACAATCACATCGGTAGTGATAAATCCAGTGACGTCAAAAGCCGGACTGAATTTTACAGCTTGGTGTGTCTCTGCATCCAGAAAGTCGAAATGGGCAAAGGAATTGGTGGTAAGCGGACAATCGCTTTCCCCACAGCTTTGCATCAAGGTGCTTACGGTAATCAGGAGCAATAAGATAATGGCTGGTAGTTTCTTCATTTTAAAACTCTTTCTCTATTTTATAATTATTGCGTTCAGGAGCATTCCGGGCTATCAATTCTCCTATGAATCCAGCCAGAAACAGTTGGGTTCCCAAAATCATCAAAGTTAGGGCCAGATAGAAGTAAGGAGAATCAGTAATTAATATATAAGGTAAACCATGTGACAAGGCATATAGTTTGTTCGCTCCGATGATAATGACGGAAATGAAACCAAGAATAAACATCAATGATCCCATAAACCCGAAGAAGTGCATCGGCTTGATACCGAATTTGGATAAAAACCACAGAGTAATGAGGTCTAGATAACCATTGAAGAAACGGTTTAATCCGCCGAATTTTGTTTTACCGAATTTTCGTGCCTGATGGTGTACTACCTTCTCGGCTATCTTAGGAAAACCTGCATTCTTTGCCAGATAGGGGATATAGCGGTGCATTTCACCGTATACTTCGATGTTCTTTACGACATCACGACGATAAGCTTTTAGTCCGCAATTGAAGTCGTGCAGGTTCTTGATGCCTGAAACGGCACGTGCTGTGGCGTTGAATAGTTTGGTCGGAATGGTTTTTGATAACGGGTCATAGCGTTTTTGCTTGTATCCCGATACTAAGTCGTAGCCATCTTCTGTAATCATTCTGTATAATTCCGGTATTTCGTCCGGGCTGTCCTGCAAGTCGGCATCCATTGTAATCACCACATCACCTTGCGCCTTTTCAAAACCACAATACAAGGCAGGGGACTTGCCGTAGTTCCGGCGGAATTTGATACCTTTTACGTTGTCCGACTCCGAGCGTAGTTTCTCTATCACTTGCCAGGAGTGGTCGGTGCTGCCGTCATTGACAAAAATTACTTCATAGCTGAAACGGTTGGCATCCATTACACGTTGAATCCATGCGAATAGTTCCGGCAAAGATTCTTCTTCGTTATACAAAGGAATAACTACAGATATATCCATCTTTTATTCATTTTTCTTTTTACGCATCACGATCAATGCCGTAGGGATAGCCATTAGCATCCCGTAAAACATATTTTGTGATATCAGTTGAAATGTCATTTCCAGCGGGGTAAGTCCCGACAGTAAATCTATCGCTTCTTCGAATTGGTTCAGTGAGGTTGTCAGTTCGGTTCCGGCAGTTTCTTTGAACTGGTTTAAGATGGAACGGTATGCCTCGAATACGAATCCGCCATCTATATAGCGGAAGTAGATGTAATGCACTACCGCTACAAATAGAGAGGCGAACATATACATAAAGGTAGTGAATAGAAACGCACGTGAAAAAGTGATGCTTCCGTCACAATGCCGTTCTCTGAACTTTTTGGCAAATATGTATCCTAAAAAGGGTACTCCTATAGTCAGGACTATAAAAAGTAATTGTAGGAAAGGTATTCTCAATCCTAACGGGAAGAGCATGAATTTGAAGGCCCATAAAAGACCCATGCCCGTACCATAGCGCATGGCGCATTCCTGCAAAGTCGGTTTATAATTCGTCATTCTTTATTAATAAGTGCACAAAAGTACTTCTTTTACGGGAATCCGTCCTATAGTTATGGGTGAAAAATGTATTTTTTCTGCTAAAATCAAAAAAAAGTATTCGAAAGTATTGTAGTTTTGAAAATAATGTCTACCTTTGCACTCGCAAAACAAAAATGGGTAAGTCCTATACGGCCAGCTCCTGATGAATCCTCCAGGGCTTGATCGCAGCAAAGGTAGTTGGTTGTAGCGGCGCGATATAGATAGCTTACCCACCCGCCTCTTTAGCTCAGTTGGCCAGAGCACGTGATTTGTAATCTCGGGGTCGTTGGTTCGAATCCGACAAGAGGCTCGGAAAAGCGAGAAGGACGAAGAAATCTTCATTCTTCTCGCTTTTTTTATTATATTTGCGCTGATATTAGTTTTAAGGTTGGTACAACCGTTATTTAAGAGTTCTTTTTTATGATAGAGTCACAGATTGTGGCAAGAGTATTGCCGTCTAAATGCCGTGAAGCGGTAAAGGTCCTTTTGCAGGAAGTGTACGGATATGAAGATTTCCGTAATTTAGAAGTTTATGATGACTTGTTCAGAGGTAAGGAAAAATTGCAATTGTCTCAAGGACAATTAATTGAGGAGGTCATTATGGAAGCCGAAAAAGGGATCAAGGGTGACTCGTCTGCTCATAATTTGCTCCTGACAGCTCCGACCGGAGCCGGAAAATCATTGTTGTTTCAGCTCCCTGCCATTTATCTGGGTAATGAATATAAGCTTCTTACTCTTGTGGTTTCTCCGCTGAAAGCATTGATAGTGGACCAGGTTGAGGCGTTGCAGGAGTTAGGCTATGAACGTGTGGCGTATGCTTCGTCCGATCTTTCACCTGAACAAAAGAACGAAGTATATCGTCGTGTCCGTGAAGGGGAGGTTGATCTTTTTTATCTTTCCCCTGAATTATTGTTGGCGTATGATATCAGTTATTTTGTAGGTGAACGCCGCATCGGACTGGTAGTGGTTGACGAGGCTCATACCGTGACCACTTGGGGTAAAGAGTTCCGGGTGGATTATTGGTTTCTAGGGCGTCATTTGGAAGCTTTAAAGAATGCGTTGGGGTATGTATTCCCTGTTTTTGCATTGACGGCCACTGCTGTGTGGAATCCCGAAGGCGGGAACGATATGATTTTTGATACCATCCGGTCGTTGCATCTTGCTCCGTGTGCCTTGTATGTGGGCACGGTGAAGCGTGAAAATATCGGCTTTGACATTACCGCCATGACCATAGAGGAGGGGGAAACCTACGATAAGGCCAAGCAACGTACTGTTGCCGCCCGGGTGGAGGATTTTCTGGACGGGCATAAGACTATCATTTATTATCCTTTTGCCGGAGGTATAGATATGAAACTGAAGACCTGGGTGTATCCGGCTAACTGGCATTGGGTGGCATCTTATTATGGTAAAAAGGATAAAGAGCAAAAAGCCGAAATTATACAAGCTTTTAAGGAGGGTGAGAAAAAGATAATCGTTGCTACGAAAGCTTTCGGTATGGGGGTGGATATCAGTGATATTGACCGTGTGTATCATGTGGCTCCATCCAGCACCTTTGTCGATTATATTCAGGAGATTGGCCGTGCTGCCCGTGATAAGAACATTACGGGTGTGGCGGTGACGGATTTTAATGAGCGCGACTTTTATTATATGAAACGCCTGCATTCTGCGGGTGCCATCTCCCAGGAACAGTTGGGGATGATTCTGAAGAAAGTTTGGGAAATATATCTGATGAAAGGCTGTAGTGATGAAATGCAGATGTCTTTATCCGATTTTGAATTTGCAGTGAAGTTGCCTCGTAAAAAGAACAAGCTGGAATATGAATCGGATTTGGAGCAAGTCGTCAAAACGGCTTTGTTATGGATAGAAGAGGATTTGAGTTTCCGGCATGGCGGTTCTCCTGTTGAAATCAATTCACAGACGTTGTTTTCCGATGGCTATGTGCAGGAAAAGACGGGTGATGCCGCTTTCCGTAAAAAATACAAGCAGTACATGGTTCCCGTGAAAGGGGTTGAAGGAGTCTATAAGGTGGCTTTTGAATCTTTGTGGGAGAATTGTTTCTCGGAGATGGGATACCGTGAGTTTAAGCGCGATTTATACAATGGAAATCTCTTTGAGGGAGTTCGTGCGGCAGCTGTGGGTAAGCATGATGTCTTGTTAAAAGAGAGTGCGGCGGATATCTGCTCCAAGCTGGCAAGTCTCTTGAAGAGTTTGAAAGATTTGTTGACGGTGAGTCTGTATGGTAATAAAGGAAAGTTCGAGGAGGACGATTTGCGTAGTATTTTTGCGGCGTATGATATGGATGTTCCTTCTGCCAAGCGTTTTATCACTTCGTTACTGGAGTCCAGGGTAGAGGAGGGCAGAAGTGTGAGTTACATCACCAGTGCCAAGAAGAAAGATGAAGACAAACTGATGTTTACCGTTACCCGTGGTTTTGATTTGTTGCTTTCCCGTTACCAGAAGTTGTGTGCCCAGCGTATCACAGGAAAGAAAGGAGACCGGCTGTTGTTCTATGTCACTCCGTTCTCCGATCTCAATATGTTGCTCAACTTGTTGTCTATGCTCAATGTGGTGGACTTTACCGTAGAGGGGGGTGTTCCTTCTGTTGGAGTACGTGTCCGTGATGCGGAGATATTGAAAAAGGAAGCTGCTTCGGGAGACTATCAGAACCATGTGCTGGAGAATAATGAGAAAATATTCCAGGAACAGATAGAGTTGTTCCGGCTGTTCTTTGGCAATACGAAGTTAAGTGATGAGCAGCGATGGGAGTTTATAGAGGATTATTTTACGGGGATGAGTTTGGAGGGATTGAAAGAAAAATATTCTTGTGTTGTGGAATGACAGCTGTAAGGGCTGTATAATATAACTCGTTGGCGAAATTAATTTTGCCTTGTATGATTTCACGTTAGTATATGAGGTTGTGCCAACGTTTTGACACAACCTCTACTTGATAGCCGACAACATGGGCATTAAATTCACTTGAAATGAATTTGTTTTCCCACTTTTATTGTTAATGCGAAGAGAACGACTTTGACGAATGATACTCTTTATTTGGCTGGTACGCGCAAAGTCACGGAAGTTGGAATCAGCCTCTTGTCGGCAACCATGACGGTGGAGGAACGGGAAGACAATGTTGTGATAATTGATCATCGTTTTTGTTTTTAAAGGGTTGTTATTATCAGAAAAGTGTCAGGAAGGAACAAGGCGCACACTGCTGCGGCGTCCGGTGAAACTTGGTACAAGATCCGCGGAATCTTGTACCAGGATTTTTGTAATCTTGTGCCGGGGTGCGGC
>DXLM01000140.1 GCA_019414725.1 Bacteroides sp.
GATGTGATATTTTGTGAGCGTAAGGAGTGGATAGGAATTGAAGAAAGGAGTTCAGCATGAGAAGAAAAAAAGATAAAAGCAATGGCATTACTGCTTTGTATGAAAGACTGTCTCGTGATGATGATAATGCTGGAGAGAGTAACAGTATCGTTCATCAAAAGCAAATGCTTGAAGATTATGCTATAAAACATGGCTTTACGAATCTTGTTCATTTTACCGATGATGGTTGGAGTGGAGCGACTTTTGACAGACCTTCATGGAACAGACTTGTTGAAGGTGTTAAAAACGGAGAAATCACTGCCTGTATCTGCAAGGATATGTCCAGAATCGGCAGAGATCATCTGCAAGTAGGTTTTTTCACTGACATTCTGTTTAGAGAAAAGGAAGTTCGATTTATAGCAATCAATAATGGTATTGACAGTGACCGTCAAGAAACCAGTGAGTTTGCCCCTTTTCTGAATATCATGAATGAGTGGTTTGTCAGGGACACAAGTAAGAAAATTAAAGCTGTACTGAAATCCAGAGGTTCTTCCGGCAACGCTCATACAAGTAATATCCCACCATACGGCTATTTGAAAGACCCCGAAAACCCCGACCATTGGATTATTGATGAAGAAGCTGCTGAAGTAGTCCGCAGAATTTATCGCATGACTATTGAGGGAAAAGGACCTTATCAGATAGCAAGAGAACTTTCAGAAGAAAAAATAGAAAGACCGTCTTATTATCTTGGAAAAAAGGGACTTGGAAATCATGCAAGCAACTATGACAAAGAAAATCCGTATATGTGGCGAGGAAATCAGGTTACTACTCTGATTGCCCGACCAGAGTATATCGGAAAGACTGTCAACTTCAGGACATTCAAAAATTCCTATAAGGACAAAAAGACGAAAAGGGCAGACAAGGAAGATTGGGTGGTTTTTGATGATACACAAGAGCCTATTGTCGATGAAGAAACATGGCTGCTTGCTCAAAAGTTAAGACAGAATGTAAGAAAAGCAGATCCTATGGGCGAACCTAATGTTCTGACCGGAAAGATTTACTGTGCTGACTGTGGTGCGCCGATGTATAATCACAGGCAACGAAAAGGGCGTGAAAGAATATACTATACTACCAAAGGCGAAAAACGGATAAGCCATTCAAATCCGGCAGATTGTTATGAATGTTCCACTTATAATCTTGCTTATCAGAAGTATGACCGGCATTGTACTTGCCACCATATTTCAACAAAAGCACTTAAAAGCATCATTCTGAAAACCATACAGGAGACTTGCCATTATGTTTCTTTGAATGAGCAGGAGTTTGTCTATTCTCTGCAAGAAGAATCGGCGATGAAAGATATTGCTGTTTCTGAAACTGTAAAAAACCGCATTGAAAGAAATCAGAAGCGAGTTCACGAACTGGATATGCTTATCAGGAAAATCTATGAAGATAATGTGATTGGAAGATTGCCGGACAGACTTTTTCAGAGTATGCTTACTGATTATGAAAATGAGCAGAACGAGCTGAACAAGATTATTGAGACTGACACCGCTGATATGCAACGGATTATAGGCGGTCAAAATAATGTGGAGCGTTTTCTAAAGCTGGTTAAAAAGTATGAGAACATTACAGAACTTACTCCTGCCATGATAAATGAATTTATCGACAAAATTCTGGTTCACGAGCCACAAGGAAAAGGTGCAGACCGCACCACAGAGGTGGAGATATATCTTAACTATGTCGGGCAATTTCAAGTACCTGTGGAGCAGCATGAACCAACAGAGGAAGAAAGGATTGCTGCTGAAAAAGAGGCGGAACGACTTCGCAGAAAACGAGAATCCAATCGTAAGTATATGAAAAAGATTCGTGAGAAATCAAAAGAATTTGCGGAGCATGAGCGTATAGCAGAAGAAAAAAGCTCTGATAGCAATGTGTGTGTTGAACAGAACGCCACAAGCAAATCAAATCGGCAAAAAGTGAAAGGAGAAAAAATAGCATGACAGAATTGAAACCACGAATCCATGATGAAAGCAATGGTCTGGACTATGTTCTTGTGGGCGATTACTATGTGCCGGACTTGAAGCTGCCGGAGGAACACCGCCCTATCGGTATGTGGGGCAGACTGCACAGGACATATTTGGAGCAGTACCGCCCTGCAAGGTTATCTGCCCTCTGTTTATCCGGCGAACTGCATACTTACCTTGCTGACCTGAACGAACAGGCAGCGGAAAGGTGCAGCCTTATCATTGAGCAGATGAAACAAGCCGAGGGTGTGACCGAAACCATGAAAGCAGACAATCAGATGTTGTGGGTACAGTCCATGAACTCTATCCGTAACCGAGCCGAAGAAATCATCAGACAGGAAATGATTTACTGCTGATTTTATCAAGTCCAAAACCAACAATTTTATATCGTCAACGAAGCGACAGGTATTTCCTTATGAAGTGTCTGTCGCTTTTCATTTATCAAACTTTAAGGAGGAAAACACAATGAAGATGAACCGGAATGAAATGGAAGCCCTTTATGCCTTTGGCTGTCCGAACCTGAAAGCAACTGTCGAGCGTTTGCGTATGGTGGCTGCCCTTGCACCCGATCCGGTGGCGAAGAAGCTGTTTTATATGCTTTCCGTCAAGCTGAGTGCTGAGGGTGTTGAAAGGTGGTATCGTTGCTTTTACCGCAGGCTGAGGGTGTTGAAAAACCGTAGGGAGGGCTGCTATGACGAGACTGACGAAGATTGAGAAAGAAACAATCGTTCTCTTTAATGAGGGCGAGGACAAGGCAAATATCTACACCCACAACGCCGGATTGAAAAAGAGGTTGGCTGCTTTTGCTAAGAAGTACCCTGACCTTTGCCGACTGGAAAAATCCAATGTTCAAGGCGGTGTTTCTTATGAGCTGGCAAAGTCCCGTCTGTCTATCCGTTTCCTGCCGCCTTACAGCGAGGAACGCAGACAGAAAGCCAGTGAATATGCGAAAAAGCATGGGCTGAACAGCCAGCAGGGATAATGTGATAATCAGGGCTGATATGCGGTTAAAATGTCAGGTGCAGACCTGATGTTTTGACCGTTGCCTATCG
>DXLM01000141.1 GCA_019414725.1 Bacteroides sp.
TTTATTCCGCATTGCGAAGCTATATGCGTATCCCCACTAAATTTCTACTGACCCCCTATTTCCCCTCCTTTCAGGTGCCATATTTTGCTCCAATTTGCAGTATGGATAAAAAGAAAAACCGCTGATAATGATTGATTATCAGCGGTTTTCGTTGTTTTGCTTTTTATTCGAGTGATCCGCCTGGGGCTCGAACCCAGGACCCCAACATTAAAAGTGTTGTGCTCTACCTGCTGAGCTAGCGAATCAAACCTGTGTTGCATTCATTTCCTGATTGCGAGTGCAAAGGTAGGTGTTTATTTTTAATCTGCCAAATATTTTAGAAGAAAATGTGAAAATAATCTTTTGCTTAATTTTTAATCCATTGATTATCTGTGTGTTAATTAGAGGTTTTTTAAAAAAGAATATTTAAGAATATACTTAATAATCGTCAAAAGCCTGGAAAGGTTTGTAAGATTCTTGTTTTTTTACTTACTTTTGGCAAAGTATTTGTATGATTTTAAATTGAATAGAAACACATAAAGTATAATTATATGTATTGGATTTTATTTATTGGCATTGCACTCATCAGTTATTTAGTACAGTCGAATTTGCAGAGTAAGTTTGATAAATACTCTCGCATGGCATTGAGCAACGGTATGACGGGTAGGGAGATTGCAGAAAAAATGTTGCGTGATAACGGTATTTACGATGTGAAAGTAACCAGCACTCCCGGAATGTTGACAGACCATTATAATCCGACAAACAAAACTGTCAATCTGAGTGAAGGAGTTTATAATACATGTAGCGTGGCTGCTGCGGCAGTTGCTGCGCACGAATGTGGACATGCTGTTCAGCACGCCAGAGCATATGCTCCCTTGCAGATGCGTTCGGCTTTAGTTCCGGTTGTTCAGTTCTCCTCTTCTATCGTACAGTGGGTACTGCTGGCCGGTATGTTTATGATTAATACTTTTCCGCAGTTGCTGCTGATTGGTATCTGTCTGTTCGCTATGACTACCTTATTTAGTTTTATTACGTTACCGGTAGAAATAGACGCCAGCCGTCGTGCTTTGGTATGGTTAAGCAGTGCAGGGGTAACAAATATGTCGAATCATCGTCAGGCACAGGATGCGTTGAAGTCGGCTGCATATACATACGTTGTTGCTGCATTGAGTTCACTGGCTACCTTGGTTTATTACATTATGATATTTACCAACCGCCGCGACTGATAACAGCAGTTTAATAATATAAAGCAGGCGCAGAAGTATGTAGGCCTACTACGGCTGACATGCTTTTGCGCTTTTTTATTGTCTGTATCAGGAAATATCTTCTTCTGTATCAGCTTTCAAATTCAAATATTTCATGTATTTTTGCAACGAAATAAATAAACTTTGATTCATTATGGCAACAAAACCAGGTATACCAAAAGGAACAAGAGATTTTTCGCCTGTTGAAATGGCGAAACGTAACTATATATTCAATACCATTCGCGAAGTATTCTATTTGTATGGATTTCAGCAGATAGAAACTCCTTCTATGGAAAACCTGTCTACCCTGATGGGAAAATATGGTGAGGAAGGAGATAAATTGTTGTTCAAGATACAGAATTCCGGAGATTATTTTTCAGGACTTACTGATGAAGAGTTGTTAAGCCGTAATGCAGCCAAGCTGGCAAGTAAGTTCTGTGAAAAAGGTTTGCGCTATGACTTGACAGTACCTTTTGCCCGTTATGTGGTGATGCACCGTGATGAAATAAGCTTTCCTTTCAAGCGTTTTCAGATACAGCCCGTATGGCGTGCCGACCGTCCTCAGAAAGGCCGTTATCGTGAATTTTATCAGTGCGATGCCGATGTCGTAGGCAGCAATTCGTTGCTTAATGAAGTAGAGCTGGTACAGATGATTGACGCAGTATTCAGCAAGTTCGGTATCCGGGTGTCTATTAAGATTAATAATCGTAAGATCCTGACAGGTATTGCAGAAATCATCGGTGAAGCTGATAAGATTGTCGATATCACCGTAGCTATTGATAAGCTTGATAAGATTGGTCTGGAAAATGTCAATGCCGAACTGGCTTCGAAAGGCATTCCGCAGGAAGCTATCGACAAGTTGCAGCCAATAATCTTGTTAAGCGGTTCGAACGAAGAGAAGCTTGAAACACTGAAATCTGTACTTGCTGCCAGCGAAACAGGCTTGAAGGGAGTAGAAGAAAGTGAATTCATTTTGAAAACAATCTCTACACTTGGAATCAAGTCGGAAGTTGAACTGGATTTGACTTTGGCACGTGGACTGAACTATTATACTGGAGCTATTTTCGAAGTTAAGGCGCTCGATGTGCAGATTGGTAGTATCAGTGGCGGTGGACGATATGACAACTTGACAGGTGTATTCGGTATGGATGGAATGTCGGGAGTGGGTATCTCTTTCGGTGCCGACCGTATATACGATGTGTTGAATCAGCTTGATTTGTATCCGGAAGATGCATCATTCGGTACTCAGCTTTTGTTTGTCAACTTTGGAGAAGCAGAAGCAGCGTATGTGCTTCCGGTATTAGCTAAGGTACGTGCTGCTGGTATTCGTGCTGAAATTTATCCTGACAGTGCGAAAATGAAGAAGCAGATGAGTTATGCAAATGCGAAAGCTATTCCGTTTGTTGCTATAGTGGGAGAGAATGAAATGAACGAAGGCAAGGTCATGCTGAAAAACATGGCTACAGGTGAGCAGAGCTTATATACTCCGGAAGAACTGGTTGCAGCTTTAAGCTGATAAACAATAAATCTCTTTATCATTCACCCCCTCCGCATCGGATTAAGTATGTGAAGGGGGTGAACTGTATATATACATTGGTTGTTCTGGCAAACAAAAAAACTGGCTGGACTGGTCTGGAAAGGTGATTTCTATATATGTATTGGCTTGTCGGCTTGTCTGCCGGAATTTATCCTGAATTTTTTTAAAATTCTGTACGAAAAATAAAAAAACATCATCATGTTTTTCCTAAAAGATGCTGAAAAATTTTGAAGGATAGGCACTATAAAATATTTTGTGTAAATGGAAAATACGGGATTCAAGTTTGAGTC
>DXLM01000142.1 GCA_019414725.1 Bacteroides sp.
TGAGAATCCAGTAAAGAGTATTAAATCAGAATAAAGATCAATAGAACAAACAATTAAAATTTATTATTATGATACAGATTGAAAATTTAAGTAAGGTATTTCGTACTTCAGAAGTAGAAACAATTGCGTTGAATCATGTAAACATAGAGGTGAAAGAAGGAGAGTTTGTAGCTATTATGGGACCATCAGGTTGTGGAAAATCCACCTTATTGAATATCCTTGGTCTGTTGGACAATCCTACTGAAGGCAGTTACAAGTTGCTGGGCAATGAAGTAGCCAATCTGAAAGAAAAAGAACGCACCCGTCTGCGTAAAGGTGTAATAGGTTTTGTATTTCAAAGCTTTAATCTGATAGACGAACTGAATGTTTTTGAAAATGTGGAATTACCGTTGACTTATCTTGGAATCAAGGCCAGTGAACGTAAGGAGCGTGTTCTGGAAATTTTAAAGCGAATGAACTTGAGTCATCGTGCCAAGCATTTCCCGCAACAGCTTTCCGGCGGTCAACAACAGCGTGTGGCTATTGCCCGTGCTGTGGTTACTAACCCTAAATTGATCCTCGCCGATGAGCCTACCGGTAATTTGGACTCAAAGAACGGTGCTGAAGTAATGAATCTATTGACCGAACTTAACAAGGAGGGGACTAGTATTGTCATGGTAACTCACTCTCAGCATGATGCCGGATTTGCTCATCGTGTCATTCATTTGTTTGACGGTAGTGTAGTGGCGAACATTAAAGAATAATAATGAAAGGGTGGTTGTAATGAAACAAATCTATTATGCGATACAATCGACATTACACGGCCGTGGAAGCAATGTGACAAAAATCATATCGCTTTCATTAGGCTTGACTATTGGTGTGCTGCTTTTTTCACAAATAGCATTTGAACTCAATTATGAAAAATGTTACCCTGAGGCCGACCGATTGGTGTTGGTACGTGGAGGAGGAGAGAATGTAAAGACTGGAGAGAAAGGAGAAGGATATGATGATAGCTTGTTTGCTCCGATGGCAGAAGCATTCCGCAGTGATTTGTCACAATGGATTGAAAATGCTACAGTCATTTTCAATTTTGAGACATTAAATGTATTCAAGGATGGTCATAAGCTGAAAGACGTAAACTACGCTTATGTAGATACTTGCTATTTCCGTACTTTCGGCATCAAAGTATTGAAAGGGAATCCTGAGGAATTGCAAAGGGCAGGGAGCATATTCGTTTCTGAAACTTTTGTTCGTGATGTCTTTGGTGGACAGGACCCTGTGGGACAAAAATTATCTTTGGATAAACAGCATGAACTGACAGTCCGTGGTGTTTATCAGGATACTCCGGAAAATACGGCCTATCATTTTGATTTTGTAGCTCCCATTTATGCCGGAGGTGGTTATATAGGGGGTGGAACATGGGGGCGTAATGACATTTATTATACTATTCTCCGTTTGCGCGATGGGGTGGACAGGGAAGAAATCAATCGTCAGATATACAAGGCTATGCAAAAATATTATCCTGATTCTGCTGATGATGAATGGAGAAATTTTTATGATGCACAGCCATTGCCCGAAATTCATTTGGATGACTCAAATACCCGCACTCGCCTTTACATTTATGGTTTTTTGGGCTTTGCCATATTTTTTGTGGCAATCATGAACTATGTATTAGTAGCTATTGCTACCATGAGCCGCAGGGCAAAAAGTATAGGTGTGCATAAGTGTAGTGGTGCCAGTGCAATCAATATTTTCAGTATGTTCCTTTTTGAGACGGGGATTGTGGTATTGATGTCCGTTATAGTGGCCCTCTTTATTATTTTCAATACCAAAGATCTGATAGAAGATTTACTTTCGGTGCAGTTATCCTCACTCTTTACATTGGAAACTTTATGGGTTCCGATACTCATTGTTTTTGTACTGTTCATAGTAGCCGGAGTGCTGCCGGGAAGATTGTTTTCACGCATTCCTGTCACTCAAGTTTTTCGTCGTTACACAGATGGGAAAAAGGGGTGGAAGCGTTCTCTTTTATTTGTACAATTTATGGGGGTATCTTTTGTGATGGGGATTTTGTTAGTATCTTTGATGCAGTATCATCATCTGATTAATAGTGATATGGGTATCCGTACTCCAGGATTGGTGGAGGCGGAAACATGGATGTCACCCGAAGAAGCAGAGAATATGGTTAACGATCTTCGTCGTCAACCCATGGTGGAAAATGCCACCCGTTCTATGCATGGTGTTCTGGGAGAATATTGGACTCGTGGGCTGATTGATAATAGTGGCAAGCGAATAGAAACCTTGATGTATAATCCTTGTGATAAGAATTATGCTGAAACCATGGGGATTACTATTATTGAAGGGAAAGATATGCAGAATGAGGGAGATGTATTGGTCAACGAAGAAGTAGTGCGGCTGATGAAATGGACAGATGGGGCAGTAGGCAAACGGTTGAATGATTTTGATAAAGCCGGAACCATTGTTGGTGTATTCCGTAATGTGCGCAATACGTCTTTTCTTTATAAGCAGTTTCCCGTGGCTTTGGTTTATAGTCATAATACCAGTCACACTTTTGATGTACGTTTAAAGCAGCCATACGATGAGAATTTGAAAAAGCTGAACGAATACATGGAGCAGGTGCATTCCACTAAGGCATTGGAATTTATTCCGATAGATACCATGCTGAAGGAAATCTATCGCAATGTATATCGTTTTCGTAATTCTGTATGGATTACTTCTACTTTTATTTTGCTTATTGTTGTTATGGGGTTGATAGGTTACGTGAATGATGAAACACAACGTCGCAGTAAGGAAATAGCTATCCGTAAGGTGAATGGTGCTGAAGCTTCGACTATTCTTCGGTTGCTGTCCCGTGATATATTATATGTTGCTGTCCCATCGGTCTTGATAGGAATTGTAGTATCGTACTTTACAGGAAAGGCTTGGTTGGATCAATTTGCCGAAACGATAGATATGAATGCGTTGTATTTTGTCGGAACAGCATTGGTGATTATCGCTCTGATAGTGGTGTGTGTCGTTGTTAGAG
>DXLM01000143.1 GCA_019414725.1 Bacteroides sp.
TAGTTTAGCACCACCTATTTCTTTTGCCTATATCACATATCCACATCGTGGTTCTCTTTTCATCCCACCTTGCTAAAAATAGTCAAATTCCTTTTTAAACTATGAATGCAACAATATTATCCCTTTCTGTTTTATTATTTTTGTAGAAAGAGCAAAGACATTGATAATGGATAATATAATAAGAAAGATACAAGAACTCTATCCTGTTTCGGATGATTCATTGCATCTGCTAAAGTACTGTTTTAAACAACAGACTTTTCCGGCTAAAACTATCATCATACAAGCTGGTCGTTTTGACAATCAAGTCTATTTCATAGAAAAAGGAATAACACGTTCATATATCCTGCATAATGGAAAAGAAATAACAACATGGTTTTCTATGGAAGGCGATGCGACTTGTGGTTCATGGGATTTATATCGACACAAAGCAGGATTTGAATATGTAGAAACCTTAGAAGAAACTTTAACCTACTCCATTTCTATAGACAAGTTGAATGATTTATATAAATCCCGTATTGACATTGCCAATTGGATGAGAGTGTTACAGCAAGAAAATTTTCTACTTTTACAGGACATTCATATTTCCCGGCTGAACTTGTCTGCCCAAGAACGTTATGAAAAGTTGATAAAAGAATATCCCAGCATTTTCCACCGAGTGACTTTAGGACATATTGCCTCTTTTTTAGGAATAACACAACCTTCTCTTAGCAGAATCCGGTCAAGCCGATGATTTTTTAACATAGGACAAAAATAAAGAATTTCATTTTCCATACCTTTGTAAATCAATATAACGATACTAACATTCACTATATGAATAAAACAGTACAACCACAATGGCTTGAATGGGCAAAAGAACTACAATTCATTGCCCAAGGGGGATTGACATACTCCAAAGATGTATTTGATATAGAACGCTTTGAACGCATTAGAGAAATTGCAGCAGAAATGCTTAGTCTGCAAAGTGAAATACCCATAGAAAAAGTAAAGAATCTGTTTTGCAATGAAACAGGATTTCAAACTCCTAAATTAGATACACGAGCTGCTATATTCAAAGATGATAAAATACTGCTTGTGAAAGAGAAAAATGGAACTTGGTCTTTACCCGGTGGTTGGGTCGATATAAATCAGAGTATCAAGACTAATACAGAAAAAGAAGTAAAAGAAGAAGCAGGATTAAATGTAAAAGCTATCCGGATAATAGCTATACAAGATAGAAATTTGCATAATATTCCCCTCTATGCCTACAATGTTTGTAAAGTTTTTGTTCTTTGTGAGATTGAAAGCGGATATTTCCGACCCAATATTGAAACGGATGAGAGTGCTTATTTCGGATTGAAAGAATTACCTATTCTTGCAAAAGAGAAAAATAACGAAGAACAAATAAAAATGTGCTTTTCAGCTTACTACGATAGAAACTGGCAAGTATTATTTGACTAATAAATCAAACACATGAAATATAAACATATCGTATTCGACATAGACGGTACATTGATAGATACGGAATATGCAGTCATCAACTCTTTAATAAAAACAATTACAGAAATAACAGGACGCACACCTCAATATGAAAGTCTGAAATTTGCTTTAGGCATTACCGGAAGAAATGCGTTGGAATTACTCAAAATACCTGACATAGAAGATGCATTGAAACGATGGGATAGGAATATGAAATTGCTCCAGCACACTATTCAACCTTTTCAAGGTATCAAAGAATGCTTGCAATCCCTTTTATCAAGAGGCTATATTTTAGGCATTGTAACCTCCAAAACATATCAAGAATATTATTCTGATTTTGAGCCATTAGGGTTAGCGGACTATTTTTCCACAATTGTATGTGCCGATGATACTGATGAACATAAGCCCCAAGCAGCACCCTTAGTAGCATATTTGGCTAAAGCCCATGTAAGCCCCGAAAACGCTCTCTATATTGGTGATAGTATTTATGATATTCAATGTGCCAACAATGCCGGTGTTGATTCCGGATTGGTTTTATGGAGCAATAATGTATCTAATCCTATACGTGCAGACTATTATTTTAAGACACCCAATGATATAAGTAAAATTCTATAAAAGACGAACTAACTAATTATGAAATTAAAAATATTAATAGATGAAAGCATTATTACAACAGAGTTTTTTTCGATTACTATCGGAATACTCACAGCGCAAAGTTTCTGCATCTGAACTAACAAAAGCTGTTGAAGAATTAGCTATCCATGTAGCCAATTTCAGTATTAACGAGCAAGATTATAGTGTATTACTCCGCTATTTTTCTTTTGGTTTATATCGTCTTAAGTCATACCGTGTACGGTTTGAGCAAGAAAAAAATGCCCTATTTGCATCTAATTGATGAAGCGATAGGACTTTTAAACACAGAAATACGCCTTATTGAATGGCGCATCAAATACCCGGAACAACTCAAACAGCGGATTGAAAAACAAAGCCTTTCCAATAACCGCTTTCCCACAAAAAATCGGGAATATCCATATCCAATACAATGTTACGCACGACACGGTATTTTTGTTGGATGGCTACAATATTTTCAGTCACACGGAAAATTTCTTGCCGCAAATAATCCTTTAGCTGAACTTGCGTCAAATATTCACGTTTTAAAAATAGTGCATCTACTTTAGTTTTATAGTCATGAGCTATACAACTATCTAATATCTTCTGTATTTCTCTGAAATTGTTTTCCATATGATTTTCCATAATCGTGCGCCTTTAAACGTTCTTACTACAAATATAAGGTAAGAATCTCACTTTTCCCGAAAACATCGGCAATAATAAGGTAGATAAAGATAGGATAAGCGTTAAGAAATCATAAAGATATGGGGAAGAAAACTATTAAAGTACACCTTTTCTTGGGTCAATGTAAAAAGCTGAGGGGTAAATTTATAAATTGTTATCTTTGTTTCC
>DXLM01000144.1 GCA_019414725.1 Bacteroides sp.
CCAAAACCAGAATACCATAAATGCCAGTGGCAGAATTGATTTTTTAATTACATCTCCAATCGTCATTTCTTTTGTCCTCTTATCCAATCTGTTTATCTTCTGTACTTTAGAAATATATGCCTGATATCTTTCCATCTGGCTATCATTATATCTTATTTGCTTATCATATTCCATTCTATCATCCCCTTTGTTCTGTTTGTGCCTTCCACGAATCTAATAACTGAAATATAATTTTTTCAATTTGTTCTTTCTTATAATCTGGTGGAAAATATTTTTGCAGTTGCTTTTCTGAAAAGCTGATTTTCTGGTAATTCACTTTTGCTTCTCCTCTAAGAATTTTCTCAATATCTTCTCCAGTCAATTCTTTTTGCTGACTAAGTTCTTTCAATTTTTTTGCCTGAGATCCATTAGGCATTTTCTTTGTTGTTCCTATGAACGCCAATAATAACGACTGCTCATTGCTTTTTAAATATGATAGATCTACTGCAACAGTGAATGGCAATTCATTTTTGTCTACAAACTCTAGCAAATAATTCGACAAATAGGTCAATCGTATATATCGTTTGATTGTACTCATTGTTTCCCCGACTTCTGTACCTACCATCTCAGCTGCCCATCTTTTTTTTAACTTTGGTTCAACTTGGACCAAAGTTAGATCTGTTCTTCTGCCTTGACGTTTCAGTGCTTCATACTTCATGCGGTATGCAAATGCTTTCTCACTATACAGCAAGTTTTCTCTTTGAATATTGGAATCGACCATAACTACAGTTGCTTCATCATCAGACATATCTCTGATAATAACCGGCATTGTTTTCAGTCCCAATTCTCTGCAAGCATATTTTCTTCTGTGCCCCACTACTAATTCATAATCCTTTTCCCCAGAATTTGAAGGTCTTGCAATTCCTGGAACAAGAACCCCATATTCTGAAATACTTTCAATCATTTCCTCCATTTTGTCATCCCTGAATACTTTAAACGGATGGTTCTTGAATGTATCTAGCTCGTCCAGTGGAATTTCTCGCACACACTCCTGCTCCTCTGACAATCCAAACAGTGCATCTACACCTTTGAATTTTATCTTTGAAGCACTACTCTCTTTCACTGCCATCATCAATCACCTCCTCTACCAGTTTCTTATATGCTTCGGCAACACGTCATTTGGGATCATGTTTATAAATACTTACTCCCTCAGCACTCGTCTCTGCAGCTCTTATAGAAAACGGAATTGCAGTCTCAAAAATATGGATATATTCTCCATAATTATCATGAAGTAATTCTATAATCTCTTTTGAAAAATTTGTTCTGCGATCCACCATGGTAAGTAAGATTCCGTCAATTTGAAGTTTTCGATTTATCTGCTTCCTGACTTTATATATTGTCTGCATCAACTGTTCGAGACCTTTAACCGGAAGATAATGTGCCATAACCGGGATGATAACCGAATCAGCTGCTGCAAGTGCATTTACAGTGAGCATTCCTAACGATGGCATATTATCAATCAGGATGTAATCATATTCCGGCGAAATTAACTTGATAAACTGTTTTAACACATATTCTCTGCTCATAACATTTACCAGGCTGACTTCTACCCCTGAAAGTTCAATATTTGCCGGAAGAATGTCCAATCCCTCTTCATGGTGAAGAATTCCATAACTTTCTGGTAATTCAAGACCGTTCATCTCACAATGAAGAATTGTTGCTACAGTTATTTCCAATTCATCTGGATTCTGATATCCAAGACTCTCTGTTAAGCTTCCTTGTGGATCGAAATCTATTGCCAGAACTTTATATCCTTTTTTAACGAGTCCAATTCCTAAATTCACACACGAAGTTGACTTTGCGACACCGCCTTTTTGATTGACTATTGCTATAACTTTTGCCATCTCTATTTCCTCCCAATTCGTAATGTATGTTTTGAAACTGCTTTTTCTGCCTTTTCCTGCTTCTCAGCCTGCAATGTTAAATCATGTGTCTTTATCAACAATGCCTCAAATCGTTCTTTTTCTTCTTTCTGTTCGTGTACTGTCAGATTTGTTTCCACATTTGTTTTTTGTGAAACACTCAACTTATTTCTAATATTATATGTGTCATATCTTCTTCTGATGCAATTCGCCTCTACACCAGACAGCGTAACCAGCTCTGACCAGGAAGATACTTTACACCTTCTTGCGATTGTTCCCCATGATGGCGTTTCTGGATTTCTACAAGCATCATATATTTTTGATGTTGCCGGTTGTATTCGTTCAAATTCATTTCTGAATAATTCCAGAAAATCATATTGATCATCAACACATTTTGTTCCATGACGTCCAATCCTTACATATTCGATTTCTCCATAATAATCGTTCAAAAACTCTTTTGCTGTTTTTCCAAAAAGCTTTTCAAAGACCATATGACTTGGCAATTCCTTATGACTGTCACACTCTTTTATTTTCGGCGGGACTCCACCATGCGATTCTGTCCATTCATCCAGTGCTTCATATACACTGGCTACATCCCATCTATCCAATGGGGTGGAGGCATATTTTTTTAATGCCTGTATCACTTCCACAACTTCCTCCGTCTGTGGCAGACATTGTAGTAATTCAATTGCTTTGGGTATGGCTTTTCTTCTTGTCATAATTCTTGCCATAAAAAAACCTCCTTTGAATGCTCATCATCTCATTCAAGAAGGTTTCTATCAGAAACAATTCCGAATTGTTTTCAATATCTTATCTACACTGCTATTTCAACATAAGATATCGAAATGTTTATCTGACAGCACTGATTTTTAATCTAATGCCTTTATCAGAAATCCCTTATTTTAAGGCTATTCCGGTCGTTTCCTTTATCTTACTCTATTGGAAC
>DXLM01000145.1 GCA_019414725.1 Bacteroides sp.
TGATGGTTTCTTCGACAGGAACATTTGTATCTTGTAAAGACTATGATGATGACATAGACAATTTGCAGGAACAAATTAACAAACTGGCGACTAAGGAGGACATGACTTCTCAGATCGCTACTTTGCAAGCTGCTTTAACTACTGCTGCAAAAGATGCAAGCGATGCTCTTGCTAAAGCAACTGCCGCTGAAACCGCTGCAAAAGCTGCTGGTGATGCTGCCGCTGCTGCAAAAGCCGCTGCAGACAAGGCTGTTGCAGATGCAAAGGCAGAAGCAATCAAAGCTGTACAAGCAGAAATTGAGACATTGAAAAAAGAAGTAGAAGAATCCACTGACGCAGCATTGAAAGAAATGGCAGAAAAAGTTGATGCTGCCACTAAGAAAGTAGAAGACATTGTAGGCAAGATTGCTGATATGGTTACTAGTGTAGAACTGGTGGCTTCGTATTCTGCTAATCCTACAGGCGATGAATTGATTTTCTCCACTGCTATTGAAAAAGAAAACGTATTTAGTGAAGGTATTACAAATGCTATAACATTTACTAAGGGTAAACAAGTTCAGACTGGTGACAAGTTTGTAGTACGTGTATCTCCGACAAATGCGGTTCTTACTCCTGATATGATTTCTTTGACTAATAGCCAAGGACAGAACTTGAATGAATTTTTATCTGTTCAGAAAGTTGAGAAATATAATGGATTATTAAGCCGTGCGGCAGGAAACAACGGATTGTGGGAAGTTACAGTTGCTTTGAAGAATTATGATGAAAAAGCTTTTTCTGCTGTAACAGAAACCAAAGTTGGCAATGATACTGAATCTATTCTCTTTGCTGTACAGGTAAATAACACCTTGTCTACTGCTGAAACAAGAGAAGTTATTTCATCTTATGACTTAACTTTGGATTGGACTGAATATGTAGGTGAAAAGTCTTTAAACTATTTTGTTGATGCAACAAACGTCAAGGATATTCATAATCGTTTCACTAAAGCAGAAGATGGTACTAATGTAACATATCAAGAATTAGCTTGGAAGAGTGATGCGGCTACTACCATTATTCCTTTAGATAAGGTTAATACAAATGTTAAAGTAGATAACGGAGACGACCGTCAAACTCAAAAATTATATCCTGCAGTACAAGGAGAGGCTATCAAAATTGCTTTGTCTACAGCCGATGATAAAGTAACAGCTCCGGTAAATATCCGTGGTATTTATGTAGTTTTAGATAAGGCTAATGCGGTAGAATCTGCACCGTCTGAATTGAATGCATGGAATAGCTATACTTATTCTGGTTTGAATACAGTGGTTGAAGGTACTTCTACAGAAATTACCATCAACAGCACTACGGCTATTAATGATGTTATTGGTTTCCGTGTATATGCTGTAAACTTTGATGGTACTTTAGTTGATCCTGATGGTAAAGCGTTTTATGTGCAGTTAGGTAATGCTGCTACAGATTGGAATGCTACTGCCACTACTGTTACTGCACTTAATCCGACTGACAAAGCTGTTACTGACACTCAGTCAGATAAGGTTGCTGTGTCTTTGACTAAGTTAACTGCTCCGACTGCTGCTACTTGGACTACAGACAAGGTTAATAATGTAAATCCTGCATTCAATGCTATCTTTGTTGATGCTAATAATAATGTACTGTACAATACAGCTGCTCCAAATACATTCCCGGCAGATTTCAGCAAGGTTGCCAAAGTTTATACTGTTCCGACTGTTGATGACTGGACCAAGTATGAAGATAACAAAACTTATAATGGAACATTGACTATCAAGAATGCTTCAGGACATGTATTAGCCACTATGAAAGTTTCTATGACTAAGGTATTGCCTACTACTATTCCTGCGGGATTCTCTGTTAAAACTGCACAGGTTACTGATGGCATCTATAATTGTTACATGATTCCTATGAATGACGCCAATGATATCGCTTGGACAGCTGAAACAGCTACAAAGGGTTCTATGAAGATGTCTGAAGTATTCAACTATGGTACAGGTGCTGCCGCTAACTATAACATAACATTCGCTACATCTAAGAAAGATGGAAATAAAGATGTTGCTGTAGTAGTTGCCGGAGACAAAACATTAGAAGTTGCTAAAGATTACATCAACAACTCAGTTAAACATACCACTACAGTGGTTTACAACTATGGTAAGATTTCTTCAGTGAAGAATTCTGAAGGTGGTTATGATGATGTAACTAGAGAAGCTGAAAGATTTGAAACTATCTACAACTGTATTTATAATAGCACTTATACTTGGGCATGGGCTACTCGCGAACAATTAGGCGCTCCGTATACAGATAAGGATAGCGACGGTAATTATACCACTGCAATGCCGTCTACAAAATTAACTTATGGTACAGATCGTCTTGACTTTGCTGCTGACAGCTTCATTTTTGGAACAAGTGCTAAAGATAGCAGATATAGCAAACTGTTAAGTACACCTTATGAATCAAGTCTGATTATTACAGATGCGACTTTGACCAGTGATGCAAATGGTGAAGAAGAATACTTTGATGTAATTATAGATAATAATAAGCATATTACAGGTTTCAAGGCTACTGCTTTGTCTTCTGAAACGAATCCGACTGCTGCTGTTCCTTCTACATTGACTATCAAGTGCAAGGATATGTATGGTCACGATGTAATAATTAAAGTTGCTATGACTGTTAACAAACGATAACATAGAAGAATAGATTATGCTTTAAATGTATATTCTTTCTATTACTCTATAAAGAACGAAGGTGTGTCAAAATGCACACCTTCTGTTTTTTACGCACAAAGCCCCGACTTTCACAAGCAGGGGCTTTGTTATTACCTAAAGATTTTGT
>DXLM01000146.1 GCA_019414725.1 Bacteroides sp.
CCATAATAAAATCACTGTCTGCCATGCCACAATTAGTCTTTGATATAGCTACCGGCTGATAGTAGGTGTTTCCTTTCTTGTCTTGGAATACGATTTTTACAGGGTATGCGCGGCTGCCCACTCCGACAGCTGTTACTGTTACTTCTTCATTTATACCAATCGGGACCTCTTTATAGCCCGATATGCTGTTGGGATCATCTATACGTACTTTATTGGTACGCATATATAGGGTTTGTCCTTCCAGCAGTTCTTTGGCTATGTCCACATCACCCAGGTAGGCAAGGGTAGGAATACCGGCTTTGGGCTTCAGGCAATATTGTTCCAGAGTGGTGTTTTTAAGTTCGTGATAATATTGTTGCCCTTCACATTCAAAGTTAAAATGTACAAAGCCCCGTTCGGTAATTTCCGAACCCAGATATTCAAAAATCTTATGTTTTAACTCTCCTGTATCCACCTCCTTGTTGGTTTCCGCCGATTTAAAAGGAGGAATAATGATGTCTTTACGTTCCGGCATCACCATGAATTTCATGCCTGGTGTCCAGTCACACAGGTTGTAATACTTGAAATGATCGTTTATAAACTGTTTTTCCAAAGATTCTACGGAAATACTTGTTTGTTGTGAAGTAGTCGTGACTATATATCCGTTTTGTGCATAAGTGCATAGGCTACAGCTTGTTGCCCCAATTAAAATGGCTAAAAACCTTTTCATTGCTTTAAGTGTTAGTATATATAAATTGATACAAAGGTATAAAATTTTTGTGTATAATTGCTATAGTGAAAAATAAAATGGTTAGTTTTGCACACTAAACTAACAGATTTAACAAAAAAATAATATGAAAAAACTAGTATTGAAAATGATGGCTGTTTGTGCCGGAGCATTGATTGTATCTTGTGGTAGTGGAAAGAATATGTTGTCTGTTTCTTCTCTGGATGGGGAATGGAATATTACAGAGGTGGATGGACAGAAGATATCTACAGAGAGAATGCCTTTCATTGGTTTTGATGTAGCTCAGAAACGTATTTATGGCAATAGCGGATGTAACCGTATGATGGGAAGTTTTGAAGCCGACTCTCTGAAGCCAGGTACATTGAAGTTTGGACAGATAGGAAGTACCCGCATGATGTGCCCTGATATGAAGACTGAGCAGATGGTATTGGGTGCATTGGATAAAGTGACTTCTTTCCAGACGGTTTCTGACAAGCCCGACGTGATAACTCTATGTAATCAAGATGGTCAGCCGTTGATGACTTTGGAAAAGAAGGCGGCTCCGGAAGTGTCACTGTCTGATCTTTCAGGAGAATGGGTTATTGAATTGGTGAATGGAAAGAAGATTGTAGGTACGGCTGAGGTGACCCCTTTTATCGGTTTTAATTTGGATGAAAGCCGCATTTACGGTAATGTGGGCTGTAATACCATAAATGGTGCGTTAATGCAGGAAGATGGAAAACCCAATTCTTTGAGATTTGACAATGTTGCTACTACCATGATGATGTGTCCTGATATGGAAACTGAAACTATCGTGCTGAATGCTTTGAATGAAACAAAAAGTTTCAGCATGAAAGATGATAAAGTATATTTGTTAGGTGAAAATGGAAATGAATTGTTGGTGTTGAAGAAACAATAATCCATCTACATTCGAATTGATATGGGTCGGCCTGTTTTCTCATAAACGAGAAAACAGGCCGATTGCATTTATGGCATTATGCTAGGATGCTGACAGGTTTTTTATTTGGTGGAGTTCTGACATTCTTGCCTTATATGAATCCATTTAAAAGTATCATATAGCAAATAAATCAGTCATTTTGTCAGCCTTTGTCACATTCTTATTTTTGGCATACCGTTTGTTTTATGAAGGGCGTGCGGTTGGTGCACCAAAGAAAAAAGAAGTCCTTCGTGAACCATTCGCCAAGAAATCAGTTTAATTGAAAACAAATAAATAAAGATATATAATTATGGGAAAGATTATTGGTATTGACTTAGGAACCACAAATTCATGTGTTTCAGTATTTGAAGGTAATGAACCGGTAGTAATCGCAAACAGCGAAGGTAAACGTACCACTCCGTCTATCGTTGCATTTGTTGACGGTGGCGAACGTAAAGTAGGTGATCCTGCAAAACGTCAGGCAATCACTAATCCGCAACGTACTATTTTCTCTATCAAGCGTTTCATGGGTGAAACCTGGGATCAGGTACAGAAGGAAACTGCTCGTGTTCCTTATAAAGTAGTGAAAGGTGACAATAATACTCCGCGTGTAGATATTGACGGACGTCTTTATACTCCGCAGGAAATTTCAGCTATGATTCTGCAGAAGATGAAGAAAACTGCTGAGGATTATCTGGGACAAGAAGTTACAGAAGCCGTTATCACCGTTCCGGCATACTTCTCGGACTCACAACGTCAGGCTACTAAAGAAGCTGGTCAGATTGCAGGTCTGGAAGTGAAACGTATTGTGAACGAACCGACAGCTGCTGCTTTGGCTTATGGTCTTGATAAGGCTCACAAAGATATGAAGATTGCTGTATTCGACCTTGGTGGTGGTACATTCGATATCTCTATCCTTGAGTTTGGTGGTGGTGTATTCGAAGTACTTTCTACTAACGGTGATACTCACTTGGG
>DXLM01000147.1 GCA_019414725.1 Bacteroides sp.
TCTATCGACTTTATATGCCATCTTACGTTTTAGGGACATTTACTGAATATCCCTACATAAAGTTCTCCAATACCCGACATTCCCGATGTCACAGAATAATACTGGAAAACTGGAATTTTCTTCCCGCTGATCCATACTCCTCCCTGGTCACGTGCATCCGCTGTAATCAGTGAAACTCCATAACGATCAAGCATAGCTTGTGTCATAGACAAGGCTTCTCCCCCAAAACAGCCTTGAAGAACCAAGCCAAGTTCCAAACCTTTCCAACTGAAATCATTTGACCATCCTATCATATAATCCGGAGAAGTATTACCAGCATATACATAGTCATTACTTCGTTCCGGCAAACCGGTCTGTGTATTGAAAAGAACATTGCCGGCTGCATCTTTCCGGAAGGTACTGACATATATATCTCCAATTGAACCTCCGGGAACCAGTCTCTCCTCAGCAAGCTGACCATATGAAGCGAGCTTTAAGTAATTAACTGTAAATTCCCCCGTTACAGAATTTACAACCTCATGAAAATCCTTAATCTTATTCTTGTTGAGCGTATAAGTAAGGTTAGAACTCCATGAAACAGGACCTAAAGGCTGATTCAGTCCTAACGACACTTCCAGGCCCTTATTTTGTATCTCAGCTTTCCCCAGATAAGTTGCTAGAGGTATGTCACTATCCGTAGATGTTGAATACATGGTAAAAGAAAAATTCAACTTATTATTAAACATACCCAGATCGAAACCTACTTCATACGATTTAGTCTTTTCACAAGCAATCCTTCCCTGAATGAAAGATGACGCATCTCTGTCGTACGACCATAAACCATTAGGCAAATAATATTGATGAGAAGCACCACTCTCAGCATAAGCCAGACGAAATTTCAAAAAAGACAATACATTCGAATGTGACATTATAGAGGTTGGAATAAACGAAAGACCTGCCGATGGATAAAAAACATCATCATAACTTTCTCTTGTTCCTCCACTCCACAAATACTGCCATTCCTTACGTGCTCCGGCATTTATATAAAGGAAATCTTTGTAACCGACTTGCAAAGAAGCAAACAACGCATTGCTGCGGTCGTACAAATCGACATCCCAGTCTTTTCTTTTCACACTATCCAGATTGTCAAGAGAAAAAACATTCGGCTGCACCAAACCGCCGCCATGTAAGTTATACTCGTATTTTCTATCGCGAAACACTGTTCCTAATAATGCATTAAAAGAAAAATTACCAGCAGATTTCTGAAGATGAAAAGCTAAATCAGCGTAGGTCTGATTTAAATCTGCATTTATCTTCCCATACCCTCCCAAAGAAGAATCTTTCAATAAATAACGAGTAGAAGCATATAACTCCTGTGTCTGCATCTGCTTATCTTTATCATAATTTACATATGCAATAAAATCCAGCCAATCGGTTAATGAGTACCGGAATCCCAACCCTGCCCGTATACGGTCTTTAGTATTCACAAATAAATTACGTTTCTCTATCCAATACGGATTTTGCCAGTCGGCATAATGCCAATACTGAGTAGCATATCCTTCATCTGGATCATAACGTTCAAAACGACTATATTCATCATTCTTTCGTAAAAAGTCCGGCAACAGATAAACCGGTACAATCGGATTAAAATAGTCACCTTGTGCCAGCATGTTACGCTCCTTGGTACGAATATACATCAAACTGACATCAATCTTCAATTTACTATCTAGTAAAGCCGTCGTATTACGGAATGTCAGATTATAATGGTTACTACTATTATTATCAAGTAGTCCAACCGCATTCTGAGTCATGGCAGAAAAATAGCTTTGATTCATTTCAGTACCGGCAGATACAGTAACAGCATTATTCACCGTATGTCCCGTACGATAAAAGTCGGAAGGATTCCAGGCAAATGGAGTTTTCACATCCGATGCCCAACCCTCATAAACATGCTGAAATTCCGGCATAACAAAAGGCTTGGCAAAAGTTGTCGTATTCGATACCGTAATGGAAGGTTTATACTCTTTATTTCCTCGCTTGGTCGTAATAAGAATAACTCCATTGGCAGCATCACTTCCATACAGCACAGAAGCAACTGCACCCGACAAGACTGAAATACCTTCTATATCTTCTGCATTAAATGAAGCGATACCATCCGATGATAATCCATAACCCTTATAGATGGAATAAAACTCTTCCGCAGAAAGTTGAGGAAATGGCACTCCATCAATCACAAAAAGAACATTATTATTTCCTTGGAAACTTCTTACGCCTCTCATCTCAATTTTTACTCCCCCTCCAGTTCCCATAGAGCTGGGCTGAACAGTTATTCCGGCAATTCTACCAACTAATGAATTCAGGAAATTAGCATCTTTAGCTTTGACAAAGATTTCTCCTCCCAAATGTTGCGGCAAATACGGATCTGACAGAACTTTTGAATCTACAATTGTAGCTACCGTGTCAATCTTCTGAATATTCTCAGCCCATAAGCTTCCCATTGAGAGTGTCAAGAATTTCCCCAATAAAAGGAACAGACCATATTTTTTCATAATACAGAGGCAATAGTTCGTTAAAAATTCGCCACGCCTAAGCGGCTCTGGCAGTAAATAAAAT
>DXLM01000148.1 GCA_019414725.1 Bacteroides sp.
TTCAAGTTGAACAAAATCGCTGCGCGATGGCCTGCCAAGGCTGTGGCGCAGCTTTCTTTTTCTCAATAATAAAATAGGCAATGGCAATTCTTACCAGTATTTGATATTGTAAAGTTACCACACAAAACAATTCAATAAAGAAAGACACCACTGCCTATGAAAAGAATACCATTTGACCGCTTTTCTGACAAGCGGTTTTATTATGCTAATGCACCTCCATGTAAGCAGGGTTTTTCATTAACTACTGATTTTACATGGAGGATTTTATTATGTACGAAGAAATTTTTAATCAGATTCAATCTGCTGCGAATAAACGGAATCTCAAGGATTCCACGATTCATGCATACTGTACCAGTGTTGCTCATTTTTTGAACCACACAGCCAAGGATATAGATGCATTAACAACTGACGATGTTGATATATTCCTAACTGAAAAGAAACTTTCCGGGATTTCACCAGAAACATACAATCACTACCATTCAGGAATCCGCTTCTTTTACAAAAAAATATTGAAGAAGAATTGGGATGATGATGACATACCTCGTATGAAAAGGGACAGAAAGTTACCAACGGTGCTTACAAAAACAGAAATATCAGCTATTCTTGATGCTACGCCAAATCTGAAGCACAAAGCTATGATTGCTACTATGTATTCAGGCGGACTTCGTGTTTCAGAAGTCACACATCTTCATTATGATGATATTTCACGCACGAAAAAAACCATACACATCCGTGATGGGAAAAGTCGCTCTGATCGTTATACTTTGCTTGCAGACCGGACGCTCGAAATATTGACAGAATACTGGTTTCAATGTGGCAGACCAAGAGGGATTTTGTTCCCAAGTTCATGGACAGGGGATTATCTTACAAAAGATAGTGTCATTCAGTTTTTTCGTGAAAGTGCCAAAAGAGCAGGCATTCAGAAACACGTCTCCACGCATTGTTTACGTCACAGCTTTGCAAGTCATCTGTTTGAATCCGGCTGTGATGTAAAATATATTCAAGCGCTTCTGGGACATCGTGATCCAAAATCAACAGAGGTTTATCTGCATGTAAGCAATAAAACTCTGCTTGGAATCAGGAGTCCATTTGATGAGATGGGCGGTGAATGATTATGGAGAAATCATGTACGATACAAGATGTATTTGAACGGTTTTATCCTTCTTATGAAAAGAGGAATAGCCCTCCTGCTCATCATAGAAAAACAGCTTATCATATCATGAACTGTAAAACAGGCGCTTTTGGTGTAAACATCAGTGTTTGTGAGGACTGCGGATGTATCAGCATTCATAATAACTCCTGCAGAAGCAGATGCTGTCCCATGTGCCAGGAGTTTCCGAAAGAGAAATGGATTGATGCACAAAAAGAGAACGTACTTGATGCACCCTATTATCATGTAGTATTCACAGTTCCTGAGGAATTGAATTCCATCATTTACAGCAACCAGAAGCTGTTGTATGATGCACTGTATCGTGCTGCCTCAGCAACCTTGAATGAATTGGCAAAAGACGCAAAGTACCTGGGAGCTAATATAGGGTATATCTGCATTCTTCATACCTGGGGTTCTGCAATGAATTATCATCCTCATATTCATACCATTGTTCTTGGAGGTGGGCTTGATGATGAAAATAAATGGAAAGAAACAGGTGGAAAATTTTTTCTCCCATATGGTGTTATCTCGAAAGTGTTCCGTGGAAAATATCTGGATGAGTTAAAAAGCCTGTGGAATGATTCTAAGCTTAAATTTCATGGTACAGCAGAGAAATATCAGAACAGCTATCGTTTTAAAGAACTTCTTGATAAGTGTTATGAAAAGAACTGGGTCACTTACTGTAAAGAAACTTTCAATGGTGCACAGTCGGTTATCAATTATCTTGGAAAATATACCCACAGGATAGCAATCAGTAATCATCGAATCAAATCCATGACAGATACGACAGTTACATATGTAGTAAAAGACTATAAAAACGAAGGCTGCTGGAAAGAGAAAACAATTTCAGGAGAAGAATTCATCCGTCGATTCATGATGCATGTTCCTCCCAAACGATTTGTCAGAATCCGGCACTATGGTCTGCTATCATGTAGAAACAAGAGAAAAAAGATAACTCATTGCAGAAACCTGCTTGGATGTAAGAAATACATTTCTACATTAAAAAATCTAAATGCAGTAGAAATGATAAGGGTTTTATATCACATCGATGTATGCAAATGTTCTTCTTGTGGAGGGAATATGGTATCACCCCGCAAAGATAAATACAGTTCTTCTTTTCGTGCACATATGAGATGTTAAGATCTACAATTGCATAGAATAAATGACTTCCTCATAGGGGGTTTGTTTGTCATGCCTGAAATTGATTTCTTGAATAAAAAAACTTTTACCAAAACATCCGGTATGATAAACTTAAGGAAAAGAGCAACGATTGAATCCCCATAGCTATCGGCTAAAGGGACGCGACTTTGTTCACCAAGGTAAAATCGAAATTGATGTAAACGAAAGGGCAGTTTTTATCAGAACTCAAGGCTGCTTTTTCGTTTACACCAACTCCGATTGTTTCCTTAACAGTTTG
>DXLM01000149.1 GCA_019414725.1 Bacteroides sp.
GAGACGGACGCGCCCCGCACGTGATATACAGGGCGATGCCGGAAGGCTGAAAAGGCGTCACGAGGTATTCCTTTCAATCATCTACATATGCATGAAAGAACAGCCTTTCACCTGCTTTTTATCAATAAGATGGAAGATCATCTCCATGATGAAAGGTGAAAGGCTGAACCATTCTTTTGAAAAAAAACAACTCCCGATACCTTATTTATATTATTTAATCATACCAAACAGGTTCTTGCGTCATATCTTCCGCCCAATCCGTAAAATGGGGGTATTTATGGTCCACCCGCTGACGTTCACCGGGATAATCCCAGTCTTTAGGAACAACAATAGCATAAGGAATAGACGCGGTGGAATATCCAGGAAGATGAACATACATATTATTTTTTAAATCAAGAATTTTAAAGTCAGCATTACCCAGTGTGCCATCACCCGGCCAGGCTATGGAGTAATCCGTCACTATATTTCCTTTAACACCACCCGTATTAACCATCTGCCCCAGCTCGCACCCCATCGCCACATGAACTTCTTGACCGCCAAACAAAGGGGTGTTACCATAAAATACCTTCAAATCCTTTATCGCACCTGCGGCCACCAGTTTCACTTCCATTTGTCCATTGACCGGAACTGTGGACACTTTCAGCACCACATCATTAAAATCATAATCACCTGCCGCCGTGGTAATGTCCTCGAATGCATACGTATACACCAAAGGAGTATCAGTACCAGGGAGAGTTCCTCCATTATCAGTGGTATAGCTGTTGCCACAACCGTTGGCCGTTCCTAATTTCACTTGTTCCATACTGATTATCTCCGCCGCCCCTTCTAGTATATAATAAGTATCCCATTGAGTGTTTTCCGGAATATGACCTTGAACCGCTACTTTCAAATGACCACTGTATGTTATCGACCTCCAGGCGCACTGACAATTAGCATTTATCCACAACAGAGCGGCCTTATCTCCCACACCGGTTATCCTATTAGTTTCACCGGTATATTTCATGCCCGATTTTACATAAAACATGGACTCAGTGCCCAAATTGACACTCATTCCCCCCATTTCAACCTTATCAGCCTCAAAACAGGATTGCCCATCCTGCCAGACAGTTCCTCTTAACTTTGCCTCTCCTGTTACAACGAACCGACAGTTATTATAAAGCTGCATGCCACCAGACACATCAAGCGAAGCCGTTATAAACTCACCATTATTCTCTATGATATTGGTCATATTCGCCACAGATGTTACACCCTCGACAATCACCTTTGCCCCAGATTCATTAATCAGTCTGCCTGATGCAGAAAACGACATCCGTCCAGCATCAAGTTCTCCCAGGTTGATAAAAGTCGTCGAATTAGTAATATGGACAACAGCAGATGAAGCATTAAAATACCCTTCATTATAAATGATATTATCACCATCAGAGTTTTCCTCCACTATTCCCGATACAAGAACCGTTCCCCTATTATATAATTGGCTACAACTGCCGCCTGAAAGTTGTATGTTTGCCACTTCCAATGTTCCACCTTCGGAAATATACAATGCCGTTCCTCCCAACAAGTTCACCCCGCTCTTCATCGTCAACTTGCTGTCGGGAAGAATATGCACTTTCGTTCCAGCCGGCCAATTATCAGGACCTAAAGAGACACTCCCTTTTATAAATAAATGATAATTCCCCTTTGTACCTCCATGTAAATTACCAAACTCACAATCCTCAAGATAGTAATTTCCATTCAGTGTTTCAGTCCATGCCTTCGGATAAGGTTTTGCATCAGCAGGTATCTCATTAAAGAAATCGGCATCAGCGGGAACCGTGTATGAAACAATGCTGCGGGAGAATGCGTTTGCACTACGGACATTTCGTCCTGCTCCCCCCCATGACACTTGCGGAACAGCCACAGACATATCGGCCATCTTTACAGAACGGTTATAATTCTTATCTTCCAGCAGCACATACACATACGCTGTTGCTTTGGGCATATCGAATGTCAGTGACAACGAAGTGCCGTCCTTCACATTTTCTTGACCGGCCATCAGTCTTGCACCACTTTGCCCGTTCAATGGGTTGGCAGTATATACTTTCACTGTATAAAGCTCACCGGAACCTTGATTGATAGAAACCTTTAAAGTTCCCACCGCTGTCATATTCCAATCATGATTCGGATCAATATTTTGAGTCGGAAAGTTTTCCTTCGACTCCTCTTCTACCCTGGTCTTATCAAACAAATCTTCCCTCTTTGAGCACGACACGATACAGACCAGATACAACAATACTAAAAAACTCTTTTTCATTCCCCTTAATTTAAAACTTTAACATTAAATGATCTATGAACAAAAATAAGAATTAAACCTCTATCTGCCAACAATTCAAGTTATTATTTTCAATAAAATATGATATAAAGAAGAAGAAGTTAAGGTATCCCTCCACCAATCAGAAACCTTAACCTCCTCCCAACTTATCCGAGAACTTCCCACAATAAATGCCTATGTTCTCCGGATATTTCTTATCCTCCCGGAACCTTTATTCTTTCCGGGTGCGGCTGGTGGCTATGAGATACGCCCCC
>DXLM01000015.1 GCA_019414725.1 Bacteroides sp.
TAGGGCTCATTGGGGACTTGCACCCGTTAGCTAATACTCATGCCGAGCATACTACACAAAAACGGACCTGTGCAGAAAGCTCTACAGGTCCGTTTTTTTATAATGTCTTTATTAACTTTCTATTGCAGATATAAATCAATTCCTACTTATTCAGCAACCGTTTACTAAGAAAACGTACAGGATACCATACCGACAGAAAACCAATCAATAATACGGTAATAAAAATAAGAAGTACATCTGATGCATGTACACTTACCGGATAAGCATCAACTACAAAGCTTCCAGAGCTTCCCAAAGCTATCAGGCCATATTCTTGCTGCAACCAACAAAGCAGCAAACCTAATACAACTCCTGCAAACGCTCCGAAAAACGATATCATACGTCCTTCGAACAAAAAGATACGCACTATCTGCCGATCGCTCGCACCCAAATTGCGCAAGGTCACAACATCATCGCGCTTATCAATAATGAGCATCGAGAGAGAACCTATCACATTGAAACATGCAATCATCAGGATGAAGGTAAGAAACAGGTAAGAAATAAGCTTTTCTATCTCCATTATACGATAGGTATCTGCCTGCTGCTCGTAACGGTCTTGTACCAGGAAATCATCACCTAACAAATCTTGTATATGTTTTTTTACTGCATCCGTATCTGCTCCAGCTTTCAGTTTCAGATTTATTGCACTGACCTCTGTAGTATATTGAAATAAACGTCGGGCAAAATCTATTGATGTCAGTATGTAAGAAGCATCATATTTTTCCTGGTTTACAGCAAAAACCAGTCCCGATGAAAATAAATTACCGGTAACAAAAGCTGTAGAAGGATTTGCCATATTTACCTTTGCACCACGACGGGGAGCGTATATTTCCAACGGATCCAGAAAACGGATACCTGAGCCTAATGTAGAAAGCAATTGAATACCAGGAATAGCATAATCAACAACCTCATCATGAAGCAGTAAATCACCTCTTCCAAAAAGAATACTGTCTATGGGAGTCAGCTGATCAAAGTTATCTTCAACTCCTTTCACCACCGCCATAGCCTGTCTGCCTTGATATTGCACCATTACATTGTCTTCCAAAGACTCGGAATAAACTTCTACGTCTGGCATTTTTTTGAGCTGAAGCACTCGCTTATCTTGCCCGTCAAATACCTTTCCGCGAACAGCAGTAATCTTCAATTGCGGATCGAAGGCTGTAAAAAATGTAGTTACCAAATCTTGAAACCCATTGAATACAGACAACGTACATACCAGTGCCAGCGTAGCAAGTGCCACTCCACATACGGAAATAGCCGAAATCACATTGATAGCATTATGCGATTTCTTGGAAAACAAATATCTTCGAGCTATGTAAAAGGGGAAATTCATGGTGTATTAATTTTTCACCACAGACCGCACTTCTATAACAAAAAGAAATAGAATGATGCAGCCTGTGGTGAACAAGAGAGTTTATTTCTTAAGCAGCTCATCGATATGAGCAGCATAATCCAGCGAATCGTCGACAAAGAATTTAAGTTCCGGAATAATACGCAACTGATGACGTACCCGATTTCCCAACTCAAAACGAATCGACTTCATATTGTCATTGATATTTTTTACGATTTCCTCACTACGTTCCGACGGGAACACGCTAAGATATACACGAGCGTAACTCATATCCGGGCTAATACGCACAACACTGACTGAAACCAATACACCGTGCATCGCCTTTGTTTGCAGCAAGAAAATATCACTCAGCTCTTTCTGAATGAGCCGAGCGATTTTATTTTGTCTGGTTGTTTCCATATAAATAATTACTTTTTACGTATGATGGTTAAGCCGTCACGTAAAGGCAATATAACTTTTTCTACACGTGTATCGGCCGCCACCAAATCATTAAACTTCTTAATACCGATAGTTTGCGTATCTGTATGATGAGGTTCGGGTTCAAGTACATGTCCGTCCCACAAAGTATTATCGGCTATAATATAGCCTCCTGAATTCATCTTTTTCAGAATCATCTCATAATACTCTACATAAAAACGCTTATTACCGTCAACAAAAGCAAGATCAAATGTTACGTCCATATCAGGCACAATCTTCAATGCATCACCTATATAGAACTTTATTTTATCGGCATACAATGAATTTTCCAGCCACGGACGTGTAAAATCCTCTTGCTCATCATTTATCTCGAAAGTATGGAGCATAGCCCCTTCTTCCAGTCCTTCTGCCAGACAGAGAGCGGAATATCCGCTGTAAGTACCTATCTCAAGCACTTGTTTCGGACGTATCATCTGTACAAACATTTTCAGCATACGTCCTTGCAGATGCCCTGAAGCCATACGGGGACGCAAAAGTTTAACATGCGTCGCCCGGTATAAAGCCTTCAAGTATTCTCCTTCTTCATCTATATGCTGAAGTATATAGTCGTCCAGAGCGTCCGTTTCTTTCATATATATTATAAGTAACGGTTACGGTTGGGTAAAACATATTCATCTTCACTGTCCAACACATCGCCTACCTGATTGATTTCAAGGAATGAAGTATGAGTACCTTTCTTTCCTCCGCTCAAATAAGCCACCATGTCTTTATCTGAAAGAACTCCATCAGCAATCAATTTACGCAATGCTGTGAAATAATATTCCTGACCACTGGCTTTTTCTGGCATATAGATAGCTTCCACTCCATAAGATAATGCCAGATGACGCATAGTCTTTTCCTTATAACATACAGCCAACACAGGATATTTTCCACGGAAAGCAGCCAGGTTACGAGCAGTCAAACCACTGAAACAGTCAGTAATGATAGCACGAATCGGCATCAATGTAGTAGAACGTACAGCCTGTTTAGCAAGGAATGCAGTAACATCTGTATTTTCCGGAGTCAAAGGAATCTGAATATCATTTTCTTCCATTTTATCCTTTTCAGCCTGTGCAGCAATCTTAGCCATTGTCTTAACAGCTTCTACCGGATATTTTCCATATGCAGTTTCACCACTCAACATCAGCGCGTCTGTACGATAATAGATTGCATTTGCAATATCTGTAACCTCTGCACGAGTAGGACGTGGGTTGTTAATCATGGTGTGCAGCATCTGAGTTGCTACGATAACCGGTTTCTTTGCCAGAATACATTTCTTGATAAGCTGACGCTGAATACCCGGAATACGTTCCTGAGGAACTTCAATACCTAAGTCACCACGAGCAACCATAACTCCGTCAGCTACCTCAAGTATTTCATCAATATTATCTACACCTTCCTGATTTTCAATCTTTGCAATAATCTTAATGTCGCTCTTGTGTGCATCCAATATTTCACGAATGTCAAGTACATCTTGCTTATTGCGTACAAATGAATGTGCGATGAAATCAATATCCTTTTCGATTGCATAAAGAATATTATTTCTGTCTTTTTCAGTCAGTGAAGGAAGGTTTATACGTACACCCGGAACATTCACGCTCTTACGGCTTCCCAGTGTAGCGTCGTTACAAACCTCGCAAAACAAAGTATCTTCACTCTTTTCTACAACCTTCAGTTCCAGTTCACCGTCATCAATCAATACATCGGCACCAACCGACAAATCGTGTACAAAGCCCGGATAGGTCACAGCAATGCATTCACGAGTAGTTTCCTGTGCAGGATTGCCAACAATACGTACTTTATCTCCTGTTTTAAAATCAATAGGACCTTCTGCGCTTGCAGTAGTACGTACTTCCGGACCTTTTGTATCCATCAGGATAGCGATACGGTTTGATACCGCACGCACGTTACTGATTAATTTTTCGAATCCTTCACGACTGGCATGAGCTGTATTCATACGAACAACATTCATACCGGCATTAAAAAGGTCTCTGATAAAATCTACTTCACAACGTAAGTCCGAAATGGACGCAACGATTTTTGTTTGTTTGAGCATCATATTTTGTTCTTATTCTAAATGTATTATTTCTTTGTATATAAAAGTGCTTCCAAAGCAAGTCTGTACGAATCAAGTCCGAAGCCACATATCACTCCTTTACAAGCACAAGAGATCATAGATTTATGCCGGAACTCTTCCCGGGTATGCACATTCGAGATATGTACTTCAATGACAGGAGTTGTTACAGCACGGATAGCATCTTGCAAAGCTATAGAAGTGTGCGTATAAGCTCCTGCATTCAGCACAATTCCATCATAAGAAAACCCTATTTCATGGATTTTATTAATCAATTCCCCCTCTATATTCGACTGATAGTATTCTATCTGTACATCGGGATACTGTGCTTTCAGCGTCACCAAATAATCTTCAAAAGAAACAGCACCGTAAATTGAAGGTTCTCGTTTCCCCAATAAATTGATATTGGGACCATTGATTATTTGTATTCTCATACCTATTCAAACTAAAACTTTTTAATACCTTTGTTGAGAAATTTGGCACAAAGATACGAAAAAGAAATGAAAACTTATGTGAAAAGAGAGAAGATAATAATAAAGTATAAGCAATATCTGAAATTAGAAAAATCTCTCTCTGAAAATACAGTACAGGCTTACCTCACAGATTTGGATAAATTATTCGCATACCTGACATTAGAGAATATCGATTATACCCAAGTTACCCTACAAGACCTGGAAACATTTTCCGCCGGACTTCATGATATCGGAATTCACCCGCGGTCACAGGCGCGCATACTTTCCGGCATACGTTCTTTTTACCATTTTCTGGTACTGGATGACTATATCCAGCAAGATCCTACAGAACTACTGGAATCTCCTCAAATCGGAAAACATCTTCCCGATGTCCTAAGCGTAGAAGAGATCGATGCCCTCATCGGAAGTATAGACCGAAGTACCCGTGAAGGACAGCGAAATTGTGCGATTCTAGAAACCTTATACAGCTGCGGGCTCCGAGTTTCTGAGTTATGCAACCTGAAAATATCCGATCTGTATTTTGACGAAGGCTTTATAAAAGTCGAAGGGAAAGGGAGCAAACAACGCCTTGTACCTATATCTCCTCGTGCCATCAATGAAATCCGGAACTATTTTATCGAACGGAACCAGGGACTCATCAAACCGGAATATGAAGACTTTGTATTTATCAGCCGTTTCGGAAAAAACATTTCCCGTATTATGGTATTCCATATTATAAAGGAATTAGCCAGCCTGATCGGATTAAAAAAGAAAATAAGCCCACATACATTCCGACATTCCTTTGCTACTCATTTATTAGAAGGTGGAGCGAACTTACGTGCAATACAATGCATGTTAGGACATGAGAGCATCGGAACAACTGAAATTTATACACACATAGACAAGAACAGATTACGACAAGAAATCATCGGGCATCATCCTAGAAACATTAAGCATCAAGGTGCAGAGAAAGAGAAAATGACTTAATTTAATCTTTTTTTTAATATCTCTTTAAAAAAAGGAGGTTAAAACATCCACACCTAATAGAGTTTTTCTTATCTTTGCCCCCAAAAGAATAAAAAAACAGCTAGATTATATTTTTATAACAAACCTAATATTTAAAAAATCATGATTAAGAAGTTGTATTTGCCTTTAGTGGCATTGTTAGTCCTTGCTTTCTCTTCATGTAGCAAGATGGGCGAATTATCCGCTGACTACTTCACAACAAATCCAGAAGTGTTAGAAGCTGTCGGAGGTAAAGTTCCTGTTACTATCACAGGTAAGTTCCCCGAAAAGTACTTCAAAAAGAACGCTATCGTTGAAGTAACTCCAGTATTGAGATGGGATGGCGGTGAAGCTAAAGGCCAGCCAGCTACATTCCAGGGTGAAAAAGTACAAGGTAACGACCAGACAATCTCTTACAAGACTGGTGGTACTTATACAATGAAAGCCTCTTTCGACTATGTTCCTGAAATGGCTAAATCTGAATTGTATCTTGATTTCAAGATCAAAAAAGGTAAAAAAGAATACACTATTCCTTCTGTAAAGATTGCTGATGGTGTTATCGCTACTTCAGAACTTCCTACTGTAAACTCTGCTAACGCAGCTTTGGCTCCAGACGCATTCCAGCGTATCATCAAACAAGCTAAAGAAGCACAGATCATGTTCTTGATCCAGCAGGCTAACCTTCGCGCAAACGAATTGAAGTCTGAAAGTTTGAAAGACTTCAACAAGCAGGTTGTAACAGTTGCAGGCGATACTAAGAACTATAAGTTGAACAACATCGAAGTTTCTGCTTATGCTTCTCCTGATGGTGGTGTTAAATTGAATACTACTTTGGCTGAAAATCGTCAGAACAACACTGAAAAGTATTTGAACAAAGAATTGAAGAAAGGTAAGATCGAAACTACAGTAGACACTAAGTATACTGCTCAGGACTGGGATGGTTTCCAGGAATTGGTTTCTAAATCAAACATCCAGGATAAAGACCTGATCTTGCGTGTTCTTTCTATGTATAACGATCCAGAACAGCGTGAAACTGAAATCAAGAACATTTCTTCAGTTTACAAAACTTTGGCTGACGAAATCCTTCCTCAGTTGCGTCGTGCTCGCTTGACTGCAAACTATGACGTTATCGGTCGTAGCGATGAAGAAATCAACGAAGCATTCGATACTGATGCTAAGGTATTAAGCGCAAACGAATTGCTGTACGCTGCTACTCTGACAAACGACAAAGCTCGTCAGGAGGCTATCTACAAGAAAACTACAGAATTGTATCCTAACGATTTCCGTGCATACAACAACTTGGGTATGATGGCTTATGCTAACGGTGACTTCACTACAGCTGAAAACTACTTCAAACAAGCTGCTAGCAAAGACGCTAACGCTCCTGAAGTTAACACTAACCTTGGTTACATCGAATTGGTTAAGGGTAATGTAGCTAACGCTGAAACTTACTTAAGCAAATCAACTGGTGCTAACACAGCTAATGAAGCTCTGGGTAACTTGTATATCAAACAAGGTCAGTACGATCGCGCTGTACAGGCATTCGGTGATACTAAGACTAACTCAGCTGCTTTGGCTCAGATTCTGGCTAAAGACTACAACAAAGCTAAAAATACTTTGAATGCAGTTAAGAATCCTGATGCTTACACTGACTACTTGATGGCTATCGTAGGTGCAAGAACAAACAACGCTGATTTGGTTAAGACTAGCATGGCTAAAGTTGCTCAGAAAGATGCAACTCTGGCTGCAAAAGCTCAGATTGACCGCGAATTTGCTAAATATGCTAACGAAATCAAGTAATTGATTTTATCATATCTTTTGGAAAACCGGAATACATTCCCTTGTATTCCGGTTTTTTTATTACAAATAATTTAGTACTTTCGCAGAAAATAAATATGGAAACATGAGAAAAATAGTATTCTTCCTGACGATTGCAATCTGCTTGGCTTCATGTAAAAAGGAACCAGAGTTTGTTTTACAAGGCGAACTGCAAAATTGTAGTTCCGACGAAATTCTGGTTGTTTATGACGATCCTGTTTCCAAGCTTGATACTATTATTCTCAAGGACGGAAAGTTTACATATACTTTTTCACCCGATACATTAACATTATTCTGGCTAGTTTCGCCCGATATGTTAAAAACGATACCTGTATTTGCAGATAAGACACTGCATATGACTCTTAAGGGAAGTTTTGAAAATCCGGTTATCAGCGGTGACGGAGAGAATGGGGTATATGGAAAATTTCTGGAAAGTTTGCAAAACCTAAAAGACAGTGCGGCTATCACTCAAAAAGCAGAAGAGTTTATTGTACAACATCCGCACTCATTTGTATCAGCCTATCTCATCAACGATTATTTCGTACAAGTACCTCAGCCTGACATTGAAAAGACCAGAAGTCTGATAGAGCCACTTGGAGGAAACATAAAAGACAGCCGCATATTAAGTATGGCTTTAAAGTCAATACCTCCTAAAGACAAAACAGAGAGAAATGAAAAATACCTCACATATTTTTCATGCAAAAACCGTAGTGGCAAATATGTGACATGGAGTAGTTCAGAGAATAATTACACACTTTTGAACTTTTGGGCCAGTTGGGATAAAGCAAGTGTATCCGTACGTGATTCACTAGCCAAAATGGCAAAGGAATTTCCGGAAAAGAAATTCAGAGTGCTCAACATCTCACTCGACTACGAAAAAAAGAAATGGCTTGAAGCTTGTAAAGAAGACAGCAAACAATGGATTGAAGTCTGCGACTACAAAGGCTGGAGCAATCAGGTTGTCAAACAGAATAACATACATAAACTGCCTGCAAATATTTTAATAGACCGCAACCGAAAAGTCCTTGGTAAAGACTTAACGGAAAAAGATCTGTATACGACAGTAGAGCAGCTTATCAAAAAAGAGGAAAAGAAATAAAATAATCTCTTCATGTTAACCAAATTATTCGGAGCAGCGGTACAAGGTATCGACGCAACAATTGTGACCATTGAAGTCAACAGTTCACGCGGTATTAAATTTTTTCTAGTCGGTTTACCCGATTCTGCCGTAAAAGAGAGTCATGAACGCATCATGTCTGCACTGCAAGTCAACGGTTATAAATTTCCCACCTGCCAGATTGTTGTAAACATGGCACCTGCTGATATCCGAAAGGAAGGATCATCATACGATCTTCCCCTGGCTATCGGTATACTTGCTGCTACAGGAACTGTGTCATCCGACAAACTGAACCGTTACCTAATTATCGGAGAGCTAGGATTAGACGGTAATTTGCAGCCTATCAAAGGAGCACTTCCTATTGCTATATGCGCCCGTGAACAAGGACTGGAAGGATTAATTCTTCCCAAGCAGAATGCCCGAGAAGCTGCTGTTGTCAACAACCTGAAAGTATTTGGAGTAGAAAACATTACTGAGGTAATTGAATTCTTCAACGGGATTCGTACCTTAGAACCAACAATAGTCAATACCCGAGAAGAGTTTTATCGAAGCCAGGATAACTTCCCTTTCGATTTTGCCGACGTAAAAGGACAAGAAAATGTAAAGCGCGCACTTGAAGTTGCAGCAGCAGGCGGACACAACCTCATTATGATAGGCGCACCGGGTAGTGGAAAATCAATGATGGCGAAATGCCTTCCAAGTATTCTTCCCCCTCTGACACTGGCAGAAAGCCTGGAAACAACTAAGATACACTCAGTTGCCGGAAAGCTTGGTAAAGATTCTTCATTGATAGCTGTACGCCCTTTCCGCAGCCCTCATCACACAATCTCACAAGTTGCCATGGTAGGTGGCGGGAGCAGTCCCCAGCCTGGAGAAATCAGCCTTGCCCACAACGGTGTACTCTTTCTTGACGAGCTGCCTGAATTCAACCGGAGCGTACTCGAAGTCCTTCGTCAGCCACTTGAGGACCGTCGGATAACTATTTCACGTTCTAAATATACATTAGAATATCCTGCCAGCTTTACGCTCATAGCCTCCATGAACCCGTGTCCATGCGGCTATTATAATCACCCAACGCGTCACTGCGTATGCAGCCCCGGACAAGTTCAACGTTATCTGAACAAAATATCCGGTCCGCTACTCGACCGTATCGACATACAAATAGAAATAGTCCCTGTCCCTTTCGAAAAACTGTCTGAACAGACTAAAGGTGAGTCGAGTGCAGCTATACGCGAACGAGTTATCCGGGCAAGACAGATACAAGCCAGCCGATTTGCTCATGACGCAGGAGTCCACTGCAACGCACAAATGTCATCACGTCTGTTACACCAATATGCACTTCCAGACGAAAAAGGGCTCTCATTACTTCGCAATGCCATGGAGCGTTTTCATCTTTCAGCACGTGCCTACGACCGTATTCTGAAAGTCTCGAGAACTATCGCCGACCTGGAAAATGCCGAACACATACAGCCTCATCATTTGGCAGAAGCCATCAGTTACCGTAACCTTGACCGCGAGAATTGGTCAGGATAGTTTCTCGGTTACAACCGGCCTTCTCCTGATACATAAGTATCTTCATGAATAGAAAGCCCCCTATCAGGATACAAAAACGGCTAAAGGTTCTGAGACATGACAGTTCAGGAACAAGAATTTTATTCAGTCATCAACAATCAAAAAACATATATAAAATTTTACGTATCTATTCAGCCAATATGAAAAATATCAGTAAAAATGCAATTATCGGGTATCCCGCCGGAATTATCACCGGTATAACCTATGGATTAAATCCGTTGTTCGGAGTTCCTTTAATGAAAGAAGGTGCAGCCATCGAATCTATTCTTTTCTTCCGTTATGCCATTGCCGTATTATTCTTAGGTGGTTTTCTCTTATTGAGCAGACAAAGTTTCAAGATTTCATGGAAACAAGCCGGCGTGTTGCTTATACTCGGACTACTTTACACATCAAGTAGTGTATTCTTGTTCGAGGCATACAGCTATATAGCCTCAGGACTTGCAACAACTATTATATTTCTCTATCCGGTTCTTGTAGCTATCATCATGGTCTTTTTGCGGGTTGTTCCCTCCTGGCCGGTCTGGCTTTCCATCATTCTCACCTTTGTAGGGGTAGTGATCATGACACAGAGCGATTCTACACAGACCATCAATCCGATAGGAGTCATCCTTTCGTTAGGTTCGGCTTTAGTCTATGCACTATTTATAGTCATCATCAACCGAAGCAAAATTATCAGCAATATATCAAACAGCCTGCTTACATTCTATGCACTGACAGTAGGTGCAATTATCTTCTTAGGGAAAATTACATTATCCGACATTCATATAACAACCGGACTTACAGGAAACATGGTCTGGTTGAACCTTGTCGGTCTTGCGATTCTTCCGACTGTCGTATCAACCGCTACATTGGCTATTGCGACACGAAACATCGGAGCCACCAAAGCATCCGTCCTTGGGGTATTCGAACCCGTTACTGCTATTCTCATTGGAACTGTTGTCTTTGGAGAAGCTCTCACAACCAATATCATTGTCGGAATTTTACTTTCCATAGCAGCCATAACCTTTATGATTGCCAAAACAAAAAGATAGGATCCGGCCTTTAACAGCCTGAAAATATTGTATTTATCAATAAAAGTTTCTTTTTACCCTTCACGGCTTCCACCGGGTTACTGGCATCAAGAACCGGTGAAAGCCGTGAAAGGCAAAAAACAACACATTCCTTTTCCAAAAATATCAGCATCTTTTCACAAATTCATCGAGATATTTTTTTAAAATTCGTACAAAAAATACAGGAAACATGCTGATGTTTTTAAACTCCTATTAACCAACTATTTAAGATACTCACTAGGAGGTATTCCGAACTGCTGTTTAAAGCTCTTCGAGAAATGAGACAATGTATTGAAACCTGTCATATCAGCTATTTCAGAGATTGTATATTTACCCTCCTTCAAAAGTTCTACCGCACGATTTAATTTATACGTTTTGAAAAAGACACTCGGATTCTCTCCTGTCAGTCCTTTTACCTTATAATAAAATTTAGTTCGTGATATTTTCAGAAGCTGAGTCATTCTTGTTACATCCAGCTCAGGATTAGAAAGTTCACTCTCCATCAGATGATATAATTCCGTCATAAACATATTATCCTGCGGTGAAAGCACATTCTCGTCCATCTTGTCTGTCTGGGTAGAACGGCTAAGCAAACTACGTGTCTTTTCCCGGTTATTGAGCAATGACTTGATAAGAGCCATCAGATAATGCGGTTCAAAAGGTTTTGTCACATAAGCATCAACTCCTACATTCAACCCTTCCACCTGATTTTCTATGGTTGTCTTTGCCGTAACCAGAATGACCGGAATATGACAAAGCTGTAAACTCTCCTTTATCTCGCGGCAAAGCCAATAACCATCCTTTCCCGGCATGACCACATCACTCAGAATCAGATCGGGAACACTCTCTGTAATAGCTTCGAGTGCACTCTCTGCATTAAAACGGCAAACGACCTGATAATCGGAGCCAAGCAGCAGCTCCAGATAATAAGCAACTTCAGAATCATCATCAACAACCATGATTGTTTTTTTCTCCTTGTCAAGATCCGGATCAGGTTTTACAGGAAGCGGATTTTCCTCAAGCGGGAAAGCTTCCAGCTGATTGACTTGTTCATGCGACCGCTCTGCTTCCGAATAAGCCGACTGACCAACAGGTACAATAAGTGTAAACATTACTTTATTGTCGTCTTTCAGATTAGAGGCAGTCAAGCTCCCATGATGAAGTCGGGCAAGACTGCGGGCATAATAAAGTCCAATACCCGTTCCCCAGTTATATATTCCTCCATGCTCATCCGAAATCTGATAATAACGTTCGAAGATCTTTTCCAGTTTATCATCCGGTATCTGTCCGGTATTAATAACTTCTATCTTTACAGCTTGTACAGCATCCTCCCCCGATACAATATCAAAATTCACATTGATACGTCCACCAGCGGGAGTATATTTCAAGGCATTCGACATCAGGTTAGTAAATATCTTATCTATTTTATCTTCATCTATCCAGGCAATGAAACTTCCTTCCAAGCCGTTGGTTATCATTGTAATCGACTTACTTTCAGCATTAACACGGAATATATCTGTCAACTCTTTCAGAAACACAACAATCTCAGTAGGACGTACCTTGAGTTTCAACGTATCATTTTCCAGTTTATTAAAATCAAGCATTTGGTTTACCAGCCTCAGCATACGGTTTACACTACGCTGTACGATACGAAGCAGATTTTTATTCTCACCGGTTATATCCGAACTGCTATACAATAAAGAAATCGGACCGGAGATCATTGTCAGAGGTGTACGGAATTCATGAGAAATATTGGCAAAGAAACTCATATTCATCTTATTGATAAACTGCTCTTGCGCCTTTGCCTGTTCTGCACGAAGCACAGCCTGCTTCTCCGCGCGTATACGCCACATGGCTCTTATAAAGAAGGCCAAGATAGTAATCCCCGCTATCAGATAAAAAGTATATGCCCACCATGTAGCCCACGGAGCAGGATGTACAATAACCCGAATAGCATTTTCTCCTACGATAGTACTCTGATCATTTTGAGTAATCCGAACCCTAAAAGTATAAGTTCCAGCAGGAAGATTTGCATAATAGGCTTCTTTATTGTTATGAGCGTTAATCCAATATTGGTCGAATCCATCCAATTTATAATAATGGTGCAGACGTTCACTTTCACTATAGTCGAGTGCTGCAAAAGAGATACTGAAACCATTTTGATCGTACTTCAGATTAATATCCGGATTATAAGATAAATGACGATCTATGCAGGCTCCTTTTCCCGGACGGACCAACGTATTATGTATTTTAATATCTTCAAACAGCAGAGGTATATCATGTCTGACCTGCATGTTAGTTGGCTGGAATATTGTCACCCCATGTGTACCGCCAAAAACAAGTGTACCATCATCCAGACAGCATGAAGCTCTGTCATAAAACTGATTGCCCCCTAACCCGTCGGCTTCATAATAATTTATCCATTTATCAGTTTGAGGAATATATTTGCTTAAGCCGTACAATGTACTTATCCATAAATTTCCTTGTCTATCTTCCTCGATACTGGATATATCTGTACAAGTTGTCCCCGGGAACGGAGTAACTTTTCCTGATTCAGGCGAATAACACATCAGTCCGTTACTTACGGTTCCTATCCATATATTACCAGAACTGTCTTTATACAAATCGGTCGGAATAAAAACAGAACGCTGGATACAACGTTCAAAGTCTTGTATATTTACTTTAGGCTCAGATATTGTTCCATCTGCAGATACCAGTTTTAAAGGCTGGTAAAATGCTGAAGCAAGAATAGTTCCATTACCTATAGGTAAAAGCCCTGGAATAAATGTATAGCCGCTGAAAACCGGGAAACGAGAAAACGCTTTATCTCCTTTACGCAATACATATAGGAAACTACTCGCTGTGCCAATCCACAGATTCTGTTTATCATCTTCCACTATAGACATGGGAACATTCACCATATATCGCTGCTCTACCCGAAAACGTCCTTCTTCATACTTACATTTCAATACTTCATTGGATGTAGCTGTCATCCAGACAGTTCCATCTATATCGCTGACATACAACTGATTGACATAAGCAGTATTCCCTTCACCTCTGCCAAAGAGCTCATTACGGTCTATCTTTTCCAACTGCTGATTGCCAAACCGATAGACAAATACCCCATCCATCAGTGTTGCAATCCATAAGTTCTGATGTTTATCTGCCGACAAAGAAATAACAGACTTATCCTTAAAATAAGAACTCAAGTAGTTATTATTGTTAAACAGTTTCTTATAACGATAATGTACTGCATACCCCTGATCTACTGAACCAATCCATAAATTGCCTTGTGAATCATTAAACATACGGCTAATCTTAAAATTCGGGACTTCAAAAGGAAAACCATTCTCACCCTGATGAATGACTGTCTTCGATGTTTTGTCGTAATAAAACACTCCCCTTCCCTGCGTACACAGCAAGACACCGTTTTCATAAGGATAAATATACTCAACAGGAACATGTGACAAAACCGGATGAGAAGCTATCGCCTCGGGCAATGACAAATACTTGCGCTGCCTTACATCGAATATAGATACCGACTGATTGCCTGCCATCCAGAGTTCTCCATTTTTCAGTAAATAAGAAGCACGACAATACTCTTCTCGTTTCATCGAGAATGTTCTTTTATAATTGGACAAAGAATAGCACCGCATATCCTTGGAAGTTATTACCCAGCAATTATCTTGTGCATCGACAAAGCTGTTGATAATAAACATAGATGATGTATCAAAATCATAAATAGCCGGTTCAAAACACTCTTCCGATGAATTATACAGACAAATATCTGTCAGTGTAGTAAGCAAAATATCACCTTTGGAAGATTCAGACAAACGCAATCCGTTTCTGTTATTTCCACTCAAGCGGATATTCTTAAAATTATCCTTATCGGTATACTGGCACACACCGTTTACTGTCGATATCCACAAGCGCTTTTTTGAATCAAGAAAAATATCCTGAATATGATTGTCGGGAATATCAAGAGAGTCATCCGTACAAAAATACTGATGATATTCATTTACGCTGAATTTATTCAACCCACGGAAAGTACCTATCCATATATGTCCCTTCCCGTCTTCACCGAATGCCGTAATCTGTTGATTGGATATATCATTGGTGACAAGAGGACTTTGTCTTTCTACTTCTGAAACCAAATCTTTCCCACTGCGAGTGCATGAGAACAATAAAAAAATAAAAAACAAAAGACTTAATGTTTTCATTTTAAGTATCGCTAGTTAACAAAATTACAGACACAAATATAAGCAAAAAACAAGGTATAAAGTACCCCAAAAGCACATTTTGAACAAATGAACAAACATTTAAACAAATAAGACAGGAGGATTGAACGCTGCAACAAACATTAAAAATAAATAAAATAACTGTAGAGAAAGGAACATCGTAATATTGCAATCGGAAAACCTAAAACAATAAATTTATGATAAAACACAAATTCTCTACCTTAATCTTCATTTCACTGCTTGCATTATATACAGGAAATGCAAGTGCTGCCGGCAAGTACAATGAGCCATGCGATGAAATTTCCGCATCATCGAATATTGCCGTCACACAAACCCAATATGGTAAAGTGGGTGGTTATCTTGAAAATAATGTATTTACCTTTAAAGGTATTCCTTACGCCAAAGCTGAAAGATTTATGCCTCCTACAGCACCAGACCAATGGAAAGGCATCCGTAGTTCACGGGCATACGGACCTACTTGTCCACAAGCAGAACGTATGGGATGGCAATCAGACGAACAAGCTTTCGCATTCAACTGGGATGACGGTTTTCCAGGTGAAGATTGTCTGCGTGTAAACATTTGGACTCAAGGATTAAAAGACGGGAAAAAGCGCCCTGTAATGGTATGGCTGCACGGCGGAGGCTACGCTGCCGGTTCAGGTCAGGAACTACCTTCATATGACGGTGCTGCTCTGTCAAGAAAAGGAGATGTGGTAGTAGTAACCTTAAACCACAGATTAAACGTACTTGGTTTTCTCGATTTATCAGCTTACGGAGGTAAGTATGCCCAAAGTGTAAACGTAGGTTTGCTGGATCTGGTAGCTGCACTTCGCTGGGTAAACGAAAATATTGAAAACTTTGGAGGTGACCCATCAAATGTCACCATATTCGGACAGTCAGGTGGCGGAGGAAAAGTATCTACACTACTCGCTACTCCCTCTGCAAAAGGTCTTTTCCAAAAAGCCATCGTACAAAGTGGTTCCATGCAGCGGACAATGGAAAGCAAATACTCCCAAAGGATAGCTGCGGCTACATTAGAAGAACTGGGTATCAAAGCTGAAGAGATTGATAAACTTCAGACCATACCTTATAAAACATTACTGGCTGCAGGCGAAAAAGCAATAGCCAATGTCCGCAAAGAAGCCGAAAAAGAAGGCATCCATTCTTTTATATTCGGATGGGGACCTACCGTTGACGGAAACATCCTCCCCCAACAGCCCGAAAAGCAAGCCGAATTATCAAAAGATATTCCAATGATGATCGGTACAACCTTACATGAGTTCTGTATCAGTACATATGTTCCCGAACTGAGAAATGCAACTCTCGATCAGGCAAAAGAAATGCTGAAAGCTAAATATGGAGAGAAGACCGATAACTATATCGAAATATTCAAAAAAGTATATCCGGCTGCAACTCCTCAAGACATGATCGATTTTGACGTAACATTCCGTCCAGCAGCAATCGAACAAGGAAACTGGAAAGCTGCCCAGCACGCCGCTCCTGTTTACATGTATCAGTTTGCATGGGAATCACCCGTAATGGATGGAATTCTCCGTTCTACTCATTGCATGGAAATAGCTTTTGTTTTCGATAACATCGCTCGATGCGCCTCAATGACAGGTGGAGGTAAAGATGCACAAGCACTGGCAGACAAAATGAGCAGTGCATGGATACAGTTTGCACGTACAGGAAATCCTAATGTAGAAGGTCTTCCAACATGGGAACCGTATACAGTAGAGAAAGGTGCAACAATGATTTTCAACAACCAAAGCGAGATCAAATACAATCAAGACAAAGAACTGATGCAGTTCATTTCAAAATTTCCAATGAGAGGATTCTAATTACTAACCCTAATTCTTAACTATATGGAAAAGACAAATGACAAACAATGGACCAGAGCGATTGCCTTTATTGTTCTGGTTATGTGGATGGGACTATCATCTGCATTGGCGCAAAGTATTACCGTAAAAGGTCAGGTTCTGGATGCAAAGAGCAAAGAACCTTTAATCGGTGTAAGTGTGCTTGAAAAAGGTACGACCAACGGTACAATTACTGACTTCGACGGAAATTATGTATTGAACGTTGCAAAAGGACGTATCCTTGTATTCTCTTATGTAGGTTATACCACTCAGGAAATCGCAGTCAACCAACCTTCTTTAACCGTTTCGCTGAAAGAAGATACGCAAACCCTGAACGAGGTTGTAGTTGTAGGATATGGTGTACAGAAAAAGAGTTCTGTTACTGGTTCTATCTCACAGGTAAAAGCTGAAGATATGGAAAACCGTTCGGTTACTACCGTACAGTCCGCTTTACAAGGTAAGACCTCGGGTGTACAGGTCATTTCTTCATCTGCAGCTCCGGGAGAAGCTCCTACTATCCGTGTACGTGGTTTTTCTTCTAACGTAGCTTCAGACCCTCTTTATGTAGTAGATGGTGTACGCCTTTCTGATATTTCAGGTATCGATCCTAACGATATCGCTTCTATAGAAGTATTGAAGGACGCAGCTTCAGCTGCCATCTATGGTGCAGAAGCTGGTAACGGTGTTATTCTGATTAGTACCAAAAAGGGCAAAACCGGACAAGGAAAAGTCGTTTACGACTTCCAGTACTCCATTCAGTCACTTGGCAAAATGCCGAAGCTGATGAATGCAGAGGAATATGCTACATACATGGTAGAAGGTGGCGTATTCGAACAGTCAAAGATTAACAACGACTGGGATGGTGTTACAGATACAAACTGGGCTGATGTAGTATTTGGCAAAGGCCAGATGCAAAAGCATAACGTGTCATTCTCTAATGGAAATGAAAAAGGGAACTATTATCTTTCTTTATCATATCTGGACAACAATGGTATTGTCAGAGGAGATGCAGACTTCTACAAACGTCTGACAGGTTCTGTCAACGCAGATTATCAGATTAAAGACTGGTTAAAAGTAGGAACAACCAACCAGATTGAAAAATACAATTACCGCAAACTGTCAGGAAACAACGCTTACGGTAGTTTCTTCCAGGCCGTTATGGAACTTGATCCGCTCACTCCAAGTACATATAGTCCGGATAATTTACCAGCTAATATGCAGGCAGCACTCGATAATGGCAAAACTCTGCTGACTGACGAAAATGGAAATTACTATGCAGTTTCCAACTTTGTAGAATCGGAGAACTATCATCCGATGATTATGCGCGACAATACTGTACCTAAAAACAGTGGATTCAATGTAAACGGTTCTGTATACGGAGAACTGAAACCATTCGACGGATTCGTATTTACCTCACGTTTCGGCTACCGCTTGTCTGGTACTCGTTCTTCAACAGTCAACCTGCCATTTTACGGCAACTCTGTTCAGAACAATGATTATATGTCTATCAGCGGTACATCAAGCACTTCTATCTATTGGCAATGGGAAAACTTCGCCAACTACATCAAGACTTTCGATAAACATACCATCAACGCCATGCTGGGTATGTCTTACCAGGAATCTACATACGACTACATTACCAGTGGATTCAGCGCAAACGGAGCAGACGCCATCACCAACAGAGATCCGTCATTCTGGTATCTGAATTATGGAGACCCTTCAGCAAGTAAATCAATCCAAGGTGAAAAGACCCGTACAGCCAAATATTCATATTTCGGACGTGTAGGATATGACTTTGCCGGAAAATATATGTTGCAAGCTTCACTTCGTGCCGATGCAGCCGATTTGTCTTACCTTCCTTTGGAAAAACGCTGGGGATACTTCCCTGCCGTATCTGCCGGATGGACTATCTCTGAAGAAAACTTCTTCACTCCGTTGAGAGATGTAGTATCAAGCCTGAAACTACGTGCCAGCTGGGGACAGAATGGTAGCCTTGCTGCATTAGCAAGCAACCTTTACGGTTACGGAACTACCATGGTAACAGCCGGATATTATCCATTCGTTCCTGGTAATAACTATACAACAGGTATTCGTCCGAATAGTTTGGGTAATGATGAATTGAAATGGGAAACTTCTGAACAAATCAACGTCGGTCTGGATGCTCGTTTATTCAACGATCGCCTGACTCTTTCTATGGACTGGTTTAACAAGAAGACTAAAGATTTGCTTATCACTGGTACAACTCCTTCACTCATTATTGGCGGAACAACTTCACCGATCAATGCCGGTAATGTAAGCAACAAAGGTTTTGAATTTGAAATAGGATGGAGAGATAACATCGGTGATTTCAATTATAGCATCAAAGGAAATCTGGCAACCTTGAAGAACAAAGTTACTTATCTGGATCCGTCACTCACCAGAGCTAACGGAACAACATTCCATACAAATACAATTACCTATTTCGAAGAAGGATATCCGGTTTACTACTTCCGTGGATATCGCTGCGAAGGCATCAACCCAGAAGATGGAGAACCGATTTTCGCTGATTTGGATAACAATGGCATCATAAACGAAGATGACAAGACTTACATCGGCGATGCTATTCCTGATTTCACATATGGCTTGACACTGACAGCAGCATGGAAAGGACTTGACCTGACAATCTTTGGTTCAGGAAGTTACGGAAATGACGTATTCAGCTGTATCAACCGTCCAGACCATGCTTCTGCCAACAAACTGAGTGAAGTATTCTATAAAGACCGTTGGACTCCTGAACATACCAATGCTACTGCTCCAAGAGCTAACGCTTTGAGCCTGGACAAATATACCGTATCTGATGCCATGGTATTCGACGGTTCATATTTCAAAATCAAACAGATTCAGCTGGGGTATTCATTACCGAAACAATGGATAAATAAGGTATTCATCAATAACCTGCGTCTGTATGTATCACTGGAAGATTTCTTTACTTTCACCAGTTATCCAGGCTTCGATCCTGAAGCATCAGCAAACGCTACAAGCGGTATGGGTATTGATATGGGTACATATCCAAGCGCAAAGAAAGTTATGTTAGGCTTTAATGTTGAATTTTAATCGAATAATATTATGAAAAAGAAACTATATATAGCACTTGCTGCAGGAATGTTTTGCATGACATTGGCAACCGGATGCGAAGACAGACTCAATATTGCAAAACATGGAGATGTGGGAAGCCAGGAAACATATTACCAGACAGACGATGAAGCCGAAGCTGCCGCAGCTGCCTTATACTTATCTGTCAGATCACAACATTACAACTGGTTCTTTGTCAAGAATCTGTTATCAGATGATATGTATACTGGCGGAGGTGCACGAGGTGACAATGGAGAAATGGAACGTCTGAACGAAATGACATTTGGTTCAGATCATGGCATGATTACCAGTCTGTATTCCGGACTATACAATATCGTATATAATGCCAACCTGATAATAGAAAAAGTAGCACCCGATAGTGAAGTAAAACGCAGAGCCATTGCCGAAGCTAAATTCTTCCGCGCCTTCTCATACTTCGAGCTGGTTACTCTCTGGGGAAATGTACCTAAAGTAGACCATCTGCTTACTCCAGATGAATATAGAAAAGGGAATACACCCGCAGAAGAATTGTGGGCTTTCATCGAATCAGACTTGAATGCGGCAGTAGGAGATCCTGACGGAGCAAGCGACCTGCCTTCTAAAGAAAACATAGACGATGATGTAACCAATATCAGAGTGACAAAGGAAGCTGCCATGGCTTATCTGGGTAAAGCTTATCTGTTCCAGGGAAAATATAATGAAGCTGCCAGCATATTGGACAAAGTTATCAGTTCAAACAAATATGGACTGTATCAAGGAGAATATGGCGATCTGGCACACGTAAAAGCAAATAATTGCAGAGAATCTATTCTGGAAGCACAAATGCGCAATGACCCGGAACAGATGTGGAACCAGTTTACTCAGCTATACTGTATGTTGGGATGGCGTTCCTCAATGCTCAATTTTGACCAGTCGGCCTCAGCCTTTTCACAAGGTTGCTACGGTTTCGGTAACCCTACAAAATCACTGTATGATGCATTTGTAGCTGAAGAAACTGCCGATGGTTACCGCTTGAACCAGACTATCATTACCTATAAACAATTGGAAAGTTTAGGAATCTCATTAAGAGACGGTAACATCATGGTAGGTAACGAAGGCTATTTTTCATGGAAATACCGCGCTCTGAAAGAAGATTGCATGTACGATAATCCGGGACTTCAGTTCTATCAATACATCAATTTGCGCTTCATGCGCTATGCAGAAGTCTTACTGATGGCAGCCGAAGCTCATGTACAGGCAGGAAGCGGACAGGACAAGGCTCTGAACTATATCAATGAAATCAGACAACGTGCACAGCTGGCTCCTTTGTCGACAGTCACTTTAGATGACATCAAGACAGAAAAACGTCTGGAATTATGTATGGAAGGTGTCCGTTACCAAGACCTTATACGCTGGGGAGATGCCGAAGAAGTATTGAAAGAGCAAGGACACTATGTTCCTTCATTGGTTATGGACAAAAAAGTATCCGAAGAACCGACTGTAAAGAAAGAAGGCTTTGTCAATCAGCAAGGCTATGGATTTAAGAAAAACAAGAGTGAATTATTACCTATTCCTGAAAAAGAAATGTCATTGAATCCTAACATGACACAAAACCCAGGCTGGTAAAAAAGAATATAATCAATTAAAAATATTATAGTTATGAAAAAAATAGTATTATATGTAGGTGCATTTTTATTCAGTATCGCTGGATATGCACAACAAGCTTTATGGGGTGGGGGCGATATCGTTTCCCCCCAGATAAACAAAGATAATTCAGTAACATTCCGCATTCTTGCTCCTAAAGCATCTAAAGTAGAGATTGAAGGGGACTTTCTACCTGCACAAAAAATCAAGACTCCTTTTGGAGAAGTAGAAGCTCCGGGAAGAGTTCAGCTGAAAGAAGGTAAGAATGGGGTTTGGGAATATACATCGTCTATTCTTCCAAGCGAAATGTATAACTATTCGGTATATGTCAACGATTTTAAAACAACCGATCCGAGCAACGTATACCAAAATCGCGATATTGCTACCATTACCAATTACTTCCTGATAGGAAACGGACAAGCTGATTTATACATGGTACAGGATGTACCTCATGGAACTGTATCGAAAGTATGGTATAACTGCCCTACCCTGGGTATGGAGCGTCGTCTGACAGTCTATACTCCTGCCGGTTATGAAAGCAGCAACAAGAAATATCCAGTCTTATACTTGTTGCATGGAGCCGGAGGAGATGAAAATGCCTGGGTAGAACAAGGACGTGCAGCACAAATCATGGATAATCTGATTGCTCAAGGTAAAGCCGAACCAATGATTGTAGTTATGCCTAACGGAAACGGTGCACAACAAGCAGCTCCGGGTGAAGCTCCCAACAGCATGGTTAAACCTCAGTTCATGAATCCTAAAACAATGGACGGAGAAATAGAGAAAGCTTTTCCTGATATCATAAAGTTTGTCGAAAAAACATATCGGGTAAAAAAAGATAAGAACAACCGTGCTATCTGCGGATTGTCTATGGGAGGATTCCATTCTCTGTATATATCAGCATATTATCCAAACAAGTTTGGTTATGTAGGTCTGTTCTCTGCTGCTACCAGCAAGCAAATCAACAACAAAAATACATCCGATGTATACGAGAACTTAGATCAGAAACTTGCTACCCAGTTCAGTAATCCACCTCGCTTGTATTGGATAGGAATCGGTAAAACAGATTTTCTATACAAGGATAACATTGACTTCCGTAAACAACTTGACGAAAAAGGATATAAATATACTTACGTAGAAACAGATGGAGGACATATCTGGAGAAACTGGCGTGTATACCTGACAGAATTTGCTCCTTTGTTATTTAAATAATTAATACAGACATGAAAAAAGAATTAATTATAGGAATGGCCTTTTCGGCAGCAATACTAAGTTCATGCGGTCCTACAACTCCCCAATTAGGAAAATCTCCCATCAATGAAGTCATCAATGCAATGACTCTGGAAGAAAAAGCACATCTGGTAATCGGTACAGGTATGGCAGGATTTTCCGGCGACAGTGCTGTTATCGGAAAAACTAAAAAGTTAGTACCTGGTGCAGCTGGAACAACTTACCCAATCGAACGATTGGGTATTCCGGCTGTCGTACTAGCTGACGGTCCTGCCGGATTGCGCATTGACCCCACTCGTGAAGGAGATTCAGCAACTTACTATTGTACACACTTCCCTATCGGAACATTATTGGCTTCTACCTGGAATCAGGAACTGGTAGAAAACGTTGGTAAAGCCATCGGTAATGAGGTTTTGGAATATGGAGCCGACGTTTTGCTGGCACCAGCACTGAATATTCATCGTAATCCTCTTTGCGGACGTAACTTTGAATATTACTCAGAAGATCCGCTGGTATCTGGAAAAATTGCTGCTGCTTATGTAAGAGGTGTACAGAGCAACGGAGTGGGAACATCCATCAAACACTTTGCTGTAAACAATCAGGAAAGTAATCGTATGGCTGTAGATGCGCATGTATCGCCAAGAGCCTTACGCGAAATCTACCTGAAAGGATTCGAAATTGCAGTAAAAGAATCGAATCCATGGACCGTAATGTCTTCTTACAACTATCTGAACGGGGTCTATACTTCAGAAAACCCAGAACTGCTTACTACCCTTTTGCGTGATGAATGGGGATTTAAAGGTATGGTTATGACAGACTGGTTTGGAGGTAAGGATGCAGTAGCACAAATGGAAGCTGGAAATGACATGCTGCAACCAGGACTCGACAGACAGTATGAAGCAATAGTCAACGCAGTAAAAGAAGGAAAATTGGATGAGGCAATCTTAAACCGCAATGTAGAACGTATTCTTAACATGATTCTGCAAACTCCTCATTTCAAAAAATACAACTATTCCAACAAACCCGATTTGCAGGCTCATGCCAACGTTACCCGCCAATCGGCTACCGAAGGTATGGTTTTACTGAAAAACGACAATCAGACTTTACCATTGAATTCCAACATTCAGAAAGTTGCATTGTTTGGATGTACTTCGTATAATTTCATTGCAGGAGGAACTGGTTCTGGAAATGTCAACCGTGCCTATACAGTTTCTTTGCTCGATGGATTGAAGAATGCTAATTTCCAAGTAAACGATGAATTGAAAAACATCTACCTGAAATATATTGCAGAAGAAAATGAGCGCAATAAACCTAAAGGAGATAATCCATTAGTAAAATTCTTACCCACTCCATTACCTACTGAAATGGCTCTGTCAGCAGATCAATTAAGTAACTGGGCTGCTCAGACAGATATTGCATTAATCACTTTAGGACGTATGTCGGGAGAATTTGTTGACAGAAAGGTTTCTGATTTCAATCTATCAAAAGAAGAATCTAAATTGATCAACGATGTATGCAGAACCTTCCATGCCGCAGGTAAAAAAGTTGTAGTTATCTTGAATATCGGTGGAGTGATTGAAACCGATTCATGGAAAAATCTGCCGGATGCTATCCTCTGTGCTTGGCAGGCAGGACAAGAAGGTGGTAATAGTGTAGCAGACATCTTGAGTGGAAAGGCTTATCCATCAGGTAAACTGACAATGACTTTCCCTGTTAAATTTGAAGATGCAGCTTCATCTGCCAACTTCCCGACAGAAGGTGCTATGGGCAATCTGAGTAACATGGCCGATCCTAAAGAAAAGAAGTCTGATGTAAAACTGTGGGACTATACAGATTATGAAGAAGATATCTACGTAGGCTACCGCTATTTTGACAGTTTTGAAAAACAGGTTTCTTATCCATTCGGATATGGTTTGTCATATACAACATTTGAATACGGAAATCCAAAAGTGAAAACTGAAAATGGAATCTATACCGTAACCGTAGATGTTAAAAATACAGGCACACAGCCAGGAAAGGAAATCGTAGAACTTTATATTTCTGCACCTAAAGGAGGAGAATTGAATAAACCAGAAAAAGAATTAAAAGCATTTGCCAAGACTAAAGAATTAAATCCTGGCGAAACAACATCCGTTACAATGGAAGTAAAAGCATTCGATCTGGCTTCTTACAACGAGAATTCTTCTGCATGGGTAATAGACGGTGGTAATTATCAATTCTTGATAGGAGCTTCTTCACGTGATATCAAAGCTACATTAGATGTAGTAGTTACTGGTGGAGTTGAAAAGACTAATAACATATTGCATCTGCAAAGTCCTATCAATATACTGAAAAAATAACCCATTCTGATGAACACATGCTTTTCTACAAATAAGAATGTGGATATAGCATGAGCCATATCATCTTTGAGTACAGCAACTTAAAGATTGATAACAATAAATTCACAGCTGAACGATATACTGCCTCTGGTAATAAAATAAAAGCTGACAACCACACCAGATAAAAAGCATATCGTTTTCAGCTGTGATTAGATTACTTCTCTCACACCTGATCTACGCCGCTTACATATCAACAAAGTAATATGATGACTAACCTTTAATAATGAAAATCGGATGTTGGAAAAGGTAAATTTAAGATTCAGTGTGGTAACAAAACCTTATTATACCCACTGACAAAAACAACGGCTACCCAAATCTGTGAAGACTTCAGGTAGCCGTTTCTTTATTATGAAATATCTTCCATTTCAGCTGATTCTGCTTCACTAGGCTCAGATCCGGCTTCCACCTGTTCCCGATTTGGTGAAACATCCTTTCTTCGATATATTTGAGGTGTAACTCCATATTTATCTTTAAAGCAGCGGCTAAAGTAACGTGGAGAACTAAATCCCAAAATAGTAGATATATTGGCAATATTATATTCCGGATTATTTTTCAGTAATACAGCAGCCTTATGTAATCTAACAGTAAGAATCAAATCATTAGGAGTCTGCCCTGTTATTGCTTTTAACTTAATAAATAATTTAGTTCGTGCAATACACATTTCCCGGGCAAAATCATTCATACTGAAATCGCTGTCACCAATATGCTTTTCAATTACTTGCATAGCCTGTTCCACAAATTTCATATCCAATGGATTGGTTGCAATCATCTGAAAATTATTCTGTGGTTGCTTACTGAATTTCTCCTGTAAAACAATACGGTTATTTACCAAATTCTTACAACGGGCAAGTAATACGTTTATATCAAAAGGTTTAGTAATATAATCGTCTGCTCCAGTCTGAATACCCTCAAGCTTATATTCTATAGCAGTACATGCAGTAAGCAATACTACCGGAATATGGCATGTTTCGATATTTCTCTTTATTTCCCGGCAAAGCTCAATTCCTGTCATACCTTCCTCAAGCAGTACATCGCTCAACACAATATCAGGCATGTGCTCCTTAACAGCATCCAATCCGTCTTTTCCGTTAGAAACAGCTATGACATGATAATAAGGAGTGAACAATTCTATAAGCATATCACGTAAAGCAATATCATCCTCTACCAGAACAATCTTAAATTTTTTCTCTACATCAGATTCTGACATTGACCGAGTTTCCTGCTCCATTATTTCAATCTGCTGCATGTTTTCATGCGGTGTTCTTACAAAATCAGATTCTTTATTTTGACTGATTTCTTCTGGTTTAAAATGTGAATTACCCAAAGGAATACTAAATGAAAATGTGGAGCCTTCATCGGGAACACTAATCACTCCAATAGTGCCATGGTGAAGTTCGACAATTCCTTTTGCTAAAGCAAGTCCGATACCGGAACCTGCATTTTGGGAAGAGAGCGTCGCCGCCGTTTGATAAAAACGATTGAATATATTATTTTGCTCTTTTATGGGTATGCCACATCCATTATCAGCAACATCAACCACAACTTCATGTCCACGTTTAGCAACTGAAAGCGAGATTTCCCCTCCATTAGGAGTATACTTAAAAGCATTAGATAACAGATTATTAACGACTTTTTGAAGTTGTTTTGCATCGTACCACACATTAATAACATCATTTGACTTATTAAACTTAAAATTAATGTTCCGTGTAGTAGCATATTCTTGGAATAGCAAATAAGTAGCATGCAGAAACTCAACAATATTATGCTCACTTACCTTTACTTTCATTTGTCCCTGCTCCTGCTTACGAAAATCAAGTAGTTCATTGATCAACTCCTGAAGTTGTAAAGAGCTCTTATAAGTACGTAATATTTTATTATATACCATTGGAGCAATATTTTTAACCTGAAGCAACATCTCCATTTGTCCGATTATAATCGTAAGCGGTGTACGGAATTCATGAGATATATTGGTGAAGAAACGTAATTTCGACTGGTTAAGCTCTTCTATGTCCTTAATATAATTACGCTCATACTTTAATTCAGTTTGCAGCTTCAATCTTTTATTATAAGTACGGACAATATAAGTTATAATTAATGAGGCAGAAATAACATAAAGTAGATATGCCCACCATGTTTTATATAACGGAGGAAGTATTTTAATGTTAATACGATTACAAGCCTTCTCCTCTCCATCTTTTCCTACCGCTTTTACTACCAGCTGGTAATTTCCCGGCTCCAAATTAGTATAAGTAATTATACGTCCATTTCTCAAGGTTGTCCAACTATCAGAAAAATTCTCTAACCGATATACTATATTATCCTGATTAAACGATGAATAATTAGTAATAGCATACTGAATGCTGAACATTGACTGAGAAGCATTAAAAGTTAATTGTTCCGTCTGTCGCAATGATTCTTTTAACAAGCCTGTTTCATCACCTATTTGGACTTGCTTGTCATTTATGAACAACTTGAATGGAAATATCTGATAAGATAGCGACTGCAACTCCAGCTGCTGAGGATAAAAAGTCAGCAAACCGTCCACTCCACCTATATACATACGCCCATCGGATGCACGGAAAATAGCATTCTGATTAATAGCAGAAAGAGGCAAACTTTTTCCTACACTATAATTAGTAATTTGCTGAGTAGAAATATCCAGACACGACAATCCACGATCCGTAATTATAAACAACTTATCCGGTGTATCACTACATGCACCATATACGCAATTGCTTAACAGTTCATGAGTAGCTTCGCTATAGTTAATGAAACTATCAGTTTCTTCCTGATAAAGATCCAAACCACTTTCCGCCGTACAGAGCCATAACCTGTTACCCATATCCTCATAAATACAGTTTACACCATTACTACTCAAGCTATGTGGATTTTGCTTCTGGTTACTATATAACTTCAGACGTTTGGTTACAAAATCATAAGCATATGCCCCCTTCTCAGCACCGGCAATCCACAATATACCTCGATGGTCAATACAAAGATCAAGTGCAAATGAAATAATATCGCCCTCCTGACCTTCCTTAAATAAAGGAATAAAGACTGCCGTTTCAGGATTAAACTGATAAACACCATCATGAGTAGCCAATAAAAGTAAATCTTTATAAGGTATGATATCACATATTATATTCGATTTATGTGAAACCTGATCATGATAACTATAATGAGTAAAATGTCCCGAATTTATATCCAGCTTATTTAATCCTCCCAAATGAGTTCCTATCCACAGGCAATTACGCTGCTTATCAAAAAATACTGTCTTTACATTATTTTGGGAAATACTATTTCCTCCTTCGTGATATCTATACCACGAAAACTGTCCGGTTCTGGTATCAAGTTTATTCAGTCCACCACCTTCCGTAGAAATCCAAATATTATGATTTATATCCTCCGCCATTACTCCAACGATAGGAACACTCAAGCCAGCACCTTCATGCTCCGAGGCATTATAATGCCAATATATACTTTGAGAAGGATTAAAAAAATCGACACCTCCAAAGTAAGTTCCAATCCATATATTCCCCTGATTATCACATAAAAGGCTCCATACAGAAGTAGACGAAGCAAGCATATTCCGCGATGTATTCGGATAAGAAATAAAATTATCCGTAAGAGGCATATATTTATTCAGTCCACGGAAAGTTCCAATCCAAATATCTCCTTGCTTATCCTCACAAATATCTCGTACATAGTTTGCACATAATCCATCTAAAGAGCTATAATGATGTAACCCATTCTCAGAAAAAAGATACAATCCATCATTCAACGTGCCAATCCAGTACCGTCCTTTGCTATCCTTGAATATTTTTATAATTTCTTCATTATCGAACAATTGCCGAAGTTCTCTAGAATTTCTATCGTACAAATAACATCCTTCTTCTCTAGTACCTATAAACATAGAAGTTTTATCTACATAAAGGCAGGTAATTTGTACATCATGTGCAGGTAATGAATATACCTGGTTAAACCGATCCCCATCATAGACATACACTGAATTGCCAAGTGCAATAAAGAGCTGATCGTTATAATGCATTGCCGACACATTATTTTGAATCAGATTCAAAAAACGTTCGCTTTTTGGCTCAAAAGCAGAAATACCACGAATGGTAAGAAAATAAACCATTCCCTTCTCATCACCCGTTATATCTCTCACATAATTGCTGCAAATACTGTATTCGTCATTCTGGTCATGCTTAAATACAGATATTTCATGCCCATCATAAAGATTGACTCCATTACGTGTACCAATCCATATCAACCCCTTTGGATCTTGGTAGATAGACATCACCGAATAATGTGATAAATCTTCTGTTGTACTCAAATGACGAAAAATAATATCTTGAGCAACAACAGAAAGATTAAAACAATGTACAACAAGCAGTATTATTACATAAAAGAACCTCATCATTTTAAATCTACAATCAAACAATTGAACGACAAATCCTTACAAATATAAGAATATTATATAAGGATAAGGAATAAGCTTAAAAAAATATGATAAAATAGTCCATTTTTATACCTCATGAGTTCATTTTTCAATCTTTCAAGGGAAACATACAATACTTAAACTTAATATGGACGTAATAGCCCATACCTATATAGGTAAGTAAACTATATTTGCATCAACAAAAATCATTAACCCTAATTTTATTTAGTATGAAGAACTTATTATTAGTAGCCAGTACAACTTTTGTTTCTTTAGGATTTGTTTTCCACAGTTGCAATACTGAAATAAAAAAAGCTGATATCATTGCCGACAATGTGGAGAATGCAGTTAAACAGTACACAATACAAACTGACATTATTGAGAAAAGCGGAAAAATACTCAATCCACGCACTATTAATACAAAAGGAGAAATACAATACATCCCTACCGATGATTGGTGCTCTGGCTTTTTTCCAGGAAGTATGTGGTACTTATATGCGCTTACAAATGACACAAAATGGGAAAAACTAGCAGAAAAATATACAGAAGATCTTGATTCCATACAATACTTGACTTGGCATCATGATGTCGGCTTCATGATTGGCAGCAGTTATCTCAATGGTTATCTGCTAGGTAAAAAGGAATATAAAAATGTCATCGTACAGACAGCTAAATCACTTTCGACTCGTTTTCGCCCTACCGCCGGAGTCATCCAGTCATGGAACGTAGACCGCGGATGGCAGTCACAACGTGGATGGGAATGTCCGGTTATTATTGACAACATGATGAATCTGGAACTACTGTTCGAAGCGACAACATTATCCGGCGATTCTACATTTTATAATATAGCAGTAGCTCATGCTAACACAACACTAAAGAATCATTTCCGTAAAGATAACAGTTGCTACCATGTGGTAGATTATGACCTTTCCAACGGTGAAGTACGAAAAAAACAAACTGCACAAGGTTATGCAGATGAGTCTGTATGGGCTCGAGGACAAGCTTGGGCCATTTACGGTTACACCGTTTGTTACCGATATACACACGATACACGCTATTTGGAGCAAGCGCAAAAAGTATACAATTTTATCTTCAACAATCCTAAATTGCCTTCAGACCTTATACCTTATTGGGATTACGATGCACCTAATATACCTAATGAACCACGTGATGCTTCTGCTGCCGCTGTAACTGCTTCAGCACTATACGAACTTAGTACATATCTTTCTGACAAAAAATATAAAGAAACAGCCGATAAAATTGTTGAAAACCTTAGTACACCAGCATATCGAGCAGAAATAGGAACAAACGGAAACTTCATCTTAATGCATTCTGTAGGAAGTATTCCTCACGGACAGGAAATTGATGTTCCTCTGAATTATGCCGATTACTACTTTCTTGAATGTTTGTTAAGAAAATCACGCTTAGAAAAAGGTAAGAGTATTAGATAAAAAATAAACTCCCAATAATATTATCATGAACACACATCATTCCTTTATTCGAGTAAAACGATTCATATCTCTACTGTTTTTGTCATTGATTTCTACGGCTCTGACATGGGGACAAATTACTGTAAAAGGAACAGTCATAGACGAAACTCAATTCCCTGTAGCAGGAGCCAATGTACTAGTCAAAGGTGAAAATACCGGTGTAATAACTGATCTCGATGGAAATTTTAGTATTCAGGTTCCTAAGAAATCGTCTATATTGGTTTTCTCTTTTATCGGTTTTGCAACTCAGGAAGTTACTGTAGGCAATAAAACTCAGTTAAATATTGTCTTAAAAGAAGACGGAGTAATGCTTAATGAAGTGGTAGCCATCGGATATGCTACTGTAAAAAAGAGTGATCTCACCGGTTCTGTAGAGAAAGTTGACATGGAAGACTTGAATAAAACATCCAGTCTTTCATTCGACCAAGCATTGGGAGGACGAGTTGCAGGCGTACAGGTCGTGTCAAGTGACGGACAGCCCGGACAAACCTCTAATATTGTTATCCGAGGAAGTAATACAATATCTGATGTTGCAGACGGAAATCCCCTTTACGTAATCGACGGATTCGCTACTGAAGATGCAAACGCCTCATCCATCAACCCTAATGATATCGAATCTATTGATATTTTAAAAGATGCATCTGCTACAGCCATCTACGGTGCTCGCGGTGCTAACGGTGTAGTCATTATCACTACCAAACGAGGAAAAGAAAGCGCTCCACGTATTACTTATAACGGCTATATTGCATACCAAACTCGTCCTAAATTTCTTGAGTTACTCCAAGGTAGAGATTTTGTTGAACTACAACAAGAAATCTTGACAACTGATGAAATGAACAAAACATATTTTTCATACGATGAGGTTTTAGGGCGTTACCAAACTATAGAAGACTATGATAATCGCCAGTCTACTAACTGGCAAGACCTGGTTTTCCAAGGAGCTCCTATGACAAGCCATTACGTTTCACTAACCGGCGGCTCTCAGAAAACAAAATACAGTTCAAGTATTTCATATTACAACCAGCAAGGTACAATTATTGAGTCATCATATGAAAGCTTAAAAGCGAGACTTACACTCGACCAACAGATTTCCGAAAAAATCAAATTTGGAGCCAGTGTCAATTTTTCAAATAATACTTCTGTTGGTTCTGCTCCTTCACAAGGTGGAGGACAAAGTACACAGTATTTTCTTTATCAAGTATTAGCCTACCGCCCTTTGAAATACCGTTCATCTGATGATATTTACGCTATAATTGATGATAATGGTGGTACATATCCTTACAACCCCATTAAAACAATTGAAAATACATATTCTACTATTCGCAACCGCCAGCTCAGTTTCAATAGTTATTTAAATTATAATATATTAAAGGATTTATTATTTAAAGTTACATTTTCGTATACATGGCGTCAAGACCAGACTAAAGAATATTACAATGCGGATACATATTATGGTGATCCACTTTATTCATCTAACGGAAGCAATGGAAGTTTCAGCTTCAAAGAATGGAACAGTTGGTCGAACGAATACACTTTAACTTATAAGAAAAAAACAAAAAAAAGTCATAATATCAATGCGATGCTAGGAGCATCAATATCCAGCCAGTTAATCTCTGTTTTGGGATCTAAATCGGTAATGGTTCCTTGGGATTACATGGGAATATGGGGTATTGATGAAGGAACTCCCCTATCAATAACATCCAATCAGGTGAAAAACAACCTATTGTCATTTTTCGTCCGTTTTAATTATGACTGGAAATCACGTTATCTGCTAACAGCAACAATGCGCGCAGATGGGTCTTCCAAGTTCATCAAAAACAAATGGGGATACTTTCCTTCTGCATCTGCTGCCTGGCGTATATCTGACGAGCCCTTTATGACACGTACTTCTTCATGGCTATCCAGTCTTAAACTACGCCTAGGATGGGGAGCTACCGGTAACAACATTACCCAAAATGCTTATCCGTCAAATTTATTGTATGCAAGCAACCAAAATTATGCCTTTGGTAATGCAATGACTCCAGCCATCTATATTTCACAAATGGCTAATCGTGACTTAAAATGGGAAACAACATACCAAACTAATCTCGGAATTGATTTTGGTTTATTCAACAACCGCATTAATGGTAGCATTGACCTCTATAATAAAGATACGAAAGATCTTCTACTCTATGCTGATGTTCCACCATCAATAGGTTTCACCCAAGTTCAGCAGAATATAGGAAGTATTAATAACAAAGGATTGGAAATCACTATCAATACAGTTAATTTGCCAGGTGGTGGAAACAAGTTGAAATGGACAAGTAGCTTTAATATTTCTTTTAATAAGAATAAAATCACAGCTCTTTCTGACGGACAACTTAGTCGAAAAGCAGGTATCCGATACCCTAATATACCCGACTTATACATCTGTAAAGTAGGTGAACCTTTGTCTGAAATGTATGGCTACGTGTACGACGGAGTATATCAGTACAGTGACTTTGATGAGGTAGCTCCTAATGTATTTGTTTTAAAACCTGAAGTACCCAATAACACAAACGAACGTGCCAACATACGACCGGGAGATCCAAAGCTGAAAGACTTGAATGGAGATGGCAAAGTAACAGCAGAAGATCAGACTGTAATTGGACATGGTCTACCTATCCATACAGGTGGATTTACAAATAAGTTCGAATACAAAGGATTCGACTTGAGCATCTTCCTGCAATGGTCATATGGCAATGATGTAATAAACTACAACCGTGTGAAACTTGAAAGTCTTGCAGAACGCCATATCAACCAACTCAGTTCTGTTAAAGATCATTGGACACCTCGTACACTCAACGAAGACGGGACCTATACAGAAGGTAATTATACCAACTATCTATGGGCAGTAAAACGCGGGCTAACTAATATAAACACAAGCCGTGAAGTGGAAGATGCCTCATTCTTACGTCTGAAAAACATTCAATTAGGCTATAACTTTCCAACCAAACTGCTGAAATCAGCCCATTTATCTTCACTCCGTATTTATGTAGGAGCTGACAACCTGGTAACATGGACAAAATATACAGGATACGACCCAGAAGTATCTACCCGCAATTCATCAATGACACGAGGTTTCGATTATTCAGCATACCCTAGAGCTACAACGTTTACTTTTGGAGTAAACCTAGGTTTATAAAAACATAGCTGTACAACAAAAAAACGAAAAGAATATGAAGAAGATACTCTATATATTAAGCATAATGATAACTTTTTCCTCATGTAATTTTTTAGATACAGAAACATATGATTACCTCAATGAGGACAATATCTATCATGATGAAAAGAGCTGTATGGCAGGACTTGCCGGCATATATGATGTACTAGGAGCAAATGGATGCTATGGACAGATGTTATGGGCTGATCTTGATGCCGGAACTGATATTTTAGTTTATAACCGTGAATTTGGAAAAGACTATATCAACACCTATAATTATAATTACAATAACACCGACAACTCACTTAAGACAGCATGGATTGCTTTATATGAAGGTATAAACCGTGCTAATGACTACATTGATGCCGTATCTAACCGAAGTAATGAAGAGTGTGGAGGAAGCAAGAATAAAGCAATGTTTCTTGGAGAGGCTAAAGCATTACGAGCTATTTATTACATGAATCTCGTTGCTTTTTGGGGAGAAGTACCTTTACGTACTAGTGCAACCAAGGATCTTAGTACACAATTATTAAAAAAATCACCACAACAAGATATCTACGAACAAATTATCAGCGATTTGGAAGCTGCAGAATCAGGTTGTTTGAAAGCAACTGAATTAAATACTCCAGGACGTATTTCACAAACTGCAGTTCAGGCGTTACTAGCTCGTGCCTATATGTGGCAATCAGGCTATCCCGTATATGCCAATACATGGGACAAGGCTCTAGAGTACGCTCGTAAAGTACGCGATAGCCAAATCCACCATTTATATCCAGCAAGTAATGGAGTAAATGGCTACCAGGCTTACTTCATCAATATGTGCAGCAATAATTATGATTTGTCTGTACGTGAAAGCATGATTGAGGTTGAGTTTTATGGAAACGGACAAACCCAAACAAACGAAGCTGGAAGATTAGGGTTGTATATAGGCGTTACCCAGCAATACACTTCAGAAGATGTACCATATGCTTACGGACTTTATGATGCAACAAAGTATCTGTTCAGACTATATGAATCAGGAGATGCCCGCCAATGGTGGAACATTGCCGACTATAAATATGTAAACAACGGAGGTGTAGTGACTGAAGAACCTCGTACTACTGCGGAAAAGCAAAAAGAAGACGGAAATGCAGCGAAATGGCGTGCAAAATATATCCCAGAGCGTCCACTATCACGTAATAACTCTTCTATAAACTTTCCTATCATCCGTTACGCCGATGTTCTGCTTATGATAGCCGAATGTGCTAATGAAGTAAATAATGGTCCTACTCAGGAAGCTATCGAAGCCATCAACCAAGTAAGAAGACGTGCTAATGCCTCGACAGTAGAATTAGGCGACTTCGATTATAACAGCTTCAAAAAATTCTGTTTTGAGGAACGTACTCGAGAGCTTTGTTTCGAGGTTCCACGCCGTATGGAACTTCGCCGGCATGGAGCAACTTTTTTCGAAAATCAGATTAACATATTAAAAGACCAGTCGCTCAACGAACAAAACAAAATGATTGGTTATGAACTGACAAGTGTTAAAGCTGTACCGGCCATTAATTTCGCGCCCAAACATATTTATTATCCAATTCCTCAGGTAGAACTTAATACAAACCCAATATGCGGACAAACCGAAAACTGGTAATACCCGTGTCAAACATTAAGATATATTTATTATGAAAGGCAGCAAACTTTATATAGTATTCATCATGGTTACAATGTTTCTCACTGGTTGTAACCCTGATAATGTAGACAATGTCACATTTGATGTATCTATTGCCGATTGTACTAACCAAATTCATACAGGTAGAGAAGTAACTTTCTTATTCGAAGGTAATCCAGACTACATTACCTTCTATTCTGGTGAGAACGGTAATAGTTACGCCAACAAAGACAGAACCACTGTCACCCTAAACTCTCTTACTTTAGAGGCTTCATTTAAACAACAATACACAGATAAAGAATATTACAATAAAGAATTAATTCATGTATATATCTCTGAAGACTTTAGCGGAAACTATACTGTAGAGGGAATAAAAAATAGTCATTGGACAAAAATTTCAGGGCAGGAAGCAGGACAACTCATCGTACCGGCTCCTCCTACCAGCTCATCAGTAACGACAGAAAGCACATATAATCTCGCTAAATATGCAGATAAGAACTTCTACGTCGCATTCGAATATAATGCTCCCAAGCGTGAAGAAGTACCTGAGTCTGATGGAAACGGAAAATATGTACAAGCACCACGTATAGACGTCCAATCACTGGTTCTTAAAAAAGAAACAGCCGACGGACAACAGGTAGCAATGAGCAATACAGCTACTGACTGGGGATTTCAAATCGTATACGAGAATTCAGAACAAAAGGGGAGCTATCTGGTAAACGATGAATCCCTCCTTTTCCAACCTCAGAAAAACTTGGAACACAACGATGATGACATTATTGTGTGGATGGTCAGCCAGAATCTTGTTCCGAATTCAGTATCACCTGACAGAGGAACAGCTATTAAAGGAACTGATGTGGCACTTTCAAGTTATACATACACTTATTCTCAACCAGGAGTATATACGGCAACCTTTATAGCAACCAACGCTAACATGTGGAATTCAAAACAAACAATTAAAGAAATTACATTTACTGTTTCAGAATGACAAATATACGATTTTTTATCATATTACTCATATTATCAGGGGAATGGCTATTCACTGCGTGCGGAGATGAGACACCGGAAACAACCAAACCTAACGAACAATCTCCAGTCACACCCCAACCCGATCCCGAGAATCCTACAACTTACGAAACCAGTCGGTTGTGGACAGAGTTTCTAAATGCCGGACAGACAGGAACAGAATCTACTTTACTTGATTTTTCATACGCAGGTTATAAACACGGAGAGAAATCAATCCCCGACGTCAGTTATAAAATCTTCAACATTGAAGACTATGGTGCTATTCCCAATGATGGAAAAAGCGATCGTCAAGCACTAATAGAAGCAATAAATGATGCTCAAAAAAATGGGAATGGTGTTATCTTGTTCCCAGCCGGACGTTTCGATCTCCGTCCCAAAGATGCTCCTAACGAATCAATTGTAATTGATGCAGATAACATTGTATTACGTGGAGCCGGATGTGAAGAAGGCGGGACAGAGATTTTCATGGAATACCCTAATCAATCAGTCGACGGTTCGCTTTGGAATACTCCGGAGCTGATTTCCTTCCGCTATGTACGAAGTTCTGACACACAATTAGCAAACATTACGGCAAACACTCCTCGTGGAGGTTTCTCCGTAGAGGTCAGCAACACAAGTGGAATGACTGTAGGACAAAGAGTTTTTCTCAAACTAAAAAACAATGCTCCGGAACTAATAAATCAAGAGCTCTCTCCTTATAAAGCAGATGCCGCATGGACTGAACTGAATAATAATGGTGTTCAAGTCATAGAGTATCATAAAATTGCAAAAATATCAGGCAGAACAGTAACTTTTAAAGAACCCATTATGCACGCAATAGACAGTCAATGGGGATGGACATTGCACAATCACTCCTGTCATACAGGAACCGGAGTGGAAGATATCGCTTTCGTAGGGAACTTCAATGAAGCGTTCTCACACCACCTTAATGCTTTACACGACAGCGGATACCGCCTCCTGACCATCTGGCGTCAAGTAGATAGTTGGGTACGCCGTTGCCGATTTACAAATGTAAGCGAAGCATTAAGCGTAATGCAAAGTGCCAATGTTTCGGTTCTTAGCTGTACAATAACAGGCAATGGCGGACATTCTGCTATCCGGTCACAGGCTTCTACGGGAGTATTCATAGGTAAAGTCGATGACAAAGCAGGGCAATTTCATTCAGTAGGAGTATCAAAAACAGCCATAGGAACTGTTTTGTGGAAAAACACGTGGACTGCTACAACTTGTTTCGAATCTCATGCCAATCAACCACGAGCAACCCTTTTTGATGCATGTAAAGGTGGTTTTATATCTGCTCGTAGTGGAGGTGATGAATCAGCTGCTCCCAACCATTTACGTGATCTGGTTTTATGGAACTTTGACGAGATAGATTCTGGAGAACAGAATTTCAATGTATGGCAACGAAACACACGTTGGCTCATGCCTATAATTGTAGGTCATCACGGCAGTAAAACAACCTTTATTCCAACTCAGGTAACAGCTGATGAAGGCAATGGAACAGCTATGGAACCACTTTCTCTCTATGAAGCACAATTAGAGAATCGGCTAGGTATGACACCCCAGTGGCTAAATGATTTAAAATGATACAAATCAATGAATCTGTACTCAAAATGACACTATAATGAACGTAAGTGCACCTGAATTTTATACAGAATCTACATCTTTGCAATAGACAAACGACCTTAATAATGAATATTATGATACGATTTAAAACATTATCTTTATTATTACTAATTATTATCACCTCCTTTATATCAGGAGGTTGTAATGACGAAAATACGATACAACCAAAGCCTCAGCCCTTAGTACTGCAAGGTCAAGCATACACATTCGATTCTGAAAATGGAACTATATGGAATGGGGCACAAGAAATCGGGGTATTTTTGATTGATTTTGACAAAAAAACAATCATAGAAGAATACGCCAATTTAAAATATTTCGCAGATAATCGTACTTCAAGCGGATATTTTGTTCCTGAAGGTGAACCAGTATATCTTAAGGAACAACAGAAAGTAAATGCAATAGCATATTATCCTTATAAGGATATTAACACCCTTACTAACAACTCTGGTTCCCAATACTTATATCGATTGGACTTAAGCAACCAAAAGAACTTAAAACCTGACGCTTTTTTGTATGCAGATAATGCAAAAGAACTAAATAGTACGAATTACAAAGCAACATTGGAACTTCGCCCTGTACTTAGTATGGTAAAACTTACTTTTACACAAAGTGCAGGTATCAGCGAAGATCGTCTCAAGAAAATGACTCTTAAACTGAAAGGAATGCCTTCGAAAGCTGATTTTGATTTATTACTTGGAGATTTTATATCTACAACAAAAGAGGATAACGAAATCGTTATAGATGTAAAAGATGACCTGACTGCCAATATCATATTATACCCTTCAGCTCTTGCAGAAAATGCGACCTTGGAGGTAACTATTCCTGCCGAAGGAAACGAAAAGGAAATAATAACATCATGGAGTCTTAACAATGTAATTTCTGAAGTAGAAGAAAATACTCAATATTTCATTCTTGCCAAAATCTCAGCAGAAGGAATAACTGGTGAACTTACAGGTAAATCTCTTATCTATATTCAAGACTGGAATACAGATGAAGACATAAACGGTAATGCCAATCCAGATAAACCACAATCGGTTAATTTAGCTACAAACGGAGATTTCGAAGAATTAACAAGTATAAGTGTATCCAATTCTGTGCCAACTTCCGCAAAAGTATGGTATGGACTGAAAAACAACGATAACTTCCTAGCAGACATATATAAAGACAGTAAACAAGGAAACGTTGCTCATATGAAATGTAGCAATAGTTTAACGTGGTATAAAAATTATATCGGACATACAATGGCCAACGCTAAATCGAAAAGCTATCGGCTTAAGTTTAAAGCATCCACATTAGAAAGTACAAAACAAGCAAACATGCAAGTATATATACGCATCAATAAAGCAGACAATTATTTCTTTGTACTAAAAGATGCAGACCAAACAAAAGCATGTGCAGCCCAAGTAATAAGTTTAAGCAAAGAATGGACTGAATATACAATTGACTTTGACTTTACCCAACAAGTAAATACAATATGGGGAAGTGGTATTATAATATCATCTACAACGGAAGAGGATCTCAAAAATTTCTATGTAGCATTTGTAGCCCAAAACGCAGACGTAGATTATTATTTGGATGACATAACATTAGAAGAGTTAAATTAAATGCAATCAATTTACATAACAAAACCAATAATTCTTTTTATCTATGAAAAAGTGTAATATTATTATGGCTTTAGCTGCAACCACAGTCTTCGCAGCATGTAACAACGACAATGAACTTGTACAGCAAAAAGTTTCTGGTGAAGAAGTTAATTTCTTTATCGACAATGCTCCTATTACCCGTACTTCGGTTAATACTTCTGATGCCTCAACTAAATTTGTAGAAAACGACCAGATTGGTATCTATGCTACCGGCGGAGCTACTGCCAGCAATGTAGGTTATCAGGTGGGGGCCGGATCGGATGGTGCATTATCTCCAATTTCAGGAACAATCAACTGGAGTAGTGAAGCTGCGGGAAACTTCTATGCATATTATCCTTATGCATCAACTCAATCAGCAACAGGAAAGGTTACTTTTACCGTAAGCAACCAAGATACAGAAGCAAACTTTAACAAAAATGATTTTTTGACAGCAACTACAACCGACGTCACTTATCAATCTCCTATTAACTTCAAATTTGCTCATGCTCTTTCTTTAGTGCAAGTTTCTTTATCTGGTGACTATGCAAGCAATGCTACCGCCGTTACTATCGCAGCACAGCCTACTGTAGAATGGACCTATGCAAATAACACACTTGCAACAAACGGTGAAGCAACAACTATTAATATGTGGAAAATATCACCCGATGCTCAAGAATATTGGGCAATGGTTCCGGCACAGACTATTAGCAATGGAACAGTTCTCTTCACTATTACTACTAGTGGTGACACATACACATATAAACCAACTAGTGATATTGAAATAAAAACAGCCCACAGCAAGAAGTTTAACCTTCAGCTAGGTCCTAACGCAACTGTAACTTCGATTGCTACTGATATCAATACAGACGGATGGACAGAAGACACAGAAGAAAGCGGTGATACTGAAAAAGTAGAGCTTCCTGCTGTTGAACTCATTTCGGAAACAGCCGGAATGTTTACTGCTGAAACTGCTATTACAGAACAAACTTCAAAACAGAATTGTGTAGAAGGATGGAACACCGTTACCGGTAGTGGTGCAAATGCAACTATCCAATTTGATGAGGCTGAAAATGCAGTTTCATTATCAAGCACAAGTGGAAGCTGGTATAACGCAACTCTTTATTACTGCACAAAAGAAAATGCAGCCACTGCAAGTAAATATACCCTTACATTCGACCTGAAGGCTAGTGAAGCATGCGATATCCAACTAGCTTTAATGCCTTGTATCGTAGATAATTTATATTTCGTTCAAGACAATAGCAGTTTAAGCCCAGTAAGCTATAGTTCAGCAACAACAGAATGGGTTACCAAAACCTTGACCTTTGACCTGTCAAAAATAAAAAACAAAACGACTTCTGATGCTGAACTTAGAACAGCTACAACGGAAGATCTTGCCAAGGTTCTAGTTTACTTCACTCCCAAAACAAAATCAGAAGCAATACTTTATATTCAAAATGTTAAATTGGTAGAAAAGAAATAATATTCATCAAAACAGATTCCAAGAGCCTGTTTATTTCTACTCTAAACAGGCTCTCTATTTTCACTGAACACTTCTAACCCTTACATCATGAAACGACTTACCCTATTTTCTCTCCTTTCACTATTCGCTAGCAGTACACTTCTGGCACAAGAATTAACATTCACCGAAACCAGCCACGATTTCGGAGCTATCAACGAAGCAGATGGTGAAGTACACTATGATTTTCACTTTACCAATACAGGCAATGCTCCTTTGGTCATCAAGCAAGTCATTACCGGATGCGGCTGTACTTCTGCCAAGTGGAGTGAAAAACCTTATGCCCCCGGGGATAAAGGCGTTATTCGGGTTTCATATCATCCCGAAGGAAGAAAAATGGAGAAGTTCAGTCAGGTAACAGAAGTTTTTACGAACCTTCCTAATCCAGCGACACTTACGATCAGTGGAAGTGTTACATTGGTGAAACACCCTTATGTCAACTACTTCGACCCGACAAAAGGTGAACGTAAAACGCCAAAAACTTTTACTCCTAAAGATGACTACGAACTGGTACTCATGCGTGTCCGCCAGAACCTCTACGAATCCACTCCTGTAGAAACCATGGATAAAAACGCAACCAGCTTAATGAAACTGATGACTCCCGAAGGTATTTGGCCACAGATAGATTATAAATGTTTCTTTCGAACCAACTGGGAACCTGCCGATCACCTGAGCCGCATCAAACGCATGGCCATGGCTTATACCTGTCCCGAATCATCTCTTTACGGTAATCAGGTTCTTTTCCGAGCAATTGACAAGGCAGTACGTGCATGGAATGAATATAAACCAACCTCATACAACTGGTGGTACAATCAAATTTCTGTACCTAAGATAATGGCAGACATACTTGCATTGATGGAAGCAGGTGAGTCTAAACTGTCAGACGGAGCAGTTCATGGTTTCATGGAAATGATGGAACAAAGTGATCCACGCAAATGGACCGGAGCCAATAAAATGGATATTGCTATCCATCATCTAATAAGAGGGTGTGTTCTGAAAAATGACAGCATCGTAAGTACCAATGTAAAAGAATTTTTTGAGCCAGTATGCATCACAGATGGAGAAGGAATTCGTGCTGATATGTCTTACCAACAACACGGGACACAATTATATATTGGTGGTTATGGAAGTGTCTTTGTAGATAACATTGCAAAAACAGCTGGGCTTTTTACTGGTACTCGTTTTGCTTTAAGTGACGAACAAATCAAATTATTTTCTGAATTTGTCCGCAACACTTATTTGAATGTATTCCGTTCACACTACATGGATTTCAGTGTCTGCGGTAGAAGTGTCAGTCGTGCTAAAACACTTGATCCAGGCAATTATGCTTTTCTTTTCAATAAGATGAAGGAAATAGATCCGACACATGCTGATTATTATGATATGGCCTCCCAGCGCTTCTCCCAAAACAACGGTACCATTGGCCGTACACATCATAATCAGATGTTTTATCTGTCGGACTATATGCTTCATAACCGTAAACGCTTTGATTTCTCCGTACGTGCCGTATCCAACCGAACTTGCCGATCAGAAAGCGGAAACGGTGAAAACTTGTTAGGTACTTACCTCAGTGAAGGAGCTACCAATATACGAGTAACCGGTGATGAATATTATAATATTTTCCCCGTTTGGGAATGGGATAAGATTCCAGGAACTACAACCCCAGCAGGTGAAGTCGAAAACCATAATGACTGGGGAGTAGCAGGTACTGCCGAATTTGTAGGAGGAGTTTCAGACGGACTTTACGGAGTAATGGCATACGGAATGAATGATTATGGGATGAAGGCTAATAAAGGTTGGTTCATGTTCGACAATGAAATTGTATGTCTTGGCTCAGGAATTGAAAGCCAGACAGATAAAGATATTAACACCAGCATCAATCAATGTCATTTAGTCGGTGACGTATATGCAACAACCGCCGGGAAAATGGGTAAAATGATTCCCAACAGTCGTCTTGACTCTGAATTCAGCGGATGGATATGGCACAATAAAATAGGTTATTTCTTCCCTGATAGCATTTCCATGCATTTAAAAAACGAACAGCAACAAGGAAAATGGTCGAAAATAAATTTCAACCAATCCGACCAGCTGGTAAGCATGCCTGTTTTAAATTTATATGTAAGCCACGGAAAGAAGCCAAAAGGAGAAAAGTATGCCTACTACATAGTACCAGGAATTGCATCACCTGCTTCTCTCACCGCATACAATCCCACCAATGTTCCTATTATCAGCAATGAAGCCAATCTTCAGGCTGTATACAATCAGCAGTTAGATATTCTTCAAATTATATTTTGGGAAGCGGGTACGCTTCAGCACGGTCAAATAAAAGTAGAAGCGGATGTGCCTTGTGTAGTAATGATAAAAGGTACTACAACTTATAGACCAGAAGTTCTGTTAAGTGATCCCACTCAAAAGAATAAGCTAACCTACGGAAAAGAAGTTAGAGTAATTAAATTGGATGGTTCTTCTCAAAACAGCTAAAGAGAAAAAATTAGCACTCTATACATTTATTAATTTTTTATCCGAAGTTAAGAAAGAGCCAATGACGGATTCATATTATATAACAAACTAATAAAAACGATTTTTATATTATGGTTAATTTTTCACTCGAAGGTAAAGTAGCTCTTGTAACAGGAGCTTCTTACGGTATCGGTTTTGCAATTGCAACAGGTTTTGCACAGGCTGGTGCAAAAATTGTATTCAACGACATCAAGCAGGAACTGGTAGACAAAGGTCTTGCAGCATATAAGGAACTGGGTATTGATGCTCGTGGTTATGTTTGTGATGTAACCAACGAAGAAGCTGTAAATGCTCTGGTTGCCCAGATTGAAAAGGAAGTAGGTGTTATCGATATTCTGGTAAACAATGCAGGTATCATCAAGCGTATTCCGATGTGTGAGATGTCAGCAGCCGAATTCCGTCAGGTAATCGATGTTGATTTGAATGCTCCGTTCATCGTATCAAAAGCTGTTATTCCTAGCATGATCAAGAAAGGTCACGGAAAGATTATCAACATCTGTTCAATGCTGAGTGAACTTGGCCGTGAAACAGTATCGGCTTATGCAGCAGCAAAAGGCGGCTTGAAGATGCTTACCCGCAACATCGCATCTGAATATGGTGAATTCAACATCCAGTGTAATGGTATCGGTCCGGGTTATATCGCTACTCCTCAGACCGCTCCTTTGCGTGAACGTCAGGCAGACGGTTCTCGTCATCCTTTCGATGCTTTCATTGTTGCCAAGACTCCTGCTGCACGCTGGGGAAATCCGGAAGACCTGATGGGTCCGGCTATTTTCCTTGCTTCGGATGCTTCAAACTTCGTAAACGGTCATGTACTTTACGTAGACGGTGGTATTCTGGCTTATATCGGAAAGCAGCCTAAATAAATCAAAGTAAAATATTTGTTGAAATGAATATTCTTACAAAAGCAATGAACATCCTGCTGGCAGCATCTTACCTGGCAGGATGTTCTTTTAATCAGGCAATACATATTCAGGTCAGTAATCCGATAGATTTGGACCGGAATAATGAATTTATAGAAGTGCCTATGCAGTCATTGCAAGCATTGGCTCTAAAAGCCAATGAACGGTTTGTTGTGCTCGATGTAGAAAACGGGCAGGTTCCCTATCAGGTCACACATGACAGTTTACTAATATTTCCGGTCTCAGTAGCGAGTAAAGGAAACGCTGAATATACTGTTACCAAAGGTATTCCTGATAGTATCGCAACCATTTCATGCGGGAAATATTACCCGGAGCGCCTCGATGATATAGCCTGGGAAAATGATAAGGCTGCTTACCGTGCTTATGGTCCGGCTCTGCAAGCAAATGGAGAAAGAGCTTTCGGATATGATGTCTTTACCAAATCTGTATCTGAACCGGTAGTAGAGTACCGTTATAAAATGGATATTGATACTATAATGCGAAAACGCATACAACAACTTAAGGAAGAGGGGAAAATACAGGAAGCCGACAGTATAGCCAATGCTATCTCCTATCACATTGATCATGGTAATGGTATGGACTGTTATAGTGTAGGCGCAACTTTAGGAGGAGGAACTGCTGCCTTAATGGTTGATTCCTGCATCATTTATCCGTATTGTTACAAGGATTATGATATTCTGGATAACGGACCTCTTCGTTTTACTGTAAAGCTGACTTATCCGCCTCTTATAGTAAAAAATGATTCGAATGTAATAGAAACCCGTATCATTACTCTCGACAAGGGTTCTCATCTGAACCATACAGAAATAACATACCATAACTTATCTCAGGATGTCCCCGTTGTTTCAGGTATTGTAATCCATCCTGAAAATCCGGATGGATATGAATGCTGTAAGGAGGAACAATATATTGCTTATGCCGATTCAACCAATAATACCAGTCAGAATAACGGAGTTATGTATTTAGGAGCTGTATTTACAAAATCGCTTCAGAATACATTTGTACAATGGTTTCAGGACACTGAAAAACCTCTTCATCCGGGAGCATTGGGTCATGTTTTGGGAATCAGTACCTACACTCCAGAAACTACTTATACATATTATTGGGGAAGTGGATGGAGCAAAGGTGGAATAGCCGGAATGGATGCCTGGAAACAATATCTAAAAGAATATGCCCGTAAGGTAAATCATCCATTACAAGTAACTATTAAATAAGACATTTTATGGAACAAGTTTTTAGCTATATCATCGGTCTGGGAGCAGCGGTGATGATGCC
>DXLM01000150.1 GCA_019414725.1 Bacteroides sp.
AAGCGGGGAAAGAAACGCCCGTTGCCGGATACGTATGCTTTCCCCGCTTGAAAGAGATAGTGTCACCTTTTTCAAATATCAATCATCAAGGTGAATGATTACTGAACCGGGTATGCTTTTACTGTTACTGTGAATGAAGCGTATACAGTTGCATTTGTGCCATCTGCATTAGTTACAGTCAACTTAACAGGAACAACGACATTTGTATCTACTGTGATTCTCTTCTGAGCTGTAACTACAATATCATTCTTCTTAGAAACTTCAACATTAATCAAGTCAGAAGCAAATGTCTTGTCAGTACCATCTACCAATGCATCAAATCCTACAATAACCACTTTATCATCAGCAACAAATTTACCTCCTGCATTAGTTACCTTATAGAAGTTGACAATTCCTGCTTTAGAATCAGCCTTTTCTGCATAGAATACTTTATCGCTGTTAGCATCTTCGGCATTACCTGAAACAAGTGAGAAACTTGCCTTTGCCATATCAGCAATATAAGTCTTAGAATCCACAAACTTAACCTTGAATGCTGGCATATCATATGAACGACCACCCAAGTAAGTAACTTTCAAGCCTTTCACATCATAAGCTGTATTAGCCTTAGCGTCAGCACCCATTGTCAAGACTGTTCCGCTAACAGTCAATTCCTTAGCAGCCTTCAAGCCTGTATAGTCAATAGCAGCACCGTCCTTAACAGAAATCATAGTGCTCAAATCGATTGATGTTCCATCAATTACAGTCAAAACACCATTTGCATAGAATGCTGGATCGAATGTATACTGACTAGTGATTTCAGCAGTAGTCGGGTTAGCGATAGTGAACGGAATAACAATAGTCTGAGTTTCTTTTGTTCCATTTTCACCATTGATCTCTACGGTAATCTTAGCAGTATACACACCATTGCCCAACATAGTTTCACCATAGTTATTAACAAAGTTGATTCCTAATTTTGCGATGTCTGCATTATTAGTAGCTTCCGTCTTACCATCTTTCTTCAGTTTTGTAAACCCAGCAATCAAACCAGATACAACATCGACAGTTTCTTCCTTACCGGTAGATTCATCTGTATAAACAAACGAAACATTGGTATTATTAAGAAGCATTCTAGCATCAGCATTCCAAAGAATACGGTCAGCTTCAGACATCTTATCGAAATAAGCAGCAAGATCTACTACCAACTTCTGATCTTCAACCTTAGCTGTTGCAATATGAGCTTGTTCTGCCAATGTAATAGTTGATTCAGCAGCTTCTTCACTAAATTGAACATAAACGCCTTCAGTTTTCATAATCTTACCAGTCACATCCAGTGTATGTACAACAAACGGAAGAGAATACTTAGCATTTGCACTACAAGAGATAGTCAAACCATCAGTTTTAATACCATATTTAATAGAGTCTGCCTTGGCATTAGCATATGTTTTAGTATCCATAGTCAAGAAAGCATCATACAGTTTATCCGCATTTTCTCCATTAACTTTCAATGTACCAGTCTTACCTGGTTCAATACGGTTATTGGGGGTATTCTTCTTGTTAATATAGAAAGACCAAGAATCTATAGATTCAGGTTTCTCTATAATCAATGAGGTTTCATAAGTAGAACGTACTTTATCACTTGCTACCAGTGCCAAAGCAGGACGTTTTCCATCTACTTCACTGTATGCTTTTACGATTTCATCAGTAATTGTTTCAATAGAGAAAGGAATTTGGTACAAGCCATTTGCTGAAACAGCAGCTCTAGTGTACAAACCTTCGTATGCAACCGCAGCACCTAAAGTTACAGGAGCTTCCTCATTCTTAGAATTAACCAATTTCAATGCAGTTTTAGAAAGATCATAGTTGTTAGGAGCAACCTGGACCATCAAAGAGTCATCAGAATAAGTGATCATATAATCACCTTTAGCAGGAGCACCTTTAGGACCTTCCCATGCCTGAAGAGCTTTATCAGCAGTAGCGATAGAATAGTAGATAGTCAAATCTTTATTACTTAGCATAGCAATCTGAGCCAAACCTTCAGTCATCGGCAAACGGACAGTCTGTTCATTCTTTCCATTTGCATCGAAAATGTGCATAACAATATAATTAGGATCTGTTGCATCTTCTTGATAGTAAGGTACACCTACAACAGCAGGAGTATCAACCGTTACTTTTTCAAATGCAGTACCATTCCACAGATACCAACCATCTTCCCTCTTTTCAACTTCTTTCTGACCGTCTTTACCGTCAACAGCTTCAGCCTTTACTGTGGTTTTTTCACCGTTGCAAGCCCAATAGCCATCAATGATTGTCCATTCAGCACCATCTTTACCGGCTTCACCCTTATCACCTTTGATACCAGTAATAGTAGTAGAAGAACCGTCACTCATTGTCACAGTAAAACCATCGGCAGTAGGAGTTATTGATTTTACAAAAGCACCATCACCAATCTTCTTCTGAAGGTCTGCGACAGTTGCTTCAACACCGTCCAATTTCTGATTAATCTGGTCAATGTCATCATCATAGTCTTTACAAGACACAAATGTTCCCGTTGACGAAACC
>DXLM01000151.1 GCA_019414725.1 Bacteroides sp.
GGCACTTTGGTATAATGAAATTGAAGAGTTTGGATATGATACATTCACCACTGTTGCAAATTCCATTGAGAATCATTACGAACGGATATTAAACTACTTTGTAAACAGAAGAACAAATGCTGCTGCGGAAGCTTTTAATGCAAAAATTAAAGCATTTAGGGCTTCATTTCGTGGAGTAGTAGATAAGAGGTTCTTTTTGTATAGATTAGCAAAAGTTAATCCCCCCAAGAATTACAACTGAACCAGAAAAATTAGTATCACTCCACAAACCTAATTTACAAAACATTTCAATCGTTTGATTGATATATTTCATCATGTTCGATAAATTTTTCCCTGCATCTTCAAGCTCTCGTCTGATTTCTGCTAATCTCGAATTTAATTCGCTCATAATAGCCATATATATTTCACTATTAATTTCTCCCAAACCGAACTTTGACTGTATTAATTCGATTTTCACACTCTGTTTTCCGTTTTAAAAGGACTTTCTTTATTTCACCTTTACTTTGTATTTTTCAAAAACCTTTCTTAAAACGATTGATATACTTCTGATGCAGTTTCTCTGTACTATGCTATGATTACCTTTACACCCTTTCTTATTACATTTATAATAATCCCGTCCACGTGCTTTCACTGTGTATCCAGTTAAATAGCCGCCACAGTCTGAACAGATGATATGCCTTTTCAATGGAAATGGTTCAGTAATTTCTTTGTGTTCATATCCTGCATTCGATATACCATTCACTTTATTAAACATAGCCTCATCAATTAATATCTCTTGATTACCTTTTATAACTTCATCCCCCAACAAACTATGTTGTATATACCCACAATAAAACGGATTATGAAGAATTTTGGATAACCCCAACCCCTTTAACCGCTGAACTTTTTCTATATCTCCAATCCCCTCTGTTGCTTTCCAAATAAAAGCATCACGCAATATTTTGCCCGTTTCATTTACTGTAAGAATATGGTCTTTGTCAATCTTTACCTTATCATACCCTAATGGTGGTTTGGAATACCAGTTACCTTTTCTTTGACAATCAGTCATACTAACAACAGCTTTATCTCTTCTCAAACTATTTCCAAATTGGTTAAAAAGAAAAATCATGTTTTCCATGAATGTGCCAGCTGCACTATCTGGGTCAATTGCTTGCGTTGCTGAAACAACATAAATACCTTTTGCTTTTAAATACGCTTTTGTCATTATGCCCTCTGGACCTGTACGAATAAAACGGTCATAAGAAGCAACTAATATTACATTAATTTCCTTATCTTTAGCCACTTTTTCAATCATATTATGATATAGTTTCCCCTCAGTCTGTGCGCTCTCATTAGTATCCCCAAAATATTCTTTTATGCGGATACCTTTACTAGCAGCATATTCATCACAAATTCTTTTTTGCGACTCTAAACTACCGTTGTTGTCCGCTTGTTTCCCCGTTGAGACTCGTGTCCAGACAGCAGCAACTTTATGCTCCAATTTGGAATACTCTACTACTTTCTCTTTACTTTTTTTTCTTACTCATAAATCATCAAATTAAAGATTAAACGTAATAACACCTAATGTATAGAAGAATTCCAGTATCTTTTTTTGTTCTTCTTTATCTAAAACACCTATTGTTTGAAATGTCTTATCATAAACTGTCAATTCATCCTCGTTAAACATTTGTTATAAAGGATTATTTGTCACGCCCTAATGCCCATAAGCTTCTATCATTTCATTACGAATAGCACTGACTATCTTGTAATTGGTTATAGAACTGGACGGATTTACCATGACTCCACAGAAGACCTGATAGAGTATGTTGCCGTTAAGATGTGCCACCAGCTGCCTGTCGGAAAAGCCAATGTAGGTTCAATGCCATAAGAGCAATCCTAGCAAAAAGACTGAAAATGTTCTTCTAACCTAGACTCTACTCTGACAGACCCGCTTCTTTTGCTATACGCTCAAACGGAAACACAGAATGAACCTTGTCAAGTTTACTCTCATCAAAAATCTTGCGATATTTTGAAAAAAAAATCAAATTCTGTAAAGCCCAAAGTAAGGTAGATCTCGAAAATATTTCGTATTTTAACCATATCTTAGTTTGAATATTTCCCTCGCTTTGGCAGCCAAACCTTATTTGCGGGGAAGATCTAAACATACACAAAAGCCAACTAATTCGCAATAATTCAAGTATAAATTAGTTGATTTATTTTATATATATGCTGCAATGGTTTTTCATATCCTTCAAATAAAAAATATCTCTTCCTTCTCACTATAAGAAGAGAATGAATCATAAATATTACATTATGACGCATCCTCAAAATCGTTCATCTACCCAATCTCATAAATTAACGATTCTATTTCACATATATAGAGTAAAAGTCAGATAAAATCTGTGATTCTTAATTTATAATCAATGGGAATTGTTTTATCTAGTTGGTCCAACAATTCTTTTCTAAAGAAAGGAATATTATGAGCTTTTTCTATAAAT
>DXLM01000152.1 GCA_019414725.1 Bacteroides sp.
GCGAGCACTGTTTAATAATCAAATTGGCTATAGAGGTTATGCGGCAGAGCTTTCCTTATGGGAAAGAAACTCTGCCGTATTCCTGTGGAGCCAATATAGCGCTATGGATGCTTTACAAATAGAAATAATAGATTGGAGAGAGGACAAATGACAATCCGCAGAGGAGATATTTTATGGGCAGATCTCGGTATGTTTCCTACAACATCTGTTCAGGGTGGTGTAAGACCGGTGATCGTAGTGAGCAATAATAAAGCCAATACATACAGTTCAGTCATAACGGTAGTTCCGCTGACATCAAGAATATATAAGAAACGGTATTTGCCAACACATGTATTTATCAGTAAATATGATATGACGGGAATACGAAAAGGAAGTTTGGCACTGGCTGAACAGGTTATGAGCATTTCTACGAAATGTATTATTGAGAAATGCGGAAGAGTGAACAAGTGGAGCCTGGATCGGGTACTGAAAGCAGTACGGATTCAGATGGGAATGAACGAAAGAGGGAACTGATATTTCCGCTTTCGACAATTCATCAGAAAATGACGTCGTTAAATGTTGATAACATAAAAGAATGACAATACAGGACGAGCGGTTCTTGTGATTTTTTAGAGACGATTGAATATGATTTATAAAGGGAGGGATTGCGATGGCATTAAAAATTGTAAGAAGATATGACGCAAATGGTAATGTAATCGAAGATAAAGATTTAGAAAGATTCAGATTGGATTCCCCAGTGGTTCGTCAGATATTATATCAGATGAATAAAGAGATGGGAGCAGTTGATAATATTAAAGTCGATGCATCTGAAAAAGAAATTTCATATAACTTACATTAAAGTATAAAATAGGTTGAAATTATTTCTGAAGGATGGTATATTGTACTTGAGAGGAGGAAAGAGAGAGGTGAGAAACATAAGAATCGGAAAGAATACCTCAAATAATAAAAAAACAGGATTATATATCAGAGTTTCTACAAATGTTCAGTTTGAAGAAGGATATTCAGTAGGTGCTCAGACAGAGAAACTTGAAAAGTATTGTAATTACCAGGAGATTGATAATTATGATCTGTACATTGACGGTGGTTATTCGGGAAGTAATCTGAACCGACCGGAGATGAAACGTCTTATTAAAGAAATTCAAGAAGGCAAAGTTGAATCTGTTGTAGTTGTTAAACTTGACCGTTTGTCCAGAAGTCAGAAAGATACGATTTATCTTCTGGAAGATGTGTTTGAAGCAAATGGTGTTGGATTCATTTCATTAAATGAAAATTTTGATACAACAACACCATATGGAAAAGCTATGGTAGGTATTTTATCTGTATTTGCTCAGTATGAACGAGAAAATATTCGTGAACGTACACAGATGGGAATTACAGAGAGAATCAAAACTGGAAAATGGCGTGGTACGAAACCACCGTTTGGTTATGATTATAATAATGGCGATGATGTTCTTGTACCAAATAAAGATGCAGAAACAGTCAGAAAGATTTTTGCATTGTATAAGGAAGGTTATTCCACGTATGCACTGGCAAAGATGTTTGATTTAAAAGGAGACAAGCAAGTGTCCGATATGTTATCCAGGGTGACATACATTGGAAAGCTTAAATATAATAAGGAAATCGTTGATGGTCTTCACGAACCGATAGTTGATAAAAAATTATTCGATGAAGTTCAGGAATTGCGAAAAACAAGAACAAGAGCAACTTCTCATAAATCACAGTATTTACTAACAGGTTTAATATATTGTGGATTATGTGGTGCGAAGATGCGTTATCAAAAATGGAGTGGCGGAAGAGTGATGATTTATTGTTATTCACTAGATCATAGCAAGCCGCACCTGGTTAAGAATCCTAATTGTCAGAATGGAAAGTTAGATGCAGCTGAAGTTGAAGAAGTTGTTGTTAATGATATGCTGAAATTATCAAAAGAATATGAAATAATTGAGGGAAAATCAGAACAGCAAAATCAAAAGGGATTTGAAGCTATGAACCAGAGAAAAACAGTTCTTGAAGGAAAGCTGAAATCTTTGTATAATTTATATGCATCTGATACCAATAACAATGTCCTGTTGGAGACGATTGGTGAGATTAACAAGGAACTGGAAAATCTGAATACACAGATTGAACAGTACACCTTAAAGAACACAAGAGCTAAAGATATGGCAGCAAGAGCGAAAGCATTCAAAAGTGTTGCTGACAGCTGGGAGTTCATGTCTTTCAATGAAAGACAAAAGACTGTACGTGAATATATCAAGAAGATCAAAATATCGAATGATTATGTTGAAATCGAGTATAATGATCTTTTGACACGACAGTAAAATACATTTCTATAGTTAATACATCGCAAGGGGATACATCTTCTTGCGTGTAAAATTTCATATATCTTATTCAAGATAATTACCCTATTGGATAAAGGAAATTTCATAATTTCCACTATAATACATTATCCC
>DXLM01000153.1 GCA_019414725.1 Bacteroides sp.
AGAAGTGGGTGGGGGAATTATGTGCCTTTATCTAAGCTTAAATGAAAGAGCCGTGGTTTATAATTAACAGAAAGTCCGTCCGTTTCACTGCCGGCATACTGGATGCGTCTCGGGTCGGAACCGTAGGAGGCGAAGTCGCCAATCTTGGAAACGATGCGCTGCGAGCCGATATAGATGTGCTTGGTGTAGCGTCCGCCCTGGTTGGCCACCAGATAAGGACTGACGTAGAGCGAGAACTTCGCCGTGTTGGTGCGTCCGCCCGCGAACTCGGAGTTCACGTAGAGCTGTTCACCCTCACCGGAGGTCTTCATCGTGCGTTCACCGTCGGCATCATACCAGTAGTTGGTCACGAAGCCGTTGTCATCGGATGCTGTCAGGCGGTTCTCCTCGTCCCAGCGGAGCTTGCGCTCGGCTGCGGTGGAATCCAACGCGCCGTCCTGCTTGATGCGGCCTGTATTGACATAGACCAGATTGCCGTTGGCATCGTAAGTATAGGTATGGTTGTTGTCCACCTTGGTCACGGAGTCCGGATTCTCTTCCGTGCGGTAGTTCGCATCCTTCACTTCGGCGAGCTGGAACTTCCTGCCCTCAGTCTTGCCGTAGGTATAGGCCAGGTCATAGCCCACATGGAGCGTACCGTCGAACTGTACGCCCTGCTGTGTGAGATGCTGCTTCTTCGACACGATGCGGTGCATGTTGTCGTAGCCCATCTCCAGCCGGTAGGAAGCGGTCTTGCTGTCCGCTCCGGCATAGGTTCCCGTAGCACTTGCCAGACGGTAGAGTGCGTCATACGTATAGGCATGCGCCATCTGTCCGCCCGCCTTTCCGCTTTCGGGAAGTGCGGCCTTGTTGGCAACGCTGAGCACGTTGCTTACGGCATCGTAGGTATAGCCATTGTCCATGATGGACTTGCCGCCTGCGTTGACCGTCAGGCTCTGCAGCCTATGGTGTGTTGTATAACCTTTTGCTTTTTAACACGACAGTCTCACTCTTTTAATAAGTGGGGCTGTCGTGCTAAAAATATGCAATTTGACAGTTGGTTATCTAATTTATTTCTTTTTGCTTTACCCGAATTAGATATGTTATCAGCTGCCCTTTTAAGTATAAGATAATTAATCCCTTAGTAGAAAGCAGCTGCGCATTTTTGCGCATTTTTTTAATAATTGAATGATATATTACTATATTTAATATAGGAAACATGGCAATAGTAGAACTCGTTACATTAATCCTATATTGCAATAATTCATACTGTGTATATTTCTCTTTAATATAAAACAAATCTACCAAGTATGTATTGATATATCCCAATGATAGCCAAACTGCTAATACGGTGGAATGTTGATTAACCCATGACAGAATTCGACTACTAATAGTTGGATCATACATTATTTGATAAAAAAAAGCGTGAGACAATATGACTGCGGATATTGCTAACGCAGCCCATATCTTGTAAACTAAGATGGCCTTAGCTGAATGTATAATTACTGTGTCAACTATTGAGAACAGTATTATTCCCCAATTTGCAAGGGAAAGAACTATCGCCAATAAAAGAAACAACCCAAATATCACCCTATTGATTGCATGAGAGACTCTTTCCATAAAAAACTTTTTTATTTAAATGTTGTGGAATATCAAAATCACCTGCACCGAATTAGCTTTCTTCTTTAAATAACTCATAGTGCTGTTTCAACCACTTGCATGGAGTTCCATTATAGTGATCGTAAATCCGATCAACAATGTGGTGAGCATCCCATACGGCTGCCCTTTCTAATCCGACTGCTTGTTCTTTTTCAATGGGAAAAATTTCACCCGTCATAGGGTTATAACATTCAAACTTTCCAGAATAATCATGATATATATACTGCATAGGGGGATTCTTGAATTCATCCCTGATAGGGAGTTTCCCCACTTTTTGCCATACTCCTTTAGTCACCACCTCTTTGTATATGTTTGTGATGAATAGAACAGGCAAATCCGCCAATATAGTTATATCTTTAATTGGGGACAGACTCTTAAAATCAAAGAATGCACATTGACTTTTATAAAGTATTTGTGCATAAGTATAATACTCATTATTGATAGGAATTTCCAATATGGCTCCTGATGTCATTTGCTGTCTTTTGGGAGTTTTTATCTCCAAATTCTTATTGTCTTGCTCTTTCATATGTGTCTGATTTTGAATTGTTATGAACTATAATATCTAATTTTATAAGACTTCATCAAACGGAATATGTCTATTAAAGTGATTGCTATTCATTTGATTGAATAATATGCTGTATCAGTCTTCCTCTAACATATAAATGCAAAAAATCTCGCTTGCTAATCTTTTGTTTTAAAGCACCGGATTTAATTATTGAAAAATAGATGCATATGTTTATTAAAGGGAGCATGACAATAATCAATACTTCGGTAAATTTTTACCGAAAAATTAAAAGTTAAACAATAGAA
>DXLM01000154.1 GCA_019414725.1 Bacteroides sp.
AATGGAAATTGAAAGTTCATTAAAAACGAAATGGCAAAGAATTAAATGTAAAATCAACGCTCTCTTAGGTTTCTATAGAAAAACTATCCATATTATATATCTATAAACATTTATAATTAGACATATGATATACGGATACATTAGAGTAAGCAGTGATAAGCAGACAGTAGAAAACCAACGTTTTGAAATCAAGAATTTCTGCGACAATCAAAACATAAAAATTGATGGTTGGATAGAGGAAACCATTAGTGGAACAAAAGCCTACAACAAACGTGAACTCGGAAAATTGCTCAATAAGGTACAGAAAGATGATTTAATTATCTGCGCTGAATTGTCCAGATTGGGTCGTAATCTCTTTATGATAATGGAAATTCTGAATATTTGCATGAGCAAGGAATGTAGGGTTTGGACTATCAAAGACAACTATAAGTTAGGAGAGGACATTCAAAGTAAAGTGTTGGCTTTTGCTTTTGGACTGTCAGCAGAGATTGAACGTAACCTTATTAGCCAACGAACAAAAGAAGCCTTAGCACGAAAGAAAATAGAAGGAGTAATATTAGGACGTCCTAAAGGGAAAAAGACTGCTCCAGAAAAGTACAAACTCCACGATAAGAGAATTCTCATACAAGAACTATTGAAAGCTGAAGTTTCACAACGCAAAATCGCTAAAATTTGTAAAGTGGATAGAAATACGCTCGCTCGATTTATTAAGACTTTTATGGTAGAAGTATAAGGAGCGATTTCGTGCAGCAAGAGCATACCATTTGCGATTTCTCCGATAGTAACAGCTGGGTAATATTGTCGCCAATTGAACAATGTATCAGGCATAAGATGAATCTATTGGTACACCACTCAAAGATTGGGATATAAACATTTATCGTGGAGTCCTTACTGGGTATAACGATGCGTTTATCATATCTACCGAAAAGCGTAATGAGATATTGGCGAATTGCCAGACAGAAGGCGAGCGTCAAAAAACGGCTGAACTTATAGAGGATGTAAATAAAACTGTGTCAGCAAAGAGTAAAATATTAACTTTGCTAACACGTTTTTTTTGTATGAAAGAAGAATTTGATTTTGAGAGTATCAAGAACAAGGCAATTGAGCAGCTAAGAGCAGGTAAGCCCTTGTTAGGTAAAGACGGTGCTTTCGCCCCTTTATTGGAAAGTATCCTGAATGCAGCTCTAGAGGGTGAGATGGATGCACATCTTACAGAAGAAGAACGTCAAATGGGTAACCGCCGTAACGGGAAAATGCAAAAGCAGGTCCAGACACCATTAGGTGAGGTAACCGTATCCACTCCTCGTGACCGTAATTCAAGTTTTGATCCACAATTTATTAAGAAGCGTGAGACCATTCTGGCAGAAGGTGTTGCTGACCGTATAATCGGCCTGTATGCTCTTGGTAACAGCACACGTGAGATTAGTGATTGGATGGAAGAGAACCTTGGTAATCGTATATCGGCAGATACAATCAGCGCCATTACAGATCGTGTACTTCCGGAAATAAAGGCATGGAAATCACGTATGCTTGATTCTGTCTATCCTATAGTCTGGATGGATGCCATCCATTATAAGGTAACGGATGAACGTGGTTGTGCTGTTACACGTGCAATCTATAATGTGTTGGGTATTGACCGGGAAGGACATAAGGAGCTACTCGGAATGTATATATCAAGAAATGAGGGAGCAAACTTCTGGCTCAGTGTTCTGACAGATCTCCAGAACCGTGGAGTCGAAGATATTCTTATTGCCTGTATAGACGGCTTGAAAGGTTTTCCTGAAGCAATCCAAAGTGTTTATCCCAATACAGCCATACAGCTTTGTGTTGTACATCAGATTCGTAATTCCATCAAATATGTAGGCTCCAAAAATCAAAAGGAATTCCTGAAGGATTTGAAATGCGTTTATCAGGCTGTAAATAAAGAATCGGCAGAAAATGAACTTCTTAAGCTGGAAGAGAAATGGGGCGAACAGTATCCTGTTGTAATCAGGTCCTGGCAGGAGAATTGGGATAAGCTGTCCGAATATTTCCAGTACACTCCGGCTATCCGTAAGCTTATATATACAACAAATACTGTTGAAGGGTATCACCGTCAGATTCGTAAGGTAACAAAAAACAAGGGCGTGTTCCCGTCGGATACAGCCCTTGAGAAACTGGTTTATCTTGCATACCGTAATATACGGAAGAAGTGGACTATGCCACTTGCCAATTGGGCTACAATCTCACTGCAACTGGCCATAAAGTTTGGAGAACAATTTAAATTATTGTAATTTTACACTCGTCGGGACGGGTGGTCCCGCCCCTTGGCGCTGGCCGTTCCCCGACCGATAAGTTTTCTAATAGGAAATAATGCGTGACACAGTTTATTTTACACTATCTAACTTTTGTTCATGAAAACAAGTGTGTCAAAAGCAGGTCAGCTTATCCTGTAAG
>DXLM01000155.1 GCA_019414725.1 Bacteroides sp.
ATCGCATACATACACTTCTCTTGTTCCATTCCTATATCCTTCTACAATTTTTTGATACATAGTAGAATAGGCATATGCAGCTCCCATTCCAATATCATCGAAACCATATCCATTTTTACTTTCACGGATACTCTTTAAATATTTAGTCTCTTCATCCCATAATTCTTGAAGATAATCCTTTGACCAAGTAGTTTTAGGCACTGTTTCTCTAATATAATTTACGTAACCAGCGTCTAAGGCAAACCTATCATGTATATATGCGTTTTCCTGATTTTCCCCATCGGCTTCATCTGAATGCCCTATCCTCCGGCATACGTCCTTGCTGGATGTTACGGTCATTTTTTCTTGCGATTCATTTGCCTTATGCTTTTTATGAGAAAGCTCTATAGTTTTCATATGATCGCCTTTTTGATGACCGTACAATGAAGATACGGTATTCTGACCAAAACCAATGTGCATACTTCTATTCCTCCAATCAGTTTATCTGAATTGTACCGTCTGCTATAACAAACTGTACATTCAACTCAGACATAATATCTTTGTGCTGTGTCCGGTTATATGCTAAAATTTTCCGGATATCACTTGCGTAATACTGATAGGTCAGATTCCCGCCCGGATTTAACTGAATTTTCAACGCCTAATCCCATATTAACTCCTTTTGTTTTGCCATTACGATAATCACAACCGCAACACTCCACAAAATATTTCATTATTCTGACCTAGTTTTCCCTTTTCTTCGGTCTTTTCGGCTGGTGATAAATCGCTGAACACTCTGCCGTCCTGCCAAGAACTGTTTTTTCCACTTCATTCCGGGCAATTCTCTCCACTACCTTCAATACCTTGTTTGTAATCTTTTCTTTCTTCAAAATTATAGAAATTGATACTATGCATATGTATCAAAACCTACCTTATTTTTAGTTGTCGCTTCTATAGCAATCATATTTTCTGTTTTTTTATCTTCTTTTTCTTTATCCTCTTTCATTCTCTCCAGCCATTTGTCAATTTCTGAATCCGTACCAGTCTCTCCAAAAATGCCACAGGTTGTCATTTCGGTTCCATTATTCGTAAACTTAAACTCCACTGATATCAGTTTACTACCATGACTTATTGCCGCCTTCTGTGCATTTCGTATAACATCTGGCATAATTGCTAAATTTTCCTCAAGCCATTTCGCAGTTTTTTCATCTCCACATGCCTTTCGCATTACACTTCCGTCAATCAATACAGAAGCATTTTTGCATGGAGTCAAACATTTATACTTGTTAGTCAAATATTTTGAATAGTCTGATACATTTTTAAACTTATTGGCTGAATTCATAGTGTATCCTGCATAATAATTCTTTTCACTATTCTTTGATGGCTTTACATTTTCATTTTTTACATTTCCGTATGTGTATGTATTGGCATACGATGATACTCCATTAATTCCCATACTGCATCTCTCCTTTCTATTTAGCCTTGATTTTTTATTTGCAGGCTATTGGGTTTTGTTCGATACGCTTACTGCCATTGTAAAATTTGCCTCATAAGAAGCTACTGCCTGACTTATTGTGACAGTCTTAGCAGACGAACTACTCTCAGCCACCAATCGAGTTCTGGCATCCTGAGCGGATAACCTTTTATTTTGCGCATATTCTTCATAAGCTGTTCTTTCCGCTTGTTTTTTCTGAATCCGCTTTTTTTCCTGTTGTTTCTTTACCTGATTTTCTATTCTCTTTTTATTTTCTATTCTGCGCTCCCAAAAACTATTTTTTGACTTATCATTAAAAATCTTCCCACCATTCCCATTGTTATAACCGGCACTCCACATCTCAGCATGACATTCTTCTTTTGATGCTCCATAATATATTGTAGAAAACGCTCCTCCACATATACCGGACCATTTATCCGGTTGTGACCAACCCACCTGCAAATCATTTAATACCCATGCTTCATACTCTGGATCGTTCTTCATCGCTTCAAAACCCGCCTCTGAAATGGTGACAGATATTGACTCGCCTGCCCTTGTGGGATGCATTGGAATTTGGGATATTTTATTGTAAATGTACTGCTTGTATTCCACCATCGTCATATCTTTAGCAGACACAGAACCTATTTTTGAATTGCCCACTATACTTCCGCTAGCTTCGCTCTTTTCTCTTACACTATCCGCAAACCTTGTATCTTCCTTCTCCTGATCTTTAGCCGCATTTTTCTGCTGGTACTGATTGTAAGCCCGTGTCATATAGTTCACATTAATTGTATTACTCATAGTAACCTCCTTTGCTTTCTTTATCGGATAAAATAACCTGTTCTCCTAGTCCCATATCATC
>DXLM01000156.1 GCA_019414725.1 Bacteroides sp.
TTGCTGCCCCTGCTGCGGGTGAGTTGGATTTGTTTAAGGCAAAAAATGGCGATAAAACCAATCACGAGTTACGCATTGTTGAAATTGAGTTTAAAGAGAATTTGTGGCAATAGAGATGTGGATATTTTTTAGAGGTAAAGATTGATAGACAGGAGTTTCTTTTTTAAGTAGATAGGCGGGGAAACTCCCCGCTTGTATTAAGGTTTTATAAATTGTTAGATGAAACATTGGGTTATGATGAATATGCTTCTGCTTGTCGGAAGCATATTCGCTTTCTCCCAACCTTATAGTGGAGAAAAGCTTTCAAGAGGATTGATTGGAATTCCTACAGAGGAAGGAATGTATTTTAGCTGGCGCATGACCTTGGAGGATGCAGCCGGATTACAATTTGATTTATACCGTAGTTCCGGTGGAGGTGCGGAGGTAAAATTAAATAAAGAACCGATAGATCGGACTTCCGATTTTTTAGACCGTACGGTTGATTATACGGTGGATAATCGTTGGACTTTAAAAGCAACTACCGGGGAAGTCGCTACCTGGACCCGTTTGAAGGGAGAGAAACGGAATCCTTATTTAAGTATTCCTGTTTGTAAACCGGAGGACGGAGAAATAGCAGGTGAATCATTCACTTATACAGCTAATGATTGTAGTGTAGGTGATCTGGATGGTGATGGAGAGTATGAGATTATTTTAAAATGGTCTTCTTCTAATTCAAAGCGACCGCCACAACGTGGCTTTACCGGTAATACCTATTTGGACGCATATAAAATGGATGGAAGAAGATTGTGGCGTATTGATTTGGGACCGAATGTACGTTCCGGAGCAGCCACTACTAATTTCTTGGTTTTTGATTTTGATGGAGATGGATGTGCGGAAATCTGTTGTAAGACAGGAGATGGTACTGTCGATGGGCTGGGACATCGGATAGGAGATGCCCAAGCCGACTGGAGGACATGGGATAAAAAAAGTCCTACGTATGGTAAGATAGTAAATGGCCCGGAATACCTCACGGTTTTTGAGGGACGTACCGGAAAAGAACTGGATTCGAAAGAATATATTCCAACCCGTTATCCCTTGGATGGTTGGGGAGGTGTCGGTGGCAATTGTGGTAATGATAATACTGGTGGTCGTTCAGACCGTTTTACAGCTGGAGTAGCTTTTCTGGATGGAAAAACGCCTTCACCTATCATGGTAAGAGGATGGTACGGACGGACGGTGGTGGCTGCATGGACTTTTACAAACGGGGCATTGAAACATACATGGACTTTTGATAGTGCGGCACCGGGGTGGGAGGCCTATTCGGGCATGGGAAATCATAGTGTGACCGTAGCGGATTTTGATGGTGATGGTTGTGATGAAATCTGTGTGGGGGCTATGACTGTAGACCATGATGGTAAAGGACTGTTTACTACGGGCTTGCGTCACGGGGATGCTTTACATGCCGGACGTTTTATTCCTTCCCGTCAAGGTATGCAGGTTTTTGGCGTGCATGAAAATGAAGGCGATAATGAAATTGTAAAGTGTACTCCTGCCGTAGCTATGTTTGATGGAGCGACCGGAGAAATTATCTGGCAGGATGGTTTGGGACAAGATGCCGGTCGTGGAGTAGCTGCTGATATTGATCCGCGTTATGATGGAGCAGAGTGTTGGTGCAATATAGGAGGTTTGAGAAGAGGGGATACCGGAGAAATAATCAGTAATAGAAAGCCTGACTCCTGTAATTTTACCATTTATTGGGACGCTGATCCCTTAGCGGAATTACTGGATCATGTTTCCATCAGTAAATGGAATTGGAATGCGGAAAGTACAGATTTATTATTGAAAGCCGAGGGAGTTGTTTCCAATAATGGAACAAAAGGTAATCCGTGTTTGTCGGGTGATATTTTAGGAGATTGGCGAGAAGAGGTCATTTGGCCTTCCGAAGACCAGACGGAATTACGTATTTATTCTACTACCATACCGGCTGTGGACAGACGTGCCACATGGATGAATGACCGTCAGTACAGGTTGGCGATAGCTTGGCAGAATGTAGCGTATAACCAACCGCCGCACTCTAGTTTCTAGCCTTGTCGCTACTCTGATTAGGATATATGTACTATTGGTTGAACGAATAAACAGGAAAATGAATGAATTTCTATTCTCCGGTTTGTTCG
>DXLM01000157.1 GCA_019414725.1 Bacteroides sp.
CTGCCCTATATGTTTGCTGATTCGGATGTTACTTTTTATTGGCGGGATTTAGGAAAGAAAGGCAATCTGTTGACCGTGTCTTATGATAATCAATATCTGCATAGCTTTACTTATTATTCTTCCCGAATAGGCTCGAATAAGGGGGACTATGTGGTACCGAATCAATTCTCACACAATCTCTCTCTTTCTTATAGTTTGCAAAAAGGGCGGTATAACGTATCATTGGAATGCCGTAACTTCACAGACGAGAAACTGTATGATAATTTTAGTCTTCAGAAGGCAGGTCGGGCTTTTTATGGCAAGCTGCGTGTTTGTTTCGGCGATTAAAAAAGAACTTGTGACGGTTTTTATAAGAACATGCCTCCCTTCAGCCTGCTTTGTCTATTAATCAGTGATGCTGATTAGTCGATCACTGCCACTGATCCACGAATTACTGTCACTGAATGGCTGGTTGCTGGCACAGAATTGGAGCGTCAGCGGTATAATTAGGAGTTATCTAGTAGCTGCTGAAGGATTAGAAAAAAGGAGTTTATAATTAATTGAATTTTAAATTAACAGGAAGAATAAAAATGAAGAAAGATTTCTTATTGAACGGATTTATTGCTACTGCCATGGCAGGAATGGCGTTGAGCGCATGTACGGATAATGAGCCGGACTACGGTTCGGGTACCGAGGCTAAAGGTGAGTATGTTATTGCATCGTCGGTCACAGCGTCTGGAAATACAACGAATGTGCTGCTTACTTCTGAAACGTTGGATAAAGGCACTGTTTCTACAGTGAACAATGGTCTTGTGAATGATGGCGCAACTCAATGGGTGTTTTACAAGAATCAATATCTTTATGCACTGACTTATAATCAAGGAAATGCAGGTACGACCCGTTCTTATATCATGGATTCAAATAATGAAGTAAAGGCTCGTCCGGGGGAGTTTGCCGTAAAGAGATTTACTACTTACGGTATTTATGATAAATATATCATGACCTCGTCTACCGGTGACGGACCCACTGCGTATGCTGATGAGAATGGATATTTACCAAAAATGTTTTTGCTTTCTTATTTGGACGTATCTGTTGAAACATTTACCACGAATGATACTCAAAATAAGGCTTATATGTCCGAAAACTTCTTGGGAAATGGAGAATATGTAACCTTGGCCGGCATCTTGGAACGAAATAATAAACTGTATAGTGCTGCTATTCCAATGGGGTTAAGTCAATATGGTTCGGCCACTGACGGGGGAAAATGGATACTTCCCGGCAATAATGATTTGGTAAAGACAGAAGACGGTGGTTCCAATAGCAGCAGTTATAAAAAAGGTGAATTGCAATGGACGCAATATCCCAATAAATGTTGGGTGGCTATTTTTGATGATGAAACGCTGACAAATAAAAAAATCATAGAAACAGATAAGATCAGTTATGCTTGCGGGCGTTTTAAATCACAGTATTATCAAACGATTTGGGCGGCAGATAATGGTGATATTTATGTATTTTCTCCTAGCTATGCGAAGACCATGAAGGATAAGCGCCAGCAGACTACCTTGGATGCCGGAGTAGTACGTATAAAGGTTGGAACAGAAGAGTTTGATCCTGATTATTATTATAGTATTGAAGCGCAGACCGGAGGTAAATCTTTCATTCGTTGTTGGCATATTACGGGAGATTATTTCTTGTTGTTGATGTATGATCGTCCCTTGACTGAAACTGGTTTCACTGCTAATCAGTTAGCGATATATAAAGGAGAAACCGGAAAACTGACTTATGTAACCGGTTTGCCTTCTGCCGATTTGATCTCCGGCTTTGGCAATACTCCGTATGTGGAGAATGGATATGCCTATATGGCTGTAACGACAACAGAAGGATATCCATCTATTTATAAAATAGATCCGGTTGGTGCGGTAGCGACAAGGGGTGTTTCTATAGAAGCGACACAAATCAGTGGCGTCGGTAAACTGCAACCTCAG
>DXLM01000158.1 GCA_019414725.1 Bacteroides sp.
TGATCTTATTTCTGACATTATAAATCACTCTCCTTTTTATATAGTCTAACATATTCTTGATACAAAATCAAAATTGTGATAAACTACATTTCAATAATCCCTTAACTTGTTAAGGGCGCACTTACAGACACACTCACAAGTGAGTATATCTGTAATCGCGTGAGGGCTTCGCCCCTCAACCCCATTTAAAATCAGTAGGATACGAAAGGAGATTTGCAATCGTGGCAATTTATCATTGTTCTATAAAAAACATCAGCCGTGGAAAAGGACAGTCAGCAGTTGCAAGCTCTGCTTATCGATCTGCTGATAAATTAGAAGATATGGAAACAGGAATCATCCATGACTATCGAAAAAAGAATGGAGTCGTATTTTCCGAAGTAATCTTGTGCAAATATGCGCCAGAGTCCTATCAAAATCGAGAGACACTTTGGAATGCTGTCCATAAAGTGGAATCACAAAGTAATGCAAGGCTTGCCAGAGAATGGGAGGTTGCTCTTCCCAATGAACTTGATCTGGAACAAAGTAAGAAGTTAGTGCATGAATTTGCACAGAGTCTTGCGGATGAGGGCATGTGTGTCGATGCAAATATCCATTGGAAACAAGGAAACCATCATGCACATATTTTGGGAACAACAAGACCAATCACCAAAAATGGGACATGGGGACAGAAAGAGAAAAAGGGATATAAATTAGACGAATCCGGCCAAAAAATTCCAATCATTGATTCTGAAACAGGCTTACAAAAAATCGGAGCAAAAGGCAGAAAAATGTGGCAAAGAGTAACCGTGGAGGCTAACGACTGGAATAAAACAGAAAAGGTGGAAGAATGGAGAATGCGTTGGGCGCAATATTGTAATCAATACCTTGAACCTGATCTGCAGATCGATCACCGAAGCTATGAAAGACAGGGAAAAGAGCAGATCCCGACCATTCATGAAGGATATGTAGCAAGGAAAATGGAGCAAAAAGGTGTCATATCCTCACGCTGTGAGACGAATCGGAACATTCGAAAGTATAATTTGCTGTCTCTGCAATTCGATAAATTGTCGGAACTGAAAGAGACCTTGGTCAAACAATTGGAAGAACTGAGAGAAAAGGCAAAGGGGGCACTACATGAGCGATTACAACGACTTAGAGCTACAAGAGCAGTTGATGAGCCAACTCGAAGAGATGCAGATGCAGCTATCGAAAAAAGACTTGCAGCTCTCCGAAGCATTGGACAAGGCGGAGAGTCTTTACCTGGAACTGAAGAATCTGCAGTCCAGGACATCATCCGAGAAGCAAGAGCTGGAATTGATCGTGCAACAGCAAAAGAAGAAAATAGCCGAACAGGCAGATCAGATCGAGAAGCTGAACAACAGCGATGTGATATTTCAACAAAATCAGGAATTAGAGAAACAAAACACTCTATTGCAAAAGAACATCCAAAACGCCCTAGCCGAGGTAGAAGCCGTTAGGTCAGAGTATTCCAACAGGGAAAGGCAGTTGCAGACCGCACAGGAAAAAGCAGAACAAGAAAGAAAGGAAACAGAGGCCTATAGACGTTCTTTGAACGAACAGGTGTATGAACAGGCAAGATTGAGATCTGAAATACTGGAAAAACAGCTGAAACAGGAATATCAAGCACGTACACTCTCACATCAGACATTTTTTGTGGTGTCGTTACTATACGGAATTATAGTCACTTTATTTACTGCATTTTACTCTGGCGCCTTTATTCGCGATTTTAAGGCGTTTTTCGACTCTACATGGGCTTTTATATACCTTTGCTCGGAAAATCTATTTAAAGTGGCAAATTGGGCGTCACAATTAGGTGATAGGATTCCACATCCTGTTGCATCTATGGTTATTCATTGGCTTCTCTGGATATTGGTTATTTTACTGCTTGGTGTCGGAAGTATTTCTTTACTTGCAATTTGTGCTATAAAAGGTTGTAAGCATTATGCGAACCAGTA
>DXLM01000159.1 GCA_019414725.1 Bacteroides sp.
GAAGATGTACATCTCTTATGAAGATATGTATCCTATTCAAAGAACTTTAATATTATTTTGATACATTCTCTAATAATTACCATATAAATCACGCTACCTATATAGACTTCAAAATAAGACTATTTGCTTTATCCACAACAGATGTATCTAAAGAAGCAAGATAAATTCGGGTAGTTTGCTCCGAATCATGTCCCAATGCTTCACTGATGACAGATAAAGAGACATTTTTACTTTGAGCAATACTGGCCCATGCATGACGTGCAACATAGGTAGTAAGTGGAATACTTAAACCTATCTGTTTGCCAATCTGTTTCAGATTTCTGTTAATACGGTGCGCTGCATTTTGGTATTGATGCCACTCATCCACACTACTGTTTCGAATAATCGGCAGTAAGTAAGGAGTATCAGAGGTATCGTATTTATCAATGAGTTCCTGCATGGGCTTTTCCCATTTGATAAATAGTTGCTGACCGGTCTTATTTCTCCGGTAAGTAAGAATTCCATTTTGCAAATCTTTCTTTTTTAGAAATGCCATGTCCACAAAAGACATTCCACGTGTATAAAAGCTAAATAAAAAGATGTCCCTAGCAAAGGTCTGTGATTTTTTTGCCAAATTTAAATCTCGTATTTCCCTAATCACATCCAAGGAAACGGCACGTTTCTTTGTTTTATCAATACCGGTATATACATGCTTGAAAGGATTTTGTTGAGCGACAAGACCTTGTTCCACTGCACGGTTATAGATAGCCCTAAGATTACGCATATAATAGGAACTGGTATTCGGGCAAATACCGGTTCCTTTGAGCCAGCTTTCGTAGGATATCATCAGATTAGAATCTAATTCTTCCAGCAGGATATCTGCGCGGTTATTCAAAAAGTGTTCAAAACTGCCCAAAGCGTTCCGATAGGTGTCGGCTGTACGTACTTTTCCTATTTTTTTTAATTCAACAAGCAGTTTTTTTCCATACAAAAGGAAAGGACAACTTGCTTGATGAGTAAAGTAAAGCCCCACAACACGGTCAGCTGTATAAGGTTTATTTTCCTGTTTCAAACGGCTGATGCATTCTTTTATTTTGAACAAATCTACATCGATGTGCTTTTTCAATGCTGCCAGATAGAGTCTTCGCTCTTCATTCTTTCCAGCTGAAACATTTATCCGCTGTAAAGTGCTATTCCATTCGCTCGGGAATAGTTTATAACCGGTACGAAGTTTCCGTACCTTACGATGATGGATTATTTGATAATGTAGAGTCCCTTCTTTTTGGATGATAGAAGATGGACGAAATTTTACTGTTATACTAGTCATATACATTCAGTTTTAAATTTAATGTAGAGAAATAAACTCTCGCCAACAACTATATAATACTCTACATTATAAAATAGTTCCTTCATTAAGTATTTGCAAATATGCCATTTTGCATCAATTCCCGCCATTCGTTCCACATACAGATAAGATCATAACATCTTATCAATTAATAATCTACATTCGCACCGACGGGCTAAGGTTTACCTGTATTGATTAATTATTGTATCACTTAAATTATTGATTTTATGACTAAGAAAAAGCAAGAGCAACAAGAGCTGAATCAGGACGAGCATGTAACGGCAGTTCTTGACAAGAGAACAAACAAGACCGCAGTCATCTCCAAGATGAACGAACAGGACGGCAGCATCGAAGTCGTACCGCCAAACAAAAAGAACAACAACAGTTTTCTCAAACAGGACCGTACCACACCTCTGGAACTGTTCTTCACGAATTTCAAAAACTAGTACCAAAATCCTACAAGCTTCAGTTTCTTCCTTGTACCACTTGCTGTTTTGGACAAGACACTAAACGCGGTCATCCAGATTCGGAAGGGGGAAGCCCCCGGACCGAACGGCTAGAAACTGGTAGAAAACAGCGAACTCAACGACGAGGGACGTATCGCCAAACTG
>DXLM01000016.1 GCA_019414725.1 Bacteroides sp.
TTCTGTTACTTACAAAGTAACAGAAGAGCAGAAAAAAGAAAAAAAGCGACATAGTTGAAACCTATTGAAAAAAACATCATATAGATCTGACATATAAAAAGTTTTACCTATGATACAAGTCCAGAGATTCAACAAAGTACTAAAATTAGCAGTCATTCTAGGAGATTTAGTCATTCTGAATGTACTTTTCATCTCATTTAATTCAATATGGAACGAGTTGTTTGGGGAAAGAACCTGTAGCGGCACTTTACCCCAAATTCTGACTCTGTTCAGTGTATGCTATTTTGCATGCACTATTTCAGGAGGTGTCATACTGCATCGTCGGGGAGCCCGTGCCGACCAAATTGTATTCCGGGTACTCCGCAACGTGTTCTATTTCTCTTTTTTATCGACCGGACTGATGGTATTATCCGAGCTTGAAATATATTCCAAACGCTTTTTTATCTATTATTTCATTCTGCTCATCCTCTGTATCACTGTCTATCGCCTGCTTTTCCGTTTCTGCATACAACTATACAGAAGCCATGGAGGAAATTTCCGTACCGTCCTCTATTTGGGAAGCACCGAAAATATAGCCGAGCTGTACCATGAAATGAGCTCCGACGCTACCACCGGCTACCGGGTACTGGGCTACTTCGACACCACCCCCAATGCCAAATTCCCCGCCAGTTGTACCTATCTGGGAAAACCGGAGCAAGTTATCAGTTACCTGGCACAGCACAAGGTGAACCAGCTTTACTGCTGCCTGCCCTCGGCATTGAGCGAACAGATCGTGCCGGTCATCAACTATTGCGAGAACAACCTGATACATTTCTACAGCGTGCCCAATGTACGCAACTACCTGCGCCACCGCATGCACTTTGAAATGATAGGCAGCGTGCCCATCCTCAGCATCCGCAAGGAGCCCTTGGGGAAAATAGAGAACAGAATGTTGAAACGCATATTCGATGTAATCTTCTCACTGCTCTTTTTATGCACATTATTCCCTATTATATTCCTTATTGTAGGAGTGACCATCAAAATCACTTCTCCGGGTCCCATATTCTTCCGTCAGAAACGTAATGGATTGAACAACAAAGAATTCTGGTGCTATAAATTCCGTTCCATGAAAGTAAACAAGGAATCGGACACCTTACAGGCCACCCTCAACGATCCCAGAAAAACCAAATTCGGCGATTTCATGCGCCGGACCAATATTGACGAACTTCCGCAATTCATCAATGTATTGCTGGGAGATATGTCCATTGTAGGGCCACGCCCCCACATGTTGAAACACACGGAAGAATATTCCAAGATAATCAATAAATACATGGTCCGCCATTTCATCAAGCCCGGTATCACGGGATGGGCGCAGGTGACCGGTTTCCGTGGCGAAACCCGCGAACTGGAAGACATGGAAGGACGTGTGAAAGCCGATATATGGTACATGGAGCACTGGTCTTTCCTGCTCGACCTTTATATTATGTACAAAACCGTGGCAAACGCGCTGCACAAAGACAAGCAAGCTTATTAAAACAAGACCTGAAAACTGAAAAATTTTAAATAACAGAGAGCCAAAAAAAATGAGAAGATTAAAGTTGACCCTATTCGCGCTGGTTTCCCTGCTGCTATGCAGTTGCAGCGCCTACAAAAAGGTACCCTACCTGCAAGGTTCCGAGTACCTGAACATGGCAAATGTCCAAACACCCCTGTATGATGCACACATCATGCCCAAAGATTTGCTGACCATCACGGTAAACACCAGTGACCCCGATGCCGCCATTCCTTTTAACCTGACGGTAGCCACCCCCATCACGGCAAACAGCAAAAGCCTTACCAGCCAACCATCCCTGCAACAGTATCTGGTAGACAATAACGGGAACATTGATTTCCCGGTCTTGGGCACACTGCACATCGGCGGCCTCACCAAAAGCCAGGCGGAAAACATGATAAAGGAAAAACTGAAAACCTATATCAAGGAAAACCCCATTGTGAATGTACGCATGGCAAACTACAAAATCTCCGTGATGGGAGAAGTTGCCAAACCCGGCACATTCACCATCACCAATGAAAAAGTAAATATCATGGAAGCGCTCGCCATGGCGGGAGACATGACCGTATACGGACAACGCAACAAAGTGAAACTGATCCGTGAAGACGCGCAAGGCAACCGCCGGGTGATTCCGCTGAACCTGAACGATGCCGACATCATCGTATCTCCTTACTACTATCTCCAGCAGAACGATGTGGTGTATGTCACCCCCAATAAGACCAAAGCCAAGAATGCAAGTATCAGCAACAGCACCACCATCTGGTTCTCGGTAGTAGGAACTCTGGTCGCACTGGCCAGCCTGATAGTAACCATTGCCAAATAAACAGAATTATGAAAGAAGACTTATACGACGACCTTTATCTGGAAGAAAAAGAAGAAAAGACCGATTTCAAAGCGATTCTTTTCAAATACGCCATCCATTGGCCCTGGTTCGTGGCATGCACCCTGCTGTGCATGGCGGGAGCCTGGCTCTATTTGCGTTATACCCCGCCGGTGTACAACATCTCGGCATCCGTTATCATCAAGGACAATGACAAGAACAGCAAAGCAAGCAGCGGCATGGCTGACCTGGAAGACCTGGGCTTCTATTCCTCCATCAACAACTTTGACAATGAAGTGGAAATCCTGCAATCGCGCACGCTTATCAAAAAAGTGGTGGAAGAACTGGATCTTTACATCAGCTATGCCACGAAGAGCAGTTTCCATGACATCGAACTTTACAAAAGTTCCCCTGTGAAAGTATGGATTACCCCCGAAGAAGCCCAGAAACTGCCCGCCCCCGCGCGTCTTCACCTGACCTTGCAGCCGGGCAACAAGCTGAATGTGAAACTCCGGATAGGAGAAGAGGAATACAACAAGCAGTTCGACAAGCTGCCCGCCTTGCTGACCACCCCGTCGGGCACGTTCAGCTTTACCCCTAAAGATTCCACAACCGTCCAAAGCACGCAGGAAATCATGGCTACGGTTTCTTCCCCCCGCAGTGTGGCAAACACTTACCGGGGAGCATTGAGCATAGAGCCTACTTCCAAATCCACCACTATCGCACAGATCTCTGTCAAGAGCACGCATACGCAGCGCGGCATGGATTTCATCAACAAGCTGGTGGAAGTCTACAACCGGGATGCCAACGATGACAAAAACGAAGTGGCTACCAAGACCGCGGAATTTATTGATGAACGTATCAAAATCATCAACGGCGAACTGGGAACCACGGAACAGGAACTGGAAACCTTCAAGCGCGATGCCGGACTCACCGACTTGAAAAGCGATGCCCAACTGGCATTGAGTGAAAACTCAGAATACGAAAAGAAACGTGCCGAAAACAGCACCCAGCTCCGGTTGGTACAATTCCTGGCCGGCTATGCCAACAATCCGGATCATGCCTACGAAGTACTTCCGGTCAATGTGGGCCTGACAGATACCGGACTGACCGAACTGATCAACCGCTACAACGAGATGCTGCTGGAACGCAAGCGCCTGCTCCGCTCCTCTCAGGAAAACAACCCGGTGGTAGTCAATCTGGATGCCAGCATCCGCGCCATGCGCAGCAATGTGCTGACCACCATCAACAGCGTACAAAGAGGTTTGGCCATCACCCAGGCGGATCTGGAACGTCAGGCAGGCAAATATGCCGGACGCATCACCAATGCTCCGGGACAGGAACGCCAGCTGGTCAGCATCTCGCGCCAGCAGGAAATCAAAGCCGGCCTTTACCTGATGCTGCTGCAAAAGCGTGAAGAAAACGCCATCACTCTGGCATCTACCGCCAACAACGCCCGCATGGTGGACGAAGCACTGGCAGATGCCATCCCCGTATCTCCCAAAGGGAAGATGATTTATCTGGTAGCACTGATTCTGGGAATCGCCCTGCCGGTAGTTGTCATCTATATCATCGAACTCTTAAAATACAAGATAGAGGGCCGCGCCGATGTGGAAAAAATCACCTCCCTTCCCATTGTGGGCGATGTACCCCTGTCGGAAGATAAAGGAAAAGAAGAAAGCATTGTAGTACACGAAAACCAAAACGACCTGATGGCCGAAACCTTCCGTAATGTACGCACCAATGTACTTTATATGATGAGGAGCGACGAGAAAGTCATATTGGTTACCTCCACCACCACAGGAGAAGGCAAAACCTTTATCGCTTCCAATCTGGCTGTCAGTCTGGCTTTATTAGGAAAGAAAATCGTGATCGTGGGGCTTGACATCCGCAAGCCGAGTCTGAACAAAGCTTTCAACTTATCACACAGGGAACAAGGCATCAGCCAGTTCCTCGCCAATCCGGAACATACCGACCTGATGTCGCTGGTACAAGTTTCACGCATCAATGCCAACTTGTCCATTCTGCCCGGAGGTCCTATTCCTCCCAACCCGACCGAACTGGTGGCACGTGAATCTTTGTCTCAGGCTATCGACATACTGAAAAAGCATTTTGACTATATCATTCTGGATACCGCCCCCATCGGCATGGTGACCGATACCCTGCTGATTTCGCGCGTAGCCAACGCCAGCATCTATGTGTGCCGGGCAGACTACACCCACAAGGCAGATTATACTTTAATCAACGAACTGAGCGAACAGAAAAAACTGCCCAACCTATGTACCCTTATCAACGGACTGGACATGAAGAAAAAGAAGTACGGATATTACTATGGATACGGCAAGTATGGCAAGTATTACGGATACGGTAAAAAATACGGTTATGGCTATGGATATGGCACTGAAAATGTAAATAAAAAGTAATTTCAAAAGTAATTACATAATAACATAAGACTAATTCTCTTTCCAATGTGTTAATATTTTAACAAATTCAGAAGAAAATTAGTCTTATTACGTTTTAATATATAAATATTATTTACTATATTTTTCTTTCGAAACATCAAAACAGGGACACTGTTTCACCCATTCCTCAGGCTCTATCTCGCCATTTCCGTTCAAATCCGGACTTAAATCCCGATGACCGCAAACTTTGCAACCGGGATAATCCACCAGCAACGTCCTGACCAGTACACGCAACGAATGTTTCTGCCACACCGTCCGCGTATCCTCCGGCCTGCCCCGCTCACTGATTCCCCCCTCATAGCATATCCCGATACTCTGTGCATTATACCCACGCGCATGCGCCCCGATTTTCTCTATGGGACGGGTTGTTTTTATATCCCCGTTCTTGCGGATATAAAAATGATATCCGGGCCCGTTCATTCCACGCCTGCGGTGGCACACCTCCAAATCCTGTTCGGTAAAGTCCCTGTCCGCCTTTGTGGCGGAACAGTGGACAACAATCAGATTAATCACTCTCATCCCCCTATGCACGAGCTGATTCCTACTACACCCGCAATAGCCGTAGCTACTGCAATCACCACTTTCAAAATAGTGCTCCAGACAGATTTACCTTTCATTCTACAGTTTTTTTTTTAATTAAACACTTGTCCGCCATCTACTTAAGCAGGCTTTTGCTCCCCTTTCGTTTTCACCGGCAATTTATCCACTTTCGTATATTTCAGTGCTGCCAGAATACCGCTTAGCGCAATACCCGGACGGAAATTGATACGCGCTTTTCTAATCATCGACACATCATACGTATCCTCCGTTTCCGCACCTCTTCCGCTCAGCCCTATCTGGAAAGTGCCCAGATCGGCAAGCCTTACAATCTCACCCCCTTCCAGAGCCTCCATAATCACATCCTCCAAGGCAACAAGCACAGCCATAACATCCGCACGCGTCACCGTACAGGTTTTCTGAATACGATCCGCCATTTCGCGAATCTCTACATGGCCATTGGCCTGAGCTTGTGCATAAAACTTAGGCACTGCATCCTGATCAAGCGGATTATTACGCTTTACTACCGAATAAGAAACTGTTCTTCCCATACTTTTTCAAATTAAAAATTAAAACTTGCAAATTAAGAAACACACTGGCAATCAACCGTTAACCACTAAGCCGGCTATGATTGACTTTTGATTACACTACAAAGATACGATGAAGCGGAAGCCCTGTGTAGACATTTGTAGAGAAGCGTAGGAGATTGTCGGGAAATGTCGAGAATAACTTACAGAGAGAGTAGGAAAACAAGGACATTTTGCGTATCTTTACCCTATAATCAAAACGATAAAAGAACATGAACCAAGAAGAAAAAGCATTCATTATCAGAGCGTATGACAAAGCGGAACTGGCAGAACTATACAGCCCGGGGCGAACTGCCGCGGCAGCCCTGCAAACCCTGTATCGCTGGATGCGGAGAAACATGCTGCTACAGGAAGAATTGAACGAAGCGGGCTACAACAAATTCCGCCACAGCTTTCTGAAGCATGAAGTGGCAATCATAGTGAGGCATCTGGGAGAACCTTAGGACATACGCTTCCCAAAGAACCTGTTGTTTACATCGAAAGACCTTGTTGTTTTTTTAAAATCCCCTGTTGTTTTACCGGAAAGATCCTGTTGTTTTTTGAAAACAACAGGATCTTTTTCACCTGCATTTAAGGCTCACAAGGCTCAGGGCTCACTTAGGCGGTTTTCTGAGCCAAGACTTGCCGGTCTTTCTATACTTACCATCCTCTTTCTCAACGATTTGATAATACACCAAACGCAACAAATAACGTTTCACGGATGCTGTAGGCAACCCGGCTTCATTGGCAGCCGCCATCAGCTCCGAATAGGTGAACTCGCGCGGCATTTTTTTCAAGACAGGACGCAGTTTGAAAAAAGCCTTTACCGGCCTGATTCTTCCGGCAGTATCATCCATGGAAGTGGAAAGCAGCAAACTGTGTTCCAGCAACACATCCACTATCTGCATTGCCGTATGGAAATCCTCATCCGAACACTTCCACTCCGATGTATTCCATTGCGGCTCACACTTACGCAATGCAGTCAGCACCATGGCAATACGAGACATCATCAGTCCGTGGCGCAGCACAATGGCACCCGGAGAATCATCATCTTCCGCCACTACCTCACGCAGATACGTTCTGAAACGCTCCGTATGCTCTTTCCATTGTTCCTCGGTGAAAACCACCTCGGTAGGCGATCCGGAGAGAAAGATAAACATACGCAGCAGCTCCTCGCCCATCCCTTTGAAATAAGCGCGCATATCCAGCCGGGCCTTGCCGGGGTTTGCCGACTTATACTCCCAGGGGGCCTGTCCCACATAGAAAGCCACACGGCTGTACATTCCATTCTCCAGCGAAGAAATAAATTTATGCAACTGGGCGGGAGTACCCGAAGCGCATAATGCCAGATGAGGGTCACTCACAACAACAAGCCGGTGATCCGTCTTGAAATAAGAAGACACCTCCTCGTGCTGGGAGGCGGCACGCATCACATCATCATGTTTTCCATACTCCTGGTGCATGGCAGAACTTATCATGTCCAGCTCGGAGGCATTCATCACCAAGCCGACCGCTCCACCCGCCTCCAAAGCCAGTATCAACTGGCTTTTCGAAATATTGGGAGCCACCTTCAGGATGCGTTCCACCGGCATCTCCGGGCATTGGTCCAAATCGGGAACCCTCTTTTCCTGAGCGGCAAGCCGTTCCTCCAGATTCCACTTCAGCAGCTTCTGCCGGTACTCACGCTCATCCTTCCTGTTCAATTCATCGTAATACTCCTGAATGGCTGCGGGCAGAATTGCCGCCAGCTGCATCACCCCCTTTCCTCTGCCCGAACCGGCCAAAGCCACCAGATAGAGATCGGCGGAATAAACCATTCCTCCATAATTCATCCTCACCCCCGGCAGGCAACCGCTGATGTTGGTAATCATGGAGAGCAACAGAATATCCCTCTCGCGCTTGTTGCGGACGTGCGTCAACCCACGCTTCAAAAAGTCGGGCAAACGGTCGAACAGTTCATCCGGAAGACACGGAACTTCACGACGCAACTTGTCAGCCTCAAGTTTCTCTAACTCAGCCTCTTCCTCCCCCTCATTGGGCTCAGAATACCGCATAGGTGAGCCCTGAGCCTTGTGAGCCCTGAAAGCAGGTGTTTCGGGCCCCTTGTTCATGTCGGCATACCGGTATCCGGAGTCTATGCGCGGAGGTATATCCCCGGCGGCACACCCCATACCCGCCAGCCTTTCCACCGCCAGCGTTTTCAGCCGTGCCAACTCTTCCTCGCCCACTCCTTTATAGCGGGCGATACGTCCCAGCTTCAACAAAAACTCATTCTTTTTGCCATCCACAAAGGGATTCTGCTCCAGGAACTCGTTGAAGAATGTGTGCAGCATGCCCGAAGCCGCAACGGGAGGCCCGGACGCACCTGCCGGGGTCTTCACTTTCAGCTCCGCCAAAATCTCCCCCACCCTGTCGGGATGCTCCGTCACAAAGCGCCGCCAGGGAAAAACTTCGGTATCCGGACGAAAAAAAGCCTCCGGATCATACGATGCAAAGCAAGGACGGGTGGGATTCTTGCAACTCATGTCACAGGGAAAGGCAAGAAGCTGCGCCACGTGCCATGCCACCAATGCGTATGCCAGACGATACTCGTCCACACTCTCCGCTTCCACACGCACCACCAGTTTCAGCCCGTCGTACGAAACGCTGCGCCATGCCGCCTTCACCCAAGGAGTGTCCTTCAAGACCTGCAAGAACTCAGACACACGGCCGTTACATTTATCCACATCCAGCATGGCGTCCCCGCTCCACTGCTTCAGATTGGTTTCGGCATGGCTCCCATCGCAACGCCCGGCTATCACCAGCGCGGCCAGTTTTCTCTTTAACTTCTTGGCCTCTGTCTCCCTGCCCGAAGCCTTCAGGCGCTGATACTCTTCTACTTGCACCTTCCAGCGTTCGCCACGCAGAAGCTTCACAAACTCTTCCAATGTCATATCCACGGCATGTTCATCGAACACCGAGAAATAGAAAGAGCATAAATCGGTATAAACCATTCATGTATGAATTTAAATTATCAAAAGGAGGGCATTTCCCTCCACCATGAAAGCAAAAGTATATTGCAAACCCATACAATCAAAAGTTAAAATTGTACACTTGCCCAATGTAAAACACTGATTTACAATACCCATTTATGATACAAGTGTACAAATAACCGGGAGACTTCCTTTTAATGTCTTTTCACATTTTGCTCCTTATTTCCTTTCTTTCCTCTTTTTCTTCTCTTTCCGTTCTTTCTTCTTCTTTTCCTCCTTTTTCCGCAGAAACTCGTCTATATCAGCCAACATACTTTTGCACATGCGCTTCAGAACTCTCATTTCCTCATCAGTGTAGCCTTCACCGGACAGGCGATATCCGGCCATGATTTTTTCCAACTCTTGAAGGAAGCTCAATCTGCCACTATTTTTCTTATAAATCTTGATTTTTCCATAATGTTAATATCATTTAAAATATAAAAAGCACAAAAGTATAAATAAATACGTCATTCTTGTTAATTTTTTCATTTTTTGCGAACAAATAGCTTGTTATCGTAAAAAAATGTCTATATTTGCATCAGAATTTAACGACAAGCTTACCTGGGAATGACACAGGTAACAGCGTAGCGTGCTCAAGAGGCATCATTTCTTTCATTTTTTAGAACATCTAACATTACTTTTCCTTCCTCCGAATATGAAAAAATGGCTAGTGGCGTATGTCCGCCTTCACCACGAAAAGAAGACGGCCGAACGGCTGACCGCAATGAACATAGAGAACTTCCTGCCTGTACAAGAAGAAATCCGCCAATGGACTTACCGGAAAAAGAAAATAAAACGGGTGGTTATCCCCATGATGATTTTTGTCCATGTAGATGCGGCGGAACGTTCACAGGTGCTCACGTTGTCGGCCATCAGCCGGTATATGGTGCTGCACGGCGAACATACTCCGGCGGTGATTCCGGACGAACAGATGGAACGGTTCAAATTTATGCTGGATTATTCGGACGAGGCGGTGGAGATGTGTACCGCGCCATTGGCTCCGGGAGAATTGATACGGGTGGTTAAAGGTCCGCTAAAGGGTCTGGAAGGAGAACTGGTGGAAGTGGATGGAAAAGCGAAAGTGGTGGTAAGACTGGATTTGCTGGGATGTGCTGGGGTTGATATGCCGGTGGGGTTTGTGGAGAAGATGAAATAAGGAGGGCGGACGCTAGGAAATGTGGAGGGGAATTTGTAGCTTTGCGGTAAGAAAGGAGAATAAAGGCATGCGTTTGCAATCTAAAGAAATACAGACCATCATCCAAATAGCCAAAGATATTTATGGTGAAACAGTGCAGGTATATCTCTTCGGTTCCCGTCTGAATGACGAAAAGCGCGGAGGAGATATTGATTTATTAGTCCGCAGCACGGGAGAAAAGAAGGGTGTATTGGCACGCATCCGCATGACCGCACGCTTGAAACTGCATTTGGGCGACCAAAAGATTGACGTCATCGGTGACCATGAGGATTCACCGGTAGTGCAGGAAGCTCTGAAAAACGGAATACAACTGATATGACAGAAAAGAAAATTCACAGAATTATTCTTTGCTTGAAACGGATGTTACCGTCATTTTGAATGAACTGTTTTCCAAAAGTGCCTTCAAAGGCAACAGACACGCTTGAGGTGTGATACAGGCTATTCTTTCCCGAAACTTTTTTCTATAACATAAACTTCGTAACAAAGTTATCGAGAGGAAGCAAACGCATTTAGAAGTTCACCGTTAAATAAGATTTTCTCTACCATCTACTAATTTATAAAAAAGCAGTCGCTCGATCTGTGACCGTATGAAAAAGAGGTAAGGTTCATATCCTATCTTGGGTCGGAATATAGAATTCCATAAAGAAATGGTTAATATTAAACAAGATTCATTCGTTGGTAAATGAAACCTGACCCATCCTGTAAGAGAAACTTAATTGGAAGAAATTTTCTAAATTCATATTGTTGACTATTAGCTCATTAAAAATAACATTTTTTCTTGAAATCAGAAAGATATCTATTAAACAAATAGAAGAAAAACTTTTAAAATAAACATTCCATCCATCAATGTCTGACAATTTTAACAAAAATCGCTTAGCTAAAAACACCATTTTACTTTATGTACGTATGCTGTTTACGATGTGGTTAAATTTGTATACCACACGTTTAACACTTGCCAATCTTGGTGTAGAGGATATGGGAATCTATGGTGTCGTTGGTAGTATTGTCAGTATGTTCGCTGTTTTCAGTGGTGGAATGGGCAATGCCGTACAACGTTTTCTGACCTATGAAATAGGACGTGATAACGGTGATCCAAATAAAGTATTTTGTTCTTGCTTAAATGTCATATTCTTATTGTCCGGAATCATATTTATACTACTTGAGGTCGGAGGTCTATGGTTTCTACATACCAAAATAAACATACCAGCGGAAAGTATGGATGCAGCCCAATGGGTGTTTCAAATATCAGTACTCACTTGTATAGTCAATCTTATAAGTATTCCTTATAATTCACTAATCGTAGCACATGAAAAAATGAATGCTTTTGCTGCTATCAGTATTCTTCAAGTAATCTTAACATGTGCTTCAGCCTATTGCCTTAGTTACTTTCCTACCGGCCGTTTATTAATCTATGCTATATTGATGGCAACAATAAGCATATTAATAAGAATAGCTTATCAGATATATTGCCATCGCAAATTTCCGGAAGTCCATTACCATATGATTATAGACAAAAACCAAATAATGCAAATTGGCAAATTTGCCGGTATATCCTCTGCTTCCGGTGCTTTGCAGGTTCTTTCGTCACAAGGGTTTATCCTCGTTATCAATCTTACATTCGGGGTGGCTATTAACGCTGTATATACAATTTCAATGCAATTGAAAAACTCAGTTCTGTCATTTGCTCAAAATTTGCAACGTGCCATTGCTCCACAAATAACAAAAACATATGCCAATGGTGAGCTGGATATACATAAAAAGCTTGTCTATGCAGGAAGTAAATTTCAAGTATTTCTTATTTTTTTTATAATGATACCATTTCTTTTTCAAACGGAATATATCATGCACCTCTGGCTAGGTAATGTGCCACCATATGCTGTGACTTATGCACAATGCACCATATTTCTGAGTCTTACCTATGCTTCTTTTGAAACAATACGAACAGCAGTATATGCAACCGGTAATATTACTAAATTTATGATATGGCCCGAAGCTATATATTTATTAGTTTTGCCTATCAGCTACTATGCCGGCATAATAACCAATGATCCTAATGCCCTGATAATAGCAATGGTATTGTATGAAATATTTGTTTGTACAATACGAGTATGGATAGCATCAAAAGTTTCAATCATAAGAATAAATGAACTGCTTAAAAAAGTAATCAAACCTTGCTTCTGCGTAGCAGTACCAGCATTGTTTATATGCAAAATAATTACATTGTTTATTCCACAGACTATTTGGGGGCTAATCTCGATTCTCTGTTTAAACAGCATTTCATTAAGTTTAATCATTATAATAATCGGATTAAGCAAACAAGAAAAAAATATGATAAGTACATTCTTGAAGAATAAAATGAAATAAATAGCAATAACATATATACTTTCTGATTATTGCCAATTAGTACCAACAATTTTAGAATCAACTCCTTTTTTTTGACTTATTTCAAACGGAATCAACTTTAAGATAGACTCCATATGATCATATGTCAAAATTAAGTTTATAAAACAAAGATATTATGCCGTTAATAAACGAATATTTAATCTTACTATTCCTATATATAGTTACATGTTTATGGGTAATACAAAAATATTATAAACGAAAATTAGGTGTATTTCAAGTTCCTTTTATTTTTAGTTTAGCCAGTGTACTAATGATGACCCCCCAATTTTGTGTAATCATCTATAATACACATTATGATCCTAATTTATTATGGGATTTAACTTATTGTATGATAACATCAACATTAGCACTCTCTTTTGGATGGGATAAAGCGCAAGATTCCTCAATATATTCTTGTAGAGATATTGATTTAGTAAAATCCAAAAATACTTTTTTGGCACTCTTCCTAATAGGTTTATATTGTGCAATACAAAGTTATCTCCAAGTAGTAGCTCATTTTCTCTCTGACCAAAGTGATATTAGAACTAATCATACTTATCAAATACTCCTATTCTTTATGTTATATTTTGATATAGGAATGTTTTATGCTTTAACATATATCATCAGAGGGAAAAAAGCATCTAAAATTATCTATTTCATTTTAATCATAAGCAGCATTTATTACCTCTATATCATACTAATGTTAGCAAGACGAACTCTTGTTGTAAAACTTTTTATGTCACTAGGGATATTAGTTGCAATGTTAAAACCACGATGGCAAAAAGCTATTAAAATAATTATTATCCTATTTTTTACAACTGGAACAATATACCAAGCTAGTATAGCTTTAATACGAGGAAATCTTCGTGACAATAAAGAAGAAAAAGAGCAAATAGATATATGGGAAAATTATAAGCAATCATATATATCTCCAAATCTTGTCCATGGCATGGATTTAGGAAATGCTGCATTATTTATAAAACACGCAAAAGACAATAGTACTTATACTTTTGGTCTATCTTTTTGGGATGACATTGTTACATGGTATTTTCCTAGCTTTATATTTGGGAAACAAGGAAAAGAGGATTTAAAACTAGCAGGAACAAATGATAAGTACATAACAAGCGTTACCCATAATGTAACAACACAAACAGGTTATTATGAGGCTTTTGAAGCTTTTTGGTATCTAGGATTTATTTTATTTTACATCTTTGGATATATTTTTGGGTATGTATGGAAGCGAATTGGCTATTCCTCATTATATCTTATTGTCTATTTATGCTTTATGTTTCATATACCAAGCTTAGCTTCTCATGGATTTAGTTTTGTAGTTGGGCAAATAGAAACATTTATTGTTTTCTGCTTACCTATAATAGGAAAATTTATATATAAAAAAAAGATTATAAGACAACGTATATTAAAACAGATTCGTTAAATACATTTTTACCCAACAATAATTACAATGAACAAATATCTTTCTTATAAAATATTATTTTTCAATTTTATCTTATCTGTCCTCATCGTTCTTTTGCATTCTAACTGCAAAGTAACATTAGGATGGAATAACGACGGAACAAACTTATCAAATTTTATAGAATTATTGACGACATACATATGTTGTATTGGACATATAGCTGTTCCCATGTTTTATATAATATCAGCATATCTTTTTTATCACAATATTTCCACACTAAAAGATACTTTATCCAAAATAAAAAAAAGAATAAAAACATTACTCATTCCATATTTATTATGGAATACTTTTTTTGTATTCATTTTTTTGGTTATTTTACATTCCCCTCTTTCTAAATACTTACATATGAATAATAATCTGAATTCAATCCATAGCATATTAATAGCAATTATAAATTCAGATTTAACCCCATTGTGGTTTATAAAAAATTTATTTATATTCACAATTTTATCTCCCGTTATACGATTGGCAACACAAAAAACATTATCCACCATTTTCTGCATTATTTTATCTTGCATAATAGTATATATAAGTAACAATATAAACTATTATAACCCTTTGTATTGGTTACCTATATATCTCACAGGTATATTATTCACCAAGAAAAAACTAACATCTTTTTTCACAAAAAAAGAAAGTTCAAAAACATTAATATTTTTATACTTAGTAAGTTTCATTACACTTATGATATTGGCTGTTCATTTTGATTTCATGTACCTATACAGATTAATAGCACCAATACTTTTATGGAAAATCTCCGACCCTATATTAACGCAGTTTTCTATTAAACCAAAATTTTATTGGAAATATTCATTTTTCATATATTGCACACATTTTTTCGTTATAAATATAGTTCAGAAATTATTATATTTACTTTTAGGAAATTCTAATATAGATTATCTTATAATCTATATATCAACCCCTATAATTGTCCTTCCAGTATGTATCTTTATAGCTAAAACACTAGATAATAAAACAAACTTTATTTACAAAATAATAACAGGAAATAGATAGCAAAAAATGAAGGTATTATTAGTACACCCAGGGAAACAGCATTCTTTTGAAACAGCTAAAGCATTAAAAGAAGCAGGAGTTTTTTACAAATATGTAACAACAGTTTACGATAAAGACAATTCTCTCACAAATAAGATAAAACATTTACTAAAAGGGAAAAATTTAAAAAAAGCAAATACAAGAAAATGTCCATATCTAAAGGACGAGGAAGTCATACAAATATACGAATGGTGGGGATTGTTAGTTCTTCTTATATCCAAGTTACCTTTTCTTTCAAAATTATATTTCCATTTAAACATAGCATTATCAAATCATTTCGCAGATAAAGCAGCCCAAATCGCAATAAAAGAGAACGTAGATGCAATTATTGTATACGATGGTATTTCTAGAAAAGGTCTTAAATATATCAAAACACAAGCTCCTCAAATCACAACAATAATGGATGTTTCAATTTCAATGCGTCCATTTATGAAAGCTAATTTTGAAAAAGATATGAAAAACTATCACCACAATGGATTTTATAAAGAGGAAGCATATCTATGGAATATAAAATACGAAAAGGTAATTCGTGAAGAATTAAAATATGTTGATTACTTTTTTTCTCCTTCTAATATTGTAACTAAAAGTTTGGAATTTTGTGGTATAGATAGAAAAAAAATAAAAATAGTTCCATACGGTGTCAACATCAATAAATTTCAATTCACAGAGAAAAAAAACACGAATAATAAAGCACTTAAATTAATTTATGTAGGGCAGATATCATATAGAAAAGGTCTGCACCATTTGCTTAAAATTATAAAAGAATATAGCCCTAATGAGATTGAAATAAATTTAGCAGGCTCATTCAATGAAAACAATGAAATTATAAAACAATATCATGGCATTAATAATATCAATTTTCTAGGTTTTGTTACACATGATATTTTAGCACAAAAGTATCAAGATGCTGACTTGTTCGTTTTTCCTACACTAGGTGAAGGATATGGTATGGTTGTACTAGAAGCATTAAGTACAGGAACTCCTGTTCTTATATCAAACCTTGCAGGAGGAGATGATGCAATTGAAAACTACAAAAACGGACTTGTATATGAAGCAACTTCCGAAGCATCTCTTAAAAGCGCATTAGATTGGTTTATTGAACATCGCGATATGATTCCACAAATGTCTAAAGAAGCATATGAAACAGCTCAAAAATTAACGTGGGAAAAATATCATAAATTATATGCTGAAAACATTCTTAATATTTTAAACAAATGATGAGAGTTGGAATTGTCACATTACCTTTTCATTTTAATTATGGAGGTATTTTACAAGCATTTGCTTTACAAAAAGCTATACAAAACTTAGGATTTGAACCGATCATTATAGAACAGCCTAGCAATAACATAAAACAAGTTTTAAAACAAAAGTTATATAAAAGATCAAATATATACAAGTTCGTAAAAGAAAACTTCAATCTATTAAAACTTCATGAACCTTTTTGCGATGATGAATTAAGCATAAATAACATAAATATATTAGTGGTAGGGAGTGATCAAGTATGGCGTCCTGATATGGGTATTAATAGAAAAAAAAACGTAGATAGATATTTTTTAAAAACAGTTCCTCCAAATTGTATTCCTAAAATTGCATATGCTGCTTCTTTTGGCATTGACCATTGGGATTTTACAGACATAGAAACAAATACAGCTCAAAATTTAATAAATGAATTTTCATATATATCTGTAAGAGAAACATCTGGAATAAAGTTATGTTCTCAATTTTTAAAGATCAACAATGCAATACAAGTACTTGACCCTACAATGTTGTTAGAAGCAGAATGCTATAAAAAAATATTAATAGAATCACCATTCAAAACCAAAAAACAACACTGCTTCACCTATTTATTAGATTATAACAATCCAAGCAATCAAAATATTATCAATTCTTTATTGCATAAAGATATTGAATTGTTAACAGCAAAAGTTGAACGTAATATCCTAAAAAAATTTTTCAATACCCAAAATAGCATTGAAAAATGGTTATCTGCTATTTACTATAGTGATTTAATAATTACTGACTCTTTTCATGGATGTGTTTTTTCTATCCTTTTTCACAAAAATTTTTATGTAATAAGTAATTCTGCTGGTGGAAATACAAGAATTCAATCTTTACTATCATTGTTTGGACTCAATAATAGATTAATAACCAATAACTATATACCCCAACAAACATCTACTATTAATTGGAATATAGTCGATATAAAATTACAAACACAAAGAAAAGAATCTACATTTTTTCTACAAAAAGCTTTAAAAGAATGCTCCAAATAACAAATAAACAAGATTGCTGTGGATGTTATGCCTGTGTTCAAAGATGTCCAAAACAATGCATAAGAATGGAATCTGATGAAGAAGGTTTTGAGTATCCAATTATAGATAAAGAACAATGCATTAATTGTGGTCTATGCAACAAAGTATGTCCCCAAACAAACACTTCCTACTCCAAACAACCAATAAATATTTATGCCATCAAACATCCAGATCAAGAAATACAATTACAATCCTCATCAGGAGGAGCTTTCTCATTAATCGCTGAATGGGTTATTCAAAAAGGAGGAGTTGTTTTTGGAGCTATATTCGATGATAACTGGAATGTTATTCACGGATATACCGAGAGCATTAGTGGTCTAGAAAAGTTACGAATGAGTAAATATGTACAAAGCAAAATTGGACTTTCTTTTATTCACACAGAAAATTTTCTAAAAAAGGGAAAAATAGTCATGTTTGTTGGAACTCCCTGCCAAATCCATGGTCTAAAACTTTTCCTACGAAAAGACTATGAAAATTTAATAACTGTAGACTTTGTTTGCCATGGGGTTCCAAGCCCTAAAATATGGAAAATATACCTAAATAAAACTGCTAAGACAAACGATATAAAACAAATTTCTTTCAGAAACAAAAAACTAGGTTGGGAAAATTTTAGTTTTGTTTTACAATACAAAAAACAGAAAAGTCTATCAGAAACTTTAAGAAAGAATCCATATCTAAGAGGATTTATACATGACATATATTTACGCCCATGCTGTTATGTATGCAAAAACAAAAGTTTCAAAAGTGGTAGTGACTTCACATTGGCCGATTTTTGGGGTATTAAAAATACATACCCTAACCTATATGATAAAAACGGAATATCTTGCTTAACTATAAACACAATACATGGCATGGAAATATTTCCTAACATGAATATACAAGGAACACAAGTAAATTACAATAAAGCTTTGCAATATAATCCTAGTTTCGAACATTCTGTAAAAATGCATCATTTCCGCAAATTATTTTTCAAATTAATACATTATATACCTTTTAATCAACTAGTTATTACAATTCAAATTATCAACAAATTATATAAACTCATTATCCGCAAATAGATCACATCCAATTTTATATCCTATGCAATTTCCTATTAAAATATTATACATAAACGGAGGTCTTATGAACCGAGGTGGTATAGAATCATACATGATGAACTATTACCGTCACTTTGACCATAAAATAATTCAAATAGATTTCGTAGTACATAATGCTGGAGGTTATGGGTATTACGATGAAGAAATTAAAAATTTAGGGGGACAAATTTTTACTCTTCCACAAAAAAGCAAACATCCTTTAAGTTATACAACTCTGTTAAAAACAATACTAAAAAAAGGGAATTACAAAATTATTCATACCCATATGGATGCCATGGGAGCGTGGGTACTAAAGGTAGCTCAAAATTGTGGTATTCCTGTACGAATCGCTCATAGTCATAACACTAAACATTTAACAAATAACCCTATAAAACTATTTTTCCTAGAACAAGCTAGAAAAAAAATCAATCAGTATGCCACTCACCGAATGGCTTGCTCCGAGATGGCAGGCAAATGGTTATTTAAAGACCAACCTTTTCAGATCATCAGAAACGCAATAGAAGCTGAAATGTTCAAATTTAATCCCGAAGCACGTAGACAAATAAGGCAAAAATACAATATAAAAAATAATTTCCTAATAGGACATGTTGGACGATTTGATACACAAAAAAATCATATGTTCCTTTTAGATGTTTTTGCAGAAATACATAAGACAATACCTAAAAGTAAACTTATACTTATTGGAGAAGGGCATTTAAAAGAAGCCATCCTACAAAAAATAAGTACTTTAAATTTAAAAGAACATGTTATATTAACGGGAGTTAGGGATGATGTAAATCTTTTCTATAACGCTTTTGATTTATTTGTACTACCATCTTTATTTGAAGGATTACCAGTTGTAGCAATTGAAAATCAAGCTAATGGCTGCCCCACATTCCTATCATCAGAAATTACACGTGAAACACAAATATCTACCGACATAGATTTCATAGACTTAAAAAAAGAATTATGGTATAAAAAAATAATTGAATATATAGAAACACACAAGACACCTAGAACGGATTTGCATTTTGACATACAAGCATCTGGTTATGATATTAAAACAGAAGCTCAAAAACTTCAAGAAATCTATATAGACTTATGGAACAAAAATTAAAGAAAGTACTTTTCATCACAAATATTCCCGCTCCTTATCGTATTGATTTTTATAATGAATTGGGAAAACACTGTGAATTAACTGTGATATTTGAAGCCAAACGTGCTCCAGGAATCACTTTTAACTGGAAAGAAAATACTATCAGTAATTTCAAAGCCATTTTTTTAAAAGAAGGAGAAATCCAAGAAACAAAAATAGACTGGAGTATATTTAAATACATAAAACAGTTAAAATATGATGTGATTTTTATCACAAACTACGCATATTTTACAGAAATGGCTGCTCTGCTATCTATTAAATTGCGCAACATTCCCTATTATTATGAAGTAGATGGTGCTATGGCTAAATATCATGAAGGGAAAGCCAAAAAAATATTTAAAAGCTTTTTTCTAAAAGGAGCGAAAGCGTATATTAGTCCTAGTCAAATAACAGACGAATATATTCGCTTTTATGCAGGAGAAAACTCAACAATCTATAGATACCCTTTCAGTTCGCTAGGAAACAAAGATATCATAAATGCCCCATTATCTCAACAAGAAAAAAATGCCATTCGCAAAATATTAAATATAAAAGAACCTCAAATGATTTTGGCAGTTGGTCAGTTCATCCATAGAAAAGGATTTGATGTCTTATTACAAGCTGCACGTACTATGGATAAAAATATAGGCATCTATATTGTGGGTGGGAAACCCACAGAAGAGTATTTACAAATACAAAAAGAAAATAACCTAACTCAAATTCATTTTGAAGGATTTAAGACAAAAGAAGAATTAGCTATGTATTTTAAAGCAGCTGATATATTTGTACACCCTACAAGAGAAGACATTTGGGGATTAGTTATAAATGAATCTATGGCATATGGACTACCTGTAATAACCACTAACAAATGCGTAGCTGGGATGGAACTAATAACAAATAAAGAATGTTTAATTGACACAGATAATTCCGAACAATTAAAAAGCATTATGGAAAAACTAATGAATGATTCTGAATTACGAGTTGAAATAGCACAACAAAACTTGCATAAAATAGCCAGTTATACCATTGAAAAAATGGTAGAAGAACATCTTAAAATAATAAATTAAAATTATTCGACGGATGAAAAAAATCTGCTTCATAGCTCAATTTCCGCCCCCTATCCACGGATTATCAAAAGCTGTAGAAACTCTTTATACTTCTGCACTACAGTCAAAGTATCTCTTTCAACAAATAAATCTAACTAACAATAAAGAGATCTTAAAAACATTATGGAAGATTGTAACCAATACAAGCGACTTATACTATCTTACCATAGCACAAACGCGTGGAGGGAATTGGCGAGATCTACTAATACTAAAATTGTTACAATGGAAAAAAAGAAAATGTTTGATTCATTTGCATGGAGGATATTATCGCATTTTGATAGAAAAAGACTGTGGACAATTACAGAGAAGCCTAAACTATAAAGCTATAAGTCGTATATCTGGTACTATTGTATTAGGTAACTCTTTAAAAAGCATTTTCAAAGGAATGATAAATGAACAAAAAATATTCGTTGTACCCAACTGCGTTGATGAAGAATATATGCTGAATGCCTGTAGCTACAAAGAAAAAATAAACTTATTGGCTTCACAACCTGTATTACATATCCTTTATCTAAGCAACTTTATAGAATCAAAAGGATATAAAGAAGTATTGGAATTAGCAGCAAAAGTACAAACAGAGCAAAAGAATACTCTACATTTTCATTTCGCAGGAAAATTTTTCGAAGAAAAAGAAAGGATGTATTTCGAAAATTTTATAACTAAACATCAACTAGAAAACACCATCACCTATCATGGAATCGTTTCAGGCAAAAAGAAAAATGACTTATTAAACTTATGTAATATATTTATATTGCTTACTCGCTATCCAAATGAAGGACAACCTATCTCCATATTAGAAGCAATGGGAAATGCTATGGCTATTATCACCACCAACCATGCAGGTATCCCCGACATAGCAACAAACAAAGAACACGGACTAGTTATAGATAAAAATAACATCAATTTAGAAGAGATATACAATTATATATTGCGTTTAGATAAAGAACGTTCTTCATTAAGAAACATATGCGAAAGAAATTATAATATAGCTCATTCGAACTATACAGAACAGCAATATATAAACAATATGGATAATGTATTTCAAAAAATATTAGAGCAATGACAGAAGTCCATTTATCTTCTTTCAACACAGGAAATTTTAATAAAGGAGCAGGATTTATAAAACAAACTCTTTGGTATTTTGTCAACGCATTATTTGTACGTGCTTCCTGGAATCCTTTTATGGGAATAAAAGTGTTCTTTCTAAAACTTTTCGGTGCAAAAATAGGGAAAGGACTAGTAATAAAAAATAATGTGAACATAAAATTCCCTTGGAAACTGACATTAGGAAATGATGTATGGTTAGGGGAAAACGCATGGATTGATAATCTTGATGAAGTCATAATAGGAAATAATGTATGCATTTCGCAAGGAGCATTATTACTTACCGGAAACCATGATTATACACTGTCCACTTTCGATTACCGAAATGCCCCCATTATAATAGAAGACGGTGCATGGATTGGTGCAAAAACGGTGGTATGCCCCGGAATAAAAGTTAAATCGCACGCAATACTAACAGTTGGGTCTACTGCTACTAAAAATATGGAAGCATACGGAATTTATCAAGGAAATCCCGCACTAAAAATTCGAACAAGAAATATTACATTATAAAAGCATCAACATTATGAAAGTTTCAATTATCACTTCCTGCTACAACCGGGAAGCCACCATTCGTGGAGCAATAGAAAGTGTGCTGGAACAGGATTATCCTTACATAGAATACATTGTGGTGGACGGAGCGTCGAAAGATAACTCGCTGGCTGTCATCAATGAATATAAAAACGGGATAGATACAATTATCTCCGAGCCGGATAAAGGTATGTATGAAGCGATCAACAAAGGAATACGTGCAGCAACAGGAGATATTATCGGTCTGATTCACTCCGATGATTTCCTGTTCTCATCTCACACCATCTCCGACATAGTGAAAACATTCGAGGAACAAGATGCGGATATGATATACGGCAATGGGGTCTTTGTAGATTATGACGACACCAACCTGATGATACGAAACTGGATAAGCGGACGATACAGTAAAGAGAATGTGAAAAACGGATGGCTCCCACTCCACCCCACTGTCTATATAAAGAAGGAGTGTATGGATAAATGGGGGCTTTACGACGAAAGTTATAAGATAGCCGCCGACTCGGATTTGCTGGTGCGCTATCTGTATGAAGCCGACCTGAAAGTATATTACCTGAACAAATACATCGTGAAAATGAGAATGGGGGGGCTTTCTACCGATGCGGGAAAAAGCAAACTGAAATGGGCGGAGGACTTGAGAATGTATAAAAGTCACGGCATAAAACCCATCTCGGCACTGAAAGGCAAAATTCTTTCAAAGATTCCACAGTTCATTGAAGCCAGACTGCCGTGGAGTGAAATACCGGAAGCAGAGGAAGAGAGCCTGATACAACCTGACGCCGCAAATAAAAAAGAATAAGAATTATTTATACCGGTCCAAATGCAAGTATGCATGAAGACAGGTCATGGTATAAAACATTTTTTCTAGAATAATACAAAATATGAGTAAAAAAGTAGCATTGATTTCAGGTATCACAGGACAGGACGGTTCGTTCCTGGCCGAGTTCCTGATAGAAAAAGGATACGAAGTACATGGTATCCTGAGACGTTCTTCTTCATTTAACACTGCACGTATAGAACATCTGTATCTGGACGAATGGGTACGGGATATGAAGCAGAACCGACTGGTGAACCTGCATTGGGGGGATATGACGGACAGTAGCTCACTGATACGTATCATACAGTCCGTACAACCTGACGAGATTTATAATCTGGCCGCACAAAGCCATGTAAAAGTAAGCTTCGACGTGCCCGAATACACAGCGGAAGCGGATGCGGTAGGTACGCTGCGCATGCTGGAGGCGGTACGTATATTGGGGCTGGAAAAGAAAACCAAGATTTATCAGGCATCTACTTCGGAACTTTTCGGACTGGTGCAGGAAGTTCCTCAGAAAGAGACTACTCCTTTCTATCCCCGTTCTCCATACGGAGTAGCCAAGCAATATGGTTTCTGGATAACCAAAAATTACCGCGAAAGCTATGGCATGTTTGCCGTAAACGGTATTTTGTTCAATCACGAAAGTGAACGCCGGGGCGAAACTTTTGTTACCCGGAAAATTACCCTGGCGGCGGCACGCATCGCACAAGGATTCCAAGATAAACTGTACTTGGGGAATCTGAACTCCCTGCGCGACTGGGGATATGCCAAAGACTATGTGGAATGTATGTGGCTGATTCTGCAACACGATACGCCCGAAGACTTTGTTATAGCCACCGGAGAATATCACACTGTACGCGAATTTGCTACCCTTGCTTTCAAGGAAGCGGGCATCGACTTGCGCTGGGAAGGTGAAGGTGTGAACGAGAAAGGTATTGACACAGCTACAGGCAAGGTGCTGGTAGAGGTGGATCCCAAATATTTCCGCCCGGCAGAGGTGGAACAGTTACTGGGAGATCCTACCAAAGCCAAAACGTTACTGGGATGGAATCCCCGCAAGACTTCATTCGAGGAACTGGTGAAAATCATGGTGAAACACGATATGAAATTCGTGAAGAAACTTCATCTCAAAGCAAGCTGTTAAATCATTAGTCAAGAATTTCAATGGAGAAATCAGCCAAAATTTATATAGCAGGGCACCACGGACTCGTGGGCTCCGCTATTTGGCGTAACCTGCAAGAAAAGGGCTACACCAACCTGACCGGCAGAAGCCACAAGGAACTGGACTTGCTGGACGGAGTTGCCGTAAAGGACTTCTTTGACCAAGAAAGACCGGAATATGTAATCCTTGCCGCCGCCCACGTGGGAGGTATCATGGCAAACAGCACATACAGGGCGGACTTTATCTACAAGAACCTGCAAATACAACAGAACGTGATAGGGGAAAGCTTCCGTCACGGAGTGAAGAAATTATTGTTTCTGGGAAGTACCTGCATTTATCCCAGAGATGCACAGCAGCCGATGAAGGAGGATGCTCTCCTCACCTCCCCACTGGAATATACGAATGAGCCATACGCCATCGCCAAAATAGCGGGGCTGAAAATGTGCGAGAGTTTCAACCTGCAATATGGTACCAACTATATCGCTGTAATGCCTACGAACCTGTATGGCCCCAATGATAACTTTGATTTGGAACGCAGCCATGTGCTGCCTGCCATGATCAGGAAAATACATCTTGCCAAATGCTTGAATGAGGGTGACTGGGAGAACATACGCTATGATCTGGATATGCGCCCGGTGGAAGGTATAAACGGGGAGAGCAGAACAGAGGAGATACTGGCTGTCCTGAAAAACTACGGCATCAGCAAGGACGGGGTGGAACTGTGGGGAACAGGCACGCCGCTGCGCGAATTCTTATGGAGTGAGGAGATGGCGGATGCCAGTGTTTTCATCATGGAGCATGTGGACTTTAAAGATACTTACCGTCCCGGCACAAAAGAGATACGCAACTGCCACATCAACATCGGCACGGGAAAGGAAATATCCATCGCCGACCTGGCTCATCTGATAGTAAAGGAAACGGGATATAAAGGCAGCATTACATTCAATCCGGAGAAACCGGACGGAACCATGCGCAAACTGACTGATGTGACCAAATTGCATGAACTGGGATGGCATCACAAAATAGACATAGAGGAAGGGGTGCACAAGATGTACCAATGGTATCTGGAATATAAAAAGAAATAAAGAGCATACGTGTTATGGAAACTCATATCGTTATCATGGCAGGCGGCATAGGAAGCCGCTTCTGGCCCATGAGTACGCCGGAATGTCCCAAACAGTTCATTGATGTGACGGGATGTGGCAAAAGCCTGATACAACTGACAGTGGAACGCTTTCAAGGGTTGTGCATTCCGGATAATATATGGATAGTGACTTCGGATAAGTATAAGGAAACGGTAAGGAAACAATTGCCATCCGTGCCGCCTCATCATATACTGACGGAGCCGGTTGCACGTAACACGGCCCCCTGCATCACATACGCTTGCTGGAAAATCAAGAAACACCACCCGCACGCCAATATCGTAGTGACTCCTGCGGATGCATTGGTTATCAATACGGATGAATTCCGCCGGGTGATAGCCAAGGCACTGCTGATGACAGATCAAAGCAAGGCCATTGTAACCATAGGTATCAGACCTTGCCGCCCGGAAACGGGATACGGATATATAGCCGCGGGAGAAGAGGTGGATCAGGATATACGGAAAGTGGATGAATTCAAAGAGAAACCGGACTTGAAAACGGCACGGCACTATGTGGACGCCGGGAATTATTTCTGGAATGCAGGGATCTTTGTATGGAATGTAAAGACCATAGAAGAGGCTATACGCCGTTATGCACCGGGCATTGCCGAGGTGTTCGACAGGATTTATCCGGAGTTCTATACCGAAAGAGAGAAAGAAACCATAGAAGAGCTGTTCCCTGCTTGTGAAAGTATATCCATAGATTATGCCGTAATGGAAAAAGCGGAACGGATTTATGTATTGCCGGCAGAGTTCGGATGGTCTGATCTGGGTAGCTGGGGCTCATTGCATTCCTTGCTGCCCAAAGATGAACGGAACAATGCCGTTGTAGGCGAGAATGTCCGAATGTATGAATGCAATAACTGCATTGTACACACACCGCATTTGAAACAGGCGGTAATACAAGGACTGGACGGGTATATCATAGCCGAGAAAGAGGGAACCCTGCTGATATGCAGACTGGCAGAGGAGCAGTGTATTAAAGAATTTTCGAAAGCATAAGGAATGATTATAGCAGTTGACTTTGACGGCACAATAGTGGAGCATAAATATCCCGAAATAGGCAGGGAACTACCCTTTGCCATAGAAACGCTGAAAAAACTACAACAGGAACGGCATCGCCTTATTCTGTGGAGTGTGCGGGAAGGTAAATTATTACAGGAGGCCGTGGATTTCTGCCGGGAGCGTGGACTGGAGTTTTATGCCGTAAACAGCAATTATGCGGAAGAAACCCTGGAAAGCAATCATTACTCCAGAAAACTGAAGGCGGATTTGTTTATTGATGACCGTAATCTGGGAGGACTGCCCGAATGGGGGATGATTTACAGAATGATCCATGACAAATGGGGATACGAAGATATTTATCAAAGTTCAGGTAATAAAGAAGAGACTAAAAAGCGAAGCTTTTGGAAGATACTTTTTTCCAAGATGTAGAATCTCCGCTTCCTAATGTAGTGATACAGGCGGAAGCCCATAAGAAAACTAATGTTAGATCAGAGGTAAGTACTGTTATCAGCGGATAACGGGAACTTACGAAACAGTGTTGGTGATACCCGCCTGGGAAGGTAGGTATCACCTTTTTTTTGATCTATTCCATCAGTATTTGAAGACTTGTTCTTCTCCGGGTTCTATGGTCATGGCTTTCATTCCTTTCCGGGTTGGAATGTTCAGCACTCCCTTTCCGCCGTCGGACTTGATACGGATCTCTTTCTTATCCATATAGATATGGATATTGCCGTATGGAGTGGGCACGGTTCCTTCCATCCATTTCAAGCCGCCCAGACAAGGGGTGACGGAGTATTCCTCGTAACCGGGTTTGGTGGGTTTTACTCCCAGATAGTATTTGCCCAGCAAATAGATGGGGCTGGCTCCCCATGCATGGCAGAGGCTTTTGCCGTATGGACGTCCGTACATGGCCAGATGCCGGGTACCTGTTTCTTCGGGATTGTATTTCTCCCAGAAACTGGTAGCTCCTTCTTTCAACATACCGCCCCAATAGGCTTTCATTTCTTTCATCACCGATTCTTGTTCGCCCAAGGCGCACAGTGCTTCCAGTTCATAGAAACGCATATAAGGAGTGGTGATTTTCAAAATACTGTCATTCTGCAATACGGTGTGTTTGATGGTCTGCTGTTTATCGGCATTCAGATAATTGAAGAAGACAGAGAACATATTGGCGTAGCGGGTAACGGACTCACTCTGCTTGCCCTGAACGCGGTTGTGTACCATCGCCTGTTTCTGCTCATTCCAGAAAGCGGGTTCCAGCTTGGAACGTAAAGCGGAAGCCAGTTTCTCATACTTGGTTTTGTCTGCCGTATTGCCGGCCAGACCGGCACAAAGCGCCATGGTTTCCAAACTTTTGCAGAACAAGACTTGCTCAAAGGAGAGTTCTCCTTTCTTGTCCAGATAACCGTCTGCCCAGTCTACGAATACCCAGTCACCGGTCATGCCTTCCACCATACCGTTGGCATTGGTGCGTCCCAATACATAGTCCATCATGCTTTGCATACGCGGATAGAGTTGGGTTACAAAGTCTTTGTCACCGGAATACATGTAGTAATCGTAAATACTGAGGAACCAATAGAAGGTGTAGTCCATAATGGTATTGCTGTGGCTGGTCACAGGGTCTTTTCCGCGAAGCAGCCAGATGGTACGCTTCACGGTTTCATTATCGAAGAACAGATAGTAGTTCATCAGGTAGCTCTGGATGGCATCGCCACTCCATACCCAACGGTCGCGCTTGATGCCGTCGATAAAGAATTCACGGGTAGTAAGGTGCATGGTGTATGCTCCTACTTCCCAGATGCGGTTCAGTTCTTCGTCATTGCATTTGAATGAGCCCCGGTACTCTTCGGGCAGGTATTCGTATTGCATGGAAACGTCCTGTATCGTTACTCCCGGATCGCAAGTGACATAGACATAACGGAAGGCCTTGCTGTTGTCCAACGTGTATTCATCGTATAGTTTCCGTGTATTCCGGATGGCCAGATCGGTTATCTGCCCCGGCTCTGCCAGCAATTTGTCCAATGTTTCGCAATATTCCGTATCCAAGGCTTCTTCAGGACTTTCACCGTAATAGATATGGATCGTTCCTTTTCCCTTTACCTCTTTCAGAGTGATATAACCAAAGGTTTCTTTTCCGAAGTCGTACAATACCCCTTCTTTCCGGGGAGTGGAGGAAACTGCTTTCATCGGTTTTCTGGCCAATGAAAACTTGGAAGGCAGTTGGGTGGCTCCGTCAAAGTTCCAACACCCTGCATCCATATAAACGGTGGCAGAAGTATCACTGGCTTTTCCGCTTTCGTCTATCCATTCCTTGTCTTCGTAGGTTACTTTCCAGGTCTTGTCCGTATTTACGGTTTTTCCTTTCACGTAAATAGTGGGGGGAGTGGACTGATTCCACACTTTGATGTTCAGACTGTGTTTTCCTGCGGGGAGTTTCAAGGTGGAGGGCATACCGAATTGCAGTTTGCCGTCCAATTTCACATTGTATTTTCCTTCGGCGGCAATGAAGATTTCTTCCGGTTCCGCCAGATCCAATTTCTTGCTGAATTCCACTACCACATAATGGCTGTCCGTTTTCCAGAAGGGAGGGAAAAAAGCACCGCGTTCCGTACGGCGGTTGTTCATCCGGTTGCCCAGCCATATCTCATAATCACCCGGATACCAGATCCAGGTCTGGGCGGAGGCGGCAGCACTCAATGCAAGTGCTCCGACTAAAGTGGCAAGTTTGTTTTTCATAATGGTATCACGTTTTATTTTTCCTTCAAATAGCTATATTCTTTGGGCAGTCCGGCATTTGCCTTGATGCTGTCGTTCACCATCGGACCATTGTTTTCCCATGTATTGCCCGGACCGTTGGCGTTCTTCAGGAACTTCTCTCCTTCCGTCCAGTTGTCCTTGACGGTGATAAATGAAGATCCTTCGTCGGTGTAAAGATAGAACCAATGATTGGGATCGTGTGCATAACCGGGTGAAAATATGTCGGAAACGCAATTTTCCGTAATCCGGCTATGGGGTTGTGAACCTAATGTATAAATACCGGCTACATCATACATGTGCTTGGCATAGTGATGAATCAGGTTGGCGTGCACGCGGTTATTGCGCATACAGTTTACCGTACGTGTCCACCCCCATCCCAGACTGATGCCCGAATAGGATACATCACTGATTTCATTGTGCTCGATATTGATATCACTGACATAACCGGCGCAAATGCCCAAAGTGCCCCAGTCTTCATTGGTCACATCGTTGATGTAGTTGTTGGAAATGGTCAGTCCGGTACAGACCTCACGACGGTCGGCAGGATCGTATGGAAGATGTGTTTCGTGAGCGGCAGGGCTGAAACTGCCCGCTACAATACCGTTCCCGGCAATATCACGGAACAGACAGCCGTTTATATGTCCTCCATCGGTGGCCCATTCATAATCAATGCCTGTAGAGCCCAAATGCTGGAAACGGCACTTCTCGAAATCAATATCCCAGGCAGCCTTGACTACGACTGCCGATGCCGGACGGCCCAACCAACCTTGATTATCCAGTTTATGATTGTTCTTACGAATCATGGAAGGACGGATTTTATATCCGTCTGTCATATACATACCTGCCTGAAGAGGAACATGACCTTGCAAAGAGGGACGCATCCAGGTGGTATATTGGAAAGCAATATTGTCAAAACGGATGTGCTTTACCGGACGGTCTATCGTTCCTTCCACCCATACCAACGTTTCGATGCCGGGAACTACGGCTTTGCTTATCTTCTCTCCTTTCCGAGGATAATAATATATTTTACGGCTTTCAATGTCGTGATACCACTCGCCGGGTTCATCCAGCAATTCCATGGCATTGGTCAGATAGAAAGCCGAGTTGTGACCATCCTTGGTCACCATAGGACGCGGCCACGGGTGTTCGAACTGGATGCGGCTTTCAGGATGATGGAAACGCACGGCGGCACTGTCTCCCTGTATTTCGACCGACTTGATACGGAGATTTGCCACACACCACATTTCATGAAGGACCATTTCGGCATATCGGGCCTTCTGTATTTTCTTTACAGCAGCGGCAGGTACCCACAGTATTTCGTTTTGGGGGTCGTTGTTGATGATGCGGTACATCTTTTCAAAGTCTGCCACATCCCTTGCACGAACAGCCTTTTGCCCATTGATCCACAGTTGCCGGAAATCCAGCGGACGCCCGTTAAACATAGGAACATCGGCTACCCACAACTTTCCTTGCTTCTTCCAGTTCCTGATTTCCACCCCACCATTCAGAACGGCATTTCCATCCGAAGTGATGACGGTAGGTGAAGCTTCCGTCCCGCTGTCCTCCGGACGGATAAAGACGGGTTCGTACAGATGGTAGTCACCTGCCTCCAGATGGATGGTGATGCCACCTTTTACACTTTCATCATTAAGACGACGAAGTTCCCTTGCCTGACGCAATGCGGCTGTAAGGGTGGCTTTCGGAGAGTCTTTGGTACCCGGATTCCGGTCATTGCCTTCCGGAGATACGAACAAATCGGCTGCTGACAGTGTACAAGCTATCAGCAGCGCAGTAGTGGTTATGAATATTTTTTTCATTTGTAAATCATTAGGAGTAAGTGGTTAGTGATTAGTCCGTGCCAAAGGCATCCATACCGTCATTTCAGCCTTTCCGCGGTTTCCCCATGCATAATAAGGAATCAGACGGATATGGACCGGTTTGTCGGCCTTTCCTACCTCGCGGTACAAGGTATCTTTCCATGATACTTCATCGACCAGACGGGCAGTACCATCCAATGCGACAATCGGACTGCCTTCGATGGTTATTTTTTTCGGAGTCAACCGGATATCGGCAGGTATCAGCACATTGTCTATCTTATGCCCGCCTTCTATATCCATACTTTCCAGACAGTAGACCAACGGCCCACGTTTCACCACTACCTGGTTACGGATTTCTTCGGCCAACGGATTTGCTTCCAGCAATTTTACAGGCATATCCATCACCCATTCCACACAATCCCCTTTCTTCCAGATGCGGTTTACCTCGGCGTATGTATTCGCTTTCCAGGTTCCTTGCACCGGTTCGCCATTTACCTTCAAAGTTGCCTTCTCGCACCAGTCAGGAACACGGAGGAACAAAGAAAACGCTTTCTTCTTTGACGGTTTCGGAGCTTCGGTAACAGTCAGCTTCACAGCACCTTCCCACGGATACTCCGTTTCTTGCACCAGCCCGATCTTTCCCGTTTCCTTCAAAGTTGTAGCCAGTGTATTCGCTCCATACAAATTGCAATATACCGCATTCGGAGTCACCGTATAAGCATAGTTCTGGGCTTGACAAACGGTGCGCAGCGTATTAGGCGGACAACAGAAGCAGCTGATATACTCGGTACGTTCTTTAGGCCAGCGAAGTGTGTATGGCAAATCCGCACTGATGCGCAACGGGTTGGTATAGAAATATTTCTTTCCATCCAGACTGACACCACTCAACACACTGTTGTAAAGGGCGGTTTCCACAATATCCGCATATTTGGCATCGCCCGTCACTTCCAGCATACGCCAGTTGAAAAGCATATTGCCGATATTGGCACAGGTCTCGTTATGCGCCGTACTATTAGGCAACTGATAAGGACGGCCATAGCTTTGGTGTACTTTCTGAATGCTGTCCGGCTCATAGCAGGTTCCATCCGGCGAAGTGCCGTCATACAGCGCACCGCACGCTCCTGTAACATACATCTTGCGGGTCACAATGTCTTTCCAGATGCTGGTCAGGTTTTTCATCAGTTGGTCTTCTCCTGTTTCGGCATACACATCGGTCACACCGGCATACAGGTAATTGGAACGCACGGCATGTCCCATCGCATTGTATTGCTGACGGAACGGAATACGGTCCTGATTATCATCGGTGCCGTTTTCCACCATACCACGGATATCAATCAGATTCTTGGAAAGTTCCAGATAACGGGGATTCCCTGTAGCACGGTACATTTCCACCACACCCATATAATGGGAGGGACAAATGGCATTTCTTGCCAGTTCCGCAGAAGCGGTTTCATAGAAATGACAGAGGAAGTCCGTCGCTTTTACGGCAGCATCGAATAAAGTAGTCTTTCCGGTGGCACGACGATGAATGATACCTGCCATCATCAGATGCCCCAAATTGTAGGTCTCAAAATTCAGACGATTGGCAAATGCACCTTTCTCGTCCTCACCGCCTACTTTGGTGCCAATTACCGTCTGTTGCTGTTTGTCCGAATGAGTGTCAATCCCCTTATTCTTTTCCTCGATGATGACAGGGGTATGGATGTAACCGTCCGCACGCTGGGCTTTCACCACATGTTCAATGAAGTGGTCCATCAGTTTATCCAATTCGGGATCTTTCGTGACGGCATACACGGAAGCCACCCCTTCCATCCATTTATACATATCACCGTCATGAAAGGGAGGTCCCCAATGTTCGCCCTCGCAAACACCGGCAGCTATTTCAAAGTTACGGAAGCCATGCGAAACATCGGGATTGTTCCATGTGTCCCACATACTTTGCAAGGAGGTATGGCTATATACATTGAAACGGTCGCCCCAAAAGCCATCTGTCCAATGCACGGCACCTAATTCCGTATTGGCCATCTTGGCAAAACGACTTTGGCTCATATCCGTCAGCCCGCCCGACTGGGCAAATGCTCCCGTAGTTACTCCGGAAGCCAGTAAAAGTAGTAGTCTAATGCTTTTCATAATAATCTGTCACTTATTCTTTTCTTTATAAAGGGAGGACGATAATAAGAAACGTTTGTACTCTATTTATAATTATTTCATATTCTGTATCTTTAGAAAGAGCTTTCATTGGCGGATAATGGGAGTCTGTTTTCAAAAAAACGGGTATCTGATTTTTATTTCAGACACCCGTTTTTTTCAAATTCTCCAATACTCTCTATCAAAGAATTCCTTTATCCACAATCGTATTATTTCAGTTTGCTCAAATCCAACTCTTTATAAGCCACACGCTGACGGCGCCAGGTATATACGGCATGCAGTTTGCCATCCTTGCCCTGAATGATGGACGGATAAGAATACTGGCTGATGGGGCTGTCTTCCAATGTCATTACATTCTTCCAGTGAATGCCATCATCCGAAACCGCCACACACAACGGTGTACGCGGCCCTTTCGGAGTACCCGGCAATGTGCTGAAATCATTATAAATCAATACATGGCGGCCATCCTTCATGGTTACGGCATCCGTGCCCGAATTATTATTGGGAACATCAAGCAAAGTGACTTTGCTCCATGTTTCACCGTTGTCACTGCTCCATGAAGTGGCAATCTGTGCGTTACGTGTACGGCAAAGTACCTGCAAACGCCCATCCTTATGACGCAAAATGCTGGGCTGGATAGCATAAATAGGCTTCTCGCCTTCTCCTTTTATGGCTTCACCGCCTTCCTGATCGTCTACATTGGCCGCATTTGCCTTACGCAAAGCTGTAGGCACACTCATTTCCGCCTCTACAGGACCTACCATCTTCCAAGTCTTTCCTTTATCATCCGAAATTTCAAAATGGATACGCCATCCTCCATCGCCTTCCGTACTGGAAGGACAAATGATACGGCCATCCACATACTCCGGCTTATTTTTTATAGGACCTAAGAAACCTTTTGGCAACGGTTCACGTTGGCTCCAAGTTTTTCCACCATCTTTAGAACGTACCAGCCAACCACTCCAATCGGCTACTTTCAATCCTATTTTATAGAACAGGATCAGATCTCCGCCGGGGATCTGGAAAAGCACAGGATTCCAACAAGCCTTGCGGCGTGCCCGGGACTTGTCCCCTTTAAACGTAGAAGCCACGGGGCCGGCATCCGCCGGAGTGGATTCTGCCGTAATGCCTGCCAAGACAGCCTGCGGATCATCCAGACTAAACACCCCGTCGGCAGCCAGATAAGGTGCACTCCATTCCGTCGCACCCTTCGGCTTGCGACATACCCAGATACAACAATCCGGATTACGCTCTTTAGTGCCTCCAAAGAAAGAGGCTACCAGGTCTCCGTTCTTCAATTCCACAATAGTAGCGCTGTGGCATTCGGGAAAAGAAGCTTGTTCGTATAGGAACTGATCTTCCACGATACCTACACGGTTTTTACCTGAAGAAGGGTTCATGCTAACCGAAAAATGATAGTTCCCCGAAGGAACACTCCATACGGTAGAGTTGCCTTCCCGACGTACAAAGGTAACGTCCTTGTCTTTTACCGCCTTCTCGTCCAACGTTGGAAGATAAACCAATGCAGTGGTATTACAGGGAACCGTGATATCCCATTCCAAATGCGTAAGGGTCTTCTTCCAGTTACTAATCATCTTGCCATATAAAGTGTTGTGCGAAGCCTTGACATGACTCAACTCCTGGATGGAAAAATCAGGTTTAAGGATGATTTGTTTGTAAGCGGGCTGTGCCGGATTAAATCCGGCTAAATCACGGAAATACCAAGTCAATAGATCACCCAATATCATCACATGGTTACAACTGTTCATCCAACGATTGGCGGTATCACCGTTCCACAATTCCCAAATGGCAGTAGCTCCCTTTTCTATCATATAGCCATAACTGGGATAAGTCTTGTTGCTTGCCAACAGGAAAGCAACATCGCCACGCCCCATACGGGTAAGCTCACGCATCATCCAGTTCATACCTATCACCCCACTGCTGATATGACCTTTATTCCGGGTGATAATGCCTGTTATTACATTTTTCTCCACTTCTTCCCTATAGGCCTCAGGAACCATATCGAAAGCCAGCGGCAGGATATTGGCCGTCACCGTATTGTTACCATAGAATATGCTGTCGGGATAAAGAACATGCGGCGTTTGTACCGGAGAAGTTCCCTTCTTAACCGTAAGGAAACGGGCGTTGAAGCAGTCTTTGATTTTTGCTGCATCCTTCTCGAATCCTTTCGCCTCATCTTCCAGACCTTGCAAACGGGCGAACTTGGCCAGCATTTGCGATACCTTATAATAGTAGGCTGTAGCAATCAGTGCTCCATCCGTCTTGCGGGCAGGGTCCTGACTGTGAATCAGCTCCGGTGATTCGGGAGGCATACACCAGTCACCGTATTTATCGGCGTTAATCACTCCATCCTCTGTGGTGAACTCACTGCGTATATGGTGCATCCATTTCTTGATAGCGGCATAATTCTTACGAATAGGTTCGATGTTGCCGAACTGTTCATAAACCATATCACAGATTACCGGGAATGTGGACGACCATGTCATTTCCGATGTATAATAATTGTAATAAGCCGGACAAATATCAGGAATACAACCGTCTTCACGCTGCGCTTCACGGATATCATCCGCCCATTTGGCATAGGTGTTTCCATTGTTGAACATGAAACTTTCCCCCCACGTTCCCATAGCATGGTCGCCAAGCCAGGGCTGGCGCTCGTCACGCTGGGGACAATCCAAAGGCACTCCTTTATAATTACTGGAAATCCCCCACCAGGCATTCCGATAAACCCGGTTCATGATATCATTGGAACACTCGAAAGTACCGTTATCTTCCAAGTCATCATATACTACTTCAGCAACCAAATCTTCCGCTTTCAGATTTTTATAACCTGTCACTTCTACATATTGGAATCCATGATAAGAAAAACGGGAACTCCAGGAGGTGTTGTTTTCTTTACCGTTGCAGATATAATAATCCGTACTCTGGCTATGGCGGAGATTTTCCACATCCAGTTCCGTACCGTCGTTCTTTACCCGTTCGGCATAACGTATGCAAATCGTATCTCCCGCAGCGGCTTTCGCTATGTTAATACGCACCCATCCTGCCATATTCTGACCGAAATCAATCATATAACGGTCACCATATTGCTTGAAGACAGCCGGCTTCAGCGTTTTCATCACTTTCATGTTGGGAGCGGTATTGCCGCGGAGTGTACCATACGGCAATGAAGCACGTTGCGCCTTCAGCCATTTGGAATCATCATAACCGGGCTGTGTCCAGTTTCCCAATTCCATACGGGCATCGTAAATCTCACCATCGTATTCATTATTGCTACGTATAGGCCCTTGAGCCGTCAAACGCCATTTCTCATCACTGTTGATGCGCTGGATACTGCCGTCGGTATATTCTATAATCAGATTCAGACGCAACTTGGGGTAACCAAAAGTAGGAATCTTATAAGGTTTGTAATTTTGACGCATAGTGTAGAAACGTCCGTTGCCCAGGGTCACTCCGATGGCATTGTCGGCATTTCCTCCGGCAACCTGTTTGGTGACATCAAAAGAATTGTAAAGCACAGTACGACGATAATCACTTGGAGCCGGCGCCAATACCTGATCACCTATCCGCTGGCCGTTAATGAACAGTTCGTACATACCCAAACCGCACAAATGAAGGGTAGCATACTTTATCTCCTTGGCTTGCGTTTTAAATTCCGTGCGTAAATAACGAGAGCTCAAACGGCTGTGTGAATCTTCCCGATCCCATGCAAACGCAGCGTCCCAACCTATCCATCGTCCTTTCCAATGAATCTCACCTAAAGGTCCCATCCCCCATCGGGCAGGCTCGCTCCATTCTGTCTCACCGCGATTGGTATAGCTTCTCACTTTCCAGTAAACACGCTGATTGCTTTTCAAACGCTTCCCTTGATAGGGAATCCATACGGACGCATCGGATTCCACTTTTCCGGAATCCCACAAATCTCCTTTATCCTGTGCTAAAAGTTCAGGAGAAGACGCAACCAAGATCCGGTAGGCGGTCTGCATCACATTTCTTTGAGAAGATTCCAACCGCCAGCTCATACGGGGAGCAGCAGTATCCAACCCCATGGGATCTACCATCTGCTCGGTACGCAGGCCGGTAACCGAAACATCCGCTGCCTTCAACCACAACGGAAGTGCCAGAAGAATGATTAATAATACTTGTTTTTTCATGATATGCATATTTCTTACTTATTCCATTTCTGTATGGCATCCGGCAAGGCTGTCCAAGCTTTCTGCACATAATCCTTCGCAGAATCCACAACAATCAGAACCTGGTCATTACCGCTCAGATAACCGCTATCATGCTGGAAAGAAGTGACTTTACTGTCAAACTCACCGATATATTCCAACTTACCGTCCTTCGCGCTATACCACCATGCATTCTTTTTCGCACCGCTGATTTTGCTCAAATCGATCTGCATAGGACGTCCTGAGTAATTGTAAACCAGCAAATAGTCATTTCCACGGGTAGCGATGGCACGGTCATAGCGTTCGCCGTTAGTTCCTGCAATGACACTCTGATCAGGCACACGTTCAAAGAAAGGAAAAGTCAGCATCAAGTTCTTCAGATATTTCATCTGATTGAAACCGGGGTCTTCCAAAGCATCCCACCATGCTTTCTTACGTCCGTCGGCACCGAAAGAGGCTCCATATCCGGGACGGATAAATTGCATGATATCATTATGACCGTATGAGTGCCCGAATGATCCGGCAAATACCGACCAATAGGCATAACGACGCACATCGTGCTGATTCCAACGGGTTTCATTGGGATCATGCAGCCCCTGTGGAATGTCTTCATAAATAGGTTCGTCATCAATCACCGGTTTCAACGGAGTCTTTGCCTGACTGGCTTCCACAAAACGCCAGTTATCCTCTTCCGTATTCTCTTCGATAGGATAGTCACCATCACCGTTACGCTGTCCGTAACGACGGTGTCCGCTTTGGAACATATTGAAATCCAGCCATTCGCGGTCATTAAACCAAGTAGCCGACGTGGTACGTCCACGCGGATGGAAAGTCATCAGATGACCTTTGTCTATGCTGCGGATACTGTTTGCCAAGGCATCCCATACCTCCGTCTTATTATCACCGCGGATATCCCCTCCTATCATCCAAATAATATTCGGCTCATCCTTGTAACGTTCTGCAAGAAACTTACCGTATGCCACGGCTTCTTTTTCATTCATCAGCCCTTGTTCCACGGGAGTTCCCCAAATACATACCATCCCTATATAGATGCCCCGTGAAGCGGCACTTTTAATAATATAGTCCATGTGATCCCAATATCCATAAATCCCTTTGCGGTTGATATCTTTGAAATTAAAACCGTCTGTCATGGAATACTGGCCGTAAATATTCATGGAAGGCACACCGTTCAATACCTGCACCTGCACCATGTTATATCCGGCATCCTTGCACTTATTCAGATAGTAAGAAACCTCGTCACGATTCAAACGTTGCGGCATCAGCCATCCGGTTTCACCCAACCAGAAGAAAGGTACTCCATTTTCATGCTTCAGGTAGCGTCCCTCCTCGGACACCACCAGTTTGCCGTTCTTCCAGGGAATATACGTTTTCGCTTTCTGCGCCGGCAACGAAGTAGAGCAACATAGCAATAAAGCCAATAAGGAAAGTAATGCGTGTCTGTTCATCATTGTATTTTCAAATTCGTTTATTAATTAATTGACAATCTCCAAACAAGAGCTTTTATCAAAACAACAAGGTGTTTAAAAAAGGTCCTTATGTTTACGGAAAAGATGAAGACCTTTTTGACAAATGTCCTCATCTTTTTCAGATTATTCCTACTGCTTCATTTTCTCATATTCAATAGCTGCCAAAATAAAGGAACCTACTGATTTCGGATCGTTCTCTATCACCGGCTCACCTATGTAATAAGCAAAACTTCCATCCCGGTTTCCTTTACCGCCTAATCCGGCAACAGCACAACAGTTGGTAATAGTGTATGAACCATCAGGCTCTTCTTTAATGAACTGTTTTATCAAACCGTTGAATCCACGCTCCGCAGCGGCCTTGTACTCCACGGGGATATATCCTTTATTCACCGCTTTACACAAGAAATATACAAAAAGCGATGAAGCGGAAGATTCCAGATAATTTCCTTTACGGTTATTCTGGTCAGTCACCTGCCACCATACCCCTGTTTCAGGCTCCTGGTATTTTACAATGCCTTCGGCCAACGTATTTATAATCGTCATAATGCTGTCGCGTCCTTCGAACTGCGCCGGCATATAGTCCAATACATCCACCACGGCAGCGGCATACCAGCCTATACTGCGGCTCCAGAAGTTGGGTGAGCACCCGGTTTCCTTATTTGCCCAATTTTGTGTCTTGCTCTCATCCCAGCCATGATAGAACAAACCGGTTTTAGGATCATACGTTTTACGGGCAATCAGCTTTATTTGATTCACAATATCGGCATTGACCGTAGTATCCTTGAATACGTTACCATATTGAGCCAAATAAGGAGAAGCCATGAATATACCATCCAGCCACATTTGATGCGGATATATCAATTTGTGCCAGAAGCCACCTTCACTGGTACGGGGCTGTTCGGTCAGTTGTTTACGAAGAGTATCCATCGCCACCTTATAACGCCCGTCTCCCGTCTTTTCATAAAAATCGAATAAAATCTTTCCGGCATTGATATTATCAATATTAAAAGAAAGATATTTCATGGTCTTTATCTTACCGTCGGTGTCTATCAGACTGTCTGCATATATTTTTGCATAATTATAATAGGCAGTGTCACCGGTATGTTTCCATTCCTCCAACATGGATTTCACCACCAGTCCGTGCGTATAGCCCCAACGAGGCTTTTTCGCTTTTTCTATCATCCAAGGCTCAGGGAAACGTTGCATTTCCGACTGAGCCATACGTTCGCTCCATTTGATTTCTTCGGTCTGTTTAGGAGTGGCAGTACATGCACACATTCCACCTGCCAGCAACAATGAGCAAATAATGTTTAATCCTGTTCTTTTCATATTTCTTCTTTTTACTATTTTTCATCCTTACAATCAATGCAAGAATCATCACTTACCTAAGAATATATACTCTTCACCTGCTTTGGTTTCCAGATCATAAAGATAAGTTTTTTTCAACTCAACTTTATTCAATTTCGCTTCTTTATTTATAATCGGTTGCAAGATTTCGGGTATGGCATACAATTTATTCGGATTCTCCCCTTTTGCCGTTCTCAGCCCTTTGCCTGCCAGCGGATTTAAAGAACGCAAACGACAGTTCCCCCCATTACGGGATTTCACCACCAACCGGCTCACTTTACCATTCTTCCAACTCAAATCCAATTCAAAACCTCCACGGGCTATAATCCCGTTCACGCTTCCCTCTTTCCATTGCGCCGGCAATGCGGGAAGTAAATAAATAAAACCATCGTGGCTCTGCATCAGCATTTCTACGATACCCGCCGTACAACCAAAATTACCGTCAATCTGAAAAGGTGGATGGGCATCAAACAAATTAGGATAAGTTCCTCCTTTTTTCTTCTCGTTACGTACGAGAGTCAACTGATCGGTTATCAGTTTATAAGCATGGTCACCATCCAACAGACGGGCCCACAAACATACCTTCCATCCCATACTCCATCCGGTAGACGGATCGCCACGATGAATCAGCGAAGTACGTGCCGCATCAAACAATTCGGGAGTACGGTAAGGAGAAATCTGATTACTGGGGAACAAACCATAAAGGTGTGACACATGACGGTGCACATCCTGCGGATTGTCCCAATCCATCATCCATTCCTGCAATTGCCCCCAACGTCCTATCTGCATGGGCGCCATTTCCTTTAAACGCTGTTCCAAACGGGTGGCAAATTCAGCATCCGTACCCAACAGACGGGCGGTCGTGATTATCTGATTCCACAAATCGAATATCAGCTGGTTATCCAAAGTACACCCGGCAGCCGTAGTCGCTTTCCCGTTACTGCCTGCATGAGTATTCTCCGGAGAATTGCTCGGACATACCACCAACCAGTTATGCAAAGGTTCCTTCACCATGATTTCATCAAAAAACTTACCGGCTTCTTTCATGATAGGGTAAGCCGAGCGGAGAAATTCCATATCGCCTGTATAAAGATAACGTTCCCACAAATGACGGCACAGCCAGGCTCCACCCGTAGGCCATAATCCTGACGGAGCCTTGTCTATAGCTCCGGTAACACGCCATATATCCGTATTGTGATGCAATACCCAGCCATCCGCCCCATACATAATCTTGGCCGACTCACGCCCTGTTTCACTCACTTCACGGATCAGTTGTATCAAAGGCTCGTGCAATTCGCTGAGATTCGTCACTTCGGCCGGCCAATAGTTCATTTCAACATTGATATTACACGTGTATTTACTATCCCAGGAAGGAAATAATTTATCATTCCAAATGCCTTGCAAATTAGCAGGCTGCCCACCCGGCTGTGAAGAACAAATCAACAGATAGCGGCCGAAACGGAAATAAGTGGCCACCAGAAAATCATCCTTCGTTTCCTTGAAATTCTGTACACGCATATCAGTGGTTACCCCTGCATATTTGTCTATGCCTAAATCCAAAGAGACACGGTCCATATATTGCTTGAAAAAATCGACGTGTGCCTTACGTGATGTCATATAATCTTTACTTACAGCCCGGCGCAGATAGTTCTTCGCACGCTCCACTTGGTTACCTGTTATATCCTTGTAATTAGTAAAGTTGGTAGCAATGGAAATATAAATCACAGCCTCGTCCGCCCCTTCTATACTCAAGACTCCGTCACGACAAGACCGGGTTCCTCCCTGAGTACGTGCAGTCATACGTCCCTGAAATTCAACCTTCCCTTTGAGTCCTTCATGCCAGGAAGATACGCCCGAAAGGGTAACCTCCTCCCCTTCCGTCGCAACCATCACATCCTGATGCGGAGTAGTAAGATTGGCGTTACAAGTAATCTTTCCGGATTGGCTGGCAGTAAGACGCACCATAACTACCTGATCGGCAAACGACGTCAGTGTTTCACGCTGATAAGTCACCCCGTCCACCTTATAACGCACGATGGTACGAGCTGAATCCAGGCTCAGTTCCCTATAGTAATCGGAATAACGTGTATGCCCCGGAAAAGAAATATGCAGATCGCCAAACGATTGATAGGGCATACCGCTATTGGTCTTCGCCATTACTTTCTCGGTAGCCAACGTTTGTGCTTCAAGATATTTTCCCTCGAACACCAACCGGCGCACTTTGGGAATATATTCCAACGCATCGGGATTAGCATTATTATTGGGACGTCCTGCCCAAATAGTTTCTTCGTTCAACTGGATATGCTCCACACCGGGATTGCCGAATACCATCGCTCCCAACCGCCCGTTACCCAGCGGAAGCGCTTCAGTCCAAACCTGAGCGGGTTCGTCATACCACAGTTTATATTCCTGTGCGGCAGCCTGCAAGTAAGAACTTGCCCATAACAGCCCCCCCACTATCCATTTTATTTTCATATTGATCTCTAGCTTTTATTAAAGGGAGACGAAAAAAGAAGACGGATGTACTCTGTGGAAAGAAATAAAAAAGTAAATATCATGAAAAAACTTTCCCTGGCACCTCAACAAATCCGGCTTCTCTATTGTTATTAAAATAAAACCATCTTATAAAATTAGAATTATATGAAAATAGCAGAGATTAAAGGAAGAGAGATTTTGGATTCACGTGGTAACCCCACTGTGGAAGTGGATGTGATATTGGAATCAGGGATTATGGGCCGTGCCTCTGTCCCATCGGGTGCGTCAACCGGTGAACATGAGGCATTGGAGCTACGTGACGGTGACAAGACCCGTTACGGGGGCAAAGGCGTATTAAAAGCTGTAGAAAATATAAATACCCTTATCGCTCCGGCATTGAAAGGAATGGACTCTATGGACCAACGTGGCATTGACAAAGCCATGCTTGATCTGGATGGAACCCCAACTAAATCAAAACTGGGCGCAAATGCTATTTTGGGCGTATCCCTGGCTGTGGCAAAAGCTGCCGCCAACTATCTGGATATCCCTCTTTACAGATACATCGGCGGAACAAATACCTATGTCATGCCCGTCCCGATGATGAACATCATTAACGGAGGCTCGCATAGCGACGCTCCTATCGCTTTTCAAGAATTCATGATTCGTCCTGTCGGCGCAAAGACATTCCGTGAGGCCTTACGGATGGGCGCAGAAGTATTCCATGCTTTGAAAGAGGTGCTGAAAAAACGCGGACTAAGCACAGCCGTAGGAGATGAAGGCGGTTTTGCCCCTGCACTGGATGGCACCGAAGATGCTTTGAATTGTATCCTTGCCGCTATTGAAGCTGCCGGATATGAACCGTTCAAACATATCACCATCGGTCTGGATTGTGCTTCTTCCGAATTTTATCATGACGGCATCTATGACTATACCAAGTTTGAAGGCCCCAAAGGGGAAAAGCGCAGTGCCGCCGAACAGGTTGCCTATCTGGAAAAATTGAGTTGGGACTACCCCATTGATTCGATAGAGGATGGTATGGCAGAAAACGACTGGGAAGGATGGCGCATGCTGACCGAGCGTCTGGGCAACCGTTGCCAGCTGGTAGGTGATGACTTGTTCGTTACCAATGTGAAGTTCCTGGAAAAAGGAATCAGTGAAGGTTGTGCAAACTCTATCCTGGTAAAAGTAAACCAGATCGGTTCGCTGACTGAAACTCTGGATGCTATCGAAATGGCCCAACGTAACGGCTACACCACTGTGACCAGCCACCGCTCCGGTGAAACGGAAGATGCTACCATTGCAGATATCGCAGTAGCCACCAATAGCGGACAGATTAAAACCGGTTCACTGAGCCGTAGCGACCGTATGGCAAAATACAACCAGTTGCTCCGCATTGAAGAAGAATTGGGTAACCGTGCCGTATATGGATATAAAAAAATAGCACGCAATTTTAAAGCGTAAGCGGTTTATATCCCCAATTCCATAAATGAAGACTGCCTCAAGAGGGATCGTGACGATTCCGGCTTGAGGCATTACTTTTGCACTATTATTTAATCTCAACTGGGCCACAACGTTTTTTCCTCCCATTCCTCCACCGTCATGGTTTCCGATGAAAAACTGACACCAATAGCCGTGACTTTGCGCGTGTCTGTCTGATAAGGTGTAGCATATCCTTTGTCCTCTATCTGCTGCAAGGCTTCAGCAGCCGTACCATCCAGTTTAAACTCAAATATATATACATAATCCTTTGTCTCCAATACACAGTCCACTCTTCCTCTTGACTGAGTTTTCTCCACATGCAACAGGCAATATACCCCAAGCAAACGGAGAATCAGATAGAAAGTATATTGAAAATGTTTTTCTGTCGCTTCAACCGTCTTTATCGAGCCATGAGAATCATAAGGTATATCCGCAAGGAAAGAAGTTAAAGCTGAACAAAAAGCCGTAGTTTCCCCTTCCTCAAGTAAAATGACGGCATCTACAATCCAGTTGGAAACTTCAAACTCTTGGGGTTTGAAATAATTGGCTGCCACCATGGTCAGAAATCCCTTTTTCACCTCATTATTTGGAAAGTCCAACAGGTAACGGTTTCTCCGGGAGTCGTATTCCTTGATCGTCAGATAGCCGCTTTGATAAATCATAGGCAGCGGTTTTTCCACATCGGCCTTATAATCGACAAACATCGAAGGATCATAGTAACGCCCAGTCAATTCATCCATCTGCTCGTGGTTATGCCGCAGAAGTTTGATCAAATAAGTAGGAGTACCTGATGCAAACCAATAGTCGCGGATATCGTTCATATCAAAAGCATTGAGCAGGCTGAAAGGATTATAGACACCAAGCAAGCCGCTGCCAAAATGATAGCCATCGTATTGCATTTTGAGTACGTCTTTCATTTCCTCCACTGTATAATTGAACTTTTCAGCCAAATTTGCAATAGGTTCTGCAAAATAATGTTCCAATTCCACCTGAGTCACACCACACAATGCTTCATAATGATTATCCATACTTATATCTTTAGGCTGGTTGAACCCGCTGAACACACTGACTTGCGAAAATTTTGTCACTCCCGTAAGCAACACAAACCTCAAGTATTCATCAGCCCCTTTGAAGGTGGAATAGAAAGCTTTCAAGATTTCGCGGTTGGCATCTTCCAGAGGAGTATCCAATGCATCGAGAATAGGCTTGTCATATTCATCTACCAGCACCACGGCACGACGCCCCGTTTGCTGATAGGCTAGAGAAAGTATTTGTTCGAACCGCTTCCCCATAGGAACCTCACGGGGAGTTTCTCCGTAGATTTTCTCCCAGTTGGCAAGATAATATTCTATGGTAGCTTCCAAGTTTCCTTTTTCCGTAAAGTTAACACCGTTGAAATCTATCTTGAACACAGGATACTGATGCCAGTCTTTCTCCAACTTCGCTATCATCAAGCCGTCAAAAAGTTCCTTGCGCCCCTTGAAATAGGCATCCAACGTGCTTACCAACAAGCTCTTCCCAAAACGACGGGGACGGCTAAGAAAACAAGTTTTGGTCGTCGTTACCAAACGATAAACCAAATCGGTCTTATCCACATAGACCCAATTACCTTCTATTATTTGATCAAAACTCTGTATGCCAATGGGATATTTCATCATTCTCTTTTTCTTAAATGGATTGTTAATGCGAAGATAACGACTTCTCTTCGCATTAACAATAAAAGTGGGAAAACAAATTCATTTCAAGTGAATTTTAAAGACAAGTCCTCCTGAAAAATATTTTCCGTTATTCAGTTCCGCCGATTCTTACAAGGCAGGGACAGTGGGGACAGCAGGGACAGCCCCTTTTTTTCTCACACACGTGCGCGCGATACAATAAGGTGGAAAATGAGTTTCCCAATGACACCAACGAGGAAGAACAACTCACCGAAGGCTCCGAACCTTATTTCCCCCTGCCTGCCTTTCCACAGGATGACATATGGCCGGAGCTGCTAGAGAAAATCATCTCTTACAGTAAAAAAACCAAATAACACAACACACTGCTCCCGGGAGGCCCCCTGCATGCAGACCTTCGTATACGCACCGAGGTGAAAAAGGCGATGAAAACCTACTACCAGGAAAAGGCGGCCCAAACGGTTCACCAAGCAAGGGGTCCGATGAGTGTGGACGGTAGGGGGAACGTATCACAAGAGCTGACCCCGGCTTTATACGCGCGCACGTGTGTGTGAGAAAAAAAGGGGCTGTCCC
>DXLM01000160.1 GCA_019414725.1 Bacteroides sp.
CATATGGTAATTGAATCACAAACGTGCTTCCTTTTTTCTTTTTGCCGGAGGTTACCGTAATCGTACCTGCGTGTTTTTCGATAATTTCTCTCGATAGAAAAAGTCCGATTCCTGTACCACTCTTTTCCATGACCTCGCTAGAACTTCCTCTGTAAAATCGTTGAAAAATTTTGTGATACTCATTCTGCGGAATGCCGATTCCCTGATCCTCAATTTCCATTCTTACAAGATCGTTTCTTTTTTGTAACCGGATAAATATTTTTGAACCACACGGACTGTACTTGATTGCATTATCCAGAACGTTGATAAAAGCTTCACCAAGCCACCTTTTATCCTGCATAACCATGCATGTTTCCAGCTCTTTTGCATAGTCAAAAACGAATTCAATTTCTTTCTCATCCGCTTTTGGATAAGTACGGTTCACAGCAGATATGACAGTATCCATAAGCGGAAGTTTTTTCTTATTAATCTGAATCAGTCCAGTTTCCATCTTGGATATTTCAAGAAGCGACTGCAATAATGTCTCCAGTCCATCCAGAGCACTCCGACAACGGATACGAAACTCCTCCTGTTCTGTGGCACTTAAGTCATTCTGCATCAGCACACTAAAACATGTATCCAAAGCTGCAACCGGTGTCTTTAACTGGTGAGAGATATCAGAAACCATTTCTTTCGTGCTCTCTTTTTCTGCCCGTGCTTCTTCCTTTAGCAACTGAATATGATGTCCGATTGCTTCAAGCTGGTCATTCAATTTTTCCAGTTCTGCATGATTTTCCGTTTTCAGTAAATCATCAAATTTATTTTCACGGAATCTGATCAGAATTTCTTCCAACTGGTCTAAAATTTTCTGATGACACGCATCTTCTTTTTTCTTCCAATAAAGTAAAAAAGTCAAAAGAAGCACGCATATCACAGTGCTTACAGCACCGGTCACCATAACCTGATGCCGGAATTGCGAATAAAATGCATTCCCTTTATTTCCCCAGTATCCATATTGCTCCAATAATCGCCTTCCCTGTTCGTTAGTTTCAATATCCTTATCCTTAAGCAATTCCGAAACAGCATCCAGCCCGGAAAATTCTTCCTTTGCAGCAATCTCTGTCATAAGATTCATTTTATATTTATAATCTTCATAAAACACATACGTGGTAAAGCAATTTAATATTGCAAACAATAATATGACAGGTAATACCAAGGAGAGCACTACTGTAATCTTCTTGCGATATCTCTTTGTCACTGCCTTACCTCCTGATTCCATATATACCCAAGACCTCTGATATTCTTTATATAGACCGGTGCAGCCGGATTGTCTTCGATTTTCTCACGGAGTCTTCTGATATTGACAGCGATTGTATTTTCATCCACAAAATCCCCTTCCAGATCAAACACATTTTCCAATATTTGTGTTTTTGAAAGAATCTGTTTCGGATTCTGAAGAAAAAAAGTCAGCATTTTCAACTCCGTTTTTGTCAGACTGATTTCACGACTCTTTATCAGGACTTTCATTTCTCCTGCGATAAATACGATATCTCCCGAAATCATCTTTCCGGCTTCCGTTTTCTCCTGTCTGCGGCGGAAATGTGCTTCTATTTTCAAAAGAAGTACCGAAAGACTAAACGGCTTTGTAATATAATCATCTGCCCCTGCTTCATATCCCATGACCTGATCCATCTCCTGATCTAGTGCTGTAAGACAAATAATGTATGTATTATAATTGCATCTCATCCACCTTACAAATTCCAGTCCATTCCCATCCGGAAGATTCACATCACAAATGGTAACATCCACATTATTATCACTTGCAATTCTTTTCGCTTTTTTCACTGATTCTGCTGAAAAAACCTCATATCCGGATTTTTTCAGTGAGAATGTAATTCCACGATTTAAATTTTCATCATCTTCAACCACGAGTATACCTGGCATAGCATATGC
>DXLM01000161.1 GCA_019414725.1 Bacteroides sp.
GATAGTGTCAAATAAGCTATGAAAAAATGAGCCAAAAAGAAAAGGCTCAAAAGAACCTTGAAAACTGCAAATATTTAAGATTGTGAAAGTAGTTCGCCACCCTTGACAGCACAAAAAGAACTGCTGTCAGGTAATTACCGACGGCGAAGAACTCAAGAATAGTTAGATTTTCTCCGTCGCTGACAACAGTATAGCAGTTCTTTTTTGATTATCTGTCAAGGGCATGCCGCTTTGCGGTGGCTGGTAACTTTTTCTCAGGCTCAGAATCTAAGAACAATTAGCGGCTTCGCTGTTTTGTAAGTTCAAAATGGTTTGCTGCCCAAGGAAGATGAGAAGTTGCCATTTACCAGGCATATTGTCTGCTCCATGAAGCATTTCAATATCATTAAGGACTTTATAGTTATTGTGTTTATGTGGTCTCAAAAAATTATAATAAGTGACCCAGAGTGCAAGTTCATAGTTGGCACCGTCGATGTTATCAAAACCATTTGTTGGTCTGTAAGAAGCCTTGTAAGTACGATTTAATCTTTCAATCATCTGTTTATAAGGTCTAAATTCTTTTGATACTTCATCGTCGTTGGTAAGTCCAATGACTTGAGTAATGTTAAATTTAAAAACAGTGCCGTATTCACGCAGGAACTGTTGTGCAGCCAAAACATATGCACTGTACCCATCTGCAATAAAGCGGAAGTTTTCCGGAAGCTTTTTGAGATGCCGGAATGCCATACGCATGGCAAGGATACACGCTCCGACATCACGTTCCGAGGAAATCCGGTATCCAATAATGGAGCGGCTTGCAGCGTCCATAATGAACCAGACGAAGGCTTTGATGCCTCTGATTTTAATATAGGTTTCATCTGCGGTGTAAACTTTTCCGGCATTGTAATCGTAATGATCTATGAATGGTTTAATGCAAACAGCAGCAGTTTTGCAATAATTAGCAACCTGCTGATGAGAGATGTTGATGTTGTATAGTTCTTTGAGTGCATACTTCGTCTTACGAAGGGACATGCCAAGATTCACATGCATCGTAAGGCAGAGTCCCATTACATTGGAATCAAACTTAGAGAATCTAAGAGAAGAAGCATTTTTAGGCAGGGAATTCAAATCCATTTTGAAGAAATCCAAGGTGAATTCACGATAGATATAATGGAGTTTGTACTTGTTCTTGCCATAGTCTTCTTTTAAGTCAGTTTTGTCGACTTTTTTCAGATTCTTGAGGTAGTAAGGGCATTTCGGATTTATGCATTTATGGACAATGAAATGCTTCCGGCTTTTCTTGGGAACGAGCGTATGCATACAATGAGGACAGCGCAGTTTTAATGAGGAATGGCGGCTTTCTTTCGGTGAGAACTTGGTACTGCATACTTTACACATAAGCTGACCTTTTGAACCATTGTTTTTGTAGAGATAAATGCTCGGTGCATTGCAGCGGGGACACTTACAGTCTTCGTCGATGTCGCATTGGGATCTGCGGCTAACAGGTTTTATGGGTTTGAACTGATCTTTGTAACGCCATTTGAGGTAAGCTATGTAGTCGAGATAGTTCCATGGTTCGATATTGAGAATCAAAGGTAACTGATCAATTTTAAATTTTTGATACTTTGGAGAGTGGGAATCATCAAAAGCCCATTGCTTTAAAGGAATATATTTGCAGATAAAGTTAATTAAAAAGCAATTCTGTTGATAGAGTTGTTGAATTAGTTGTAGTAAATAAAGTATAATGTCCATGAGCATTGGCTCCTTTCGGGGATGTTGGTTTGGCGATTGACATTATACCAGAAAAGGGAGGTCAATGCTCTTTTTATTTGTAAACCTCCGGTAATTCAAGGTTTTAAAGGATTTTAGAACAATAAAAACAGGTAGTTTTTGACACTACC
>DXLM01000162.1 GCA_019414725.1 Bacteroides sp.
CACTTTCCCAACGGTCACCAGATTGCACCATACTTTGTATACCCGTACCATAATTACCATTCACTCCTCCGAACACACGGAAAGTAGACATTTCACGGGCCTCTTTTGGAGTCAGACCTTTTTCTATTAATACACGTTCAGCTTCCACAACACCTGCTGCTACTTGATTTTCAAATTGATCTTCTCTAGCATTGGCTGCCATCTCTACGGCACGATTAATAAGAAACAGACGTGAAGCGGCAATATCTCGCAGCTGCCCGCTAGTCTGCACTACCACATCAATACGAGGACGGCCTAATTCAGCAGAAGGAATCAGACGAAGATCCGTCACACGCCCAAACGTATCACGAACAGGCTCTACACCCAGCATATAAAGCACCTGTGCAATAGTAGCACCGCCGGTTTCTATAAATTCTCCACTCCATAATGTATAACTTACTTTACGAGGAACAGAGTCATTATGACGACGGCGATACATTTCGATAGTGTTGTCAGCCAATTGTTTTCCTTTTTCCCATGCAGATTCCGACGGAGTTTCTTCAGCATTGATAGCGAAAAGATTTCGTCCTGTAGGTAATGTATTAGGATTGGCGATGGGATCACCACCCGGTGAAGGCTGCGTATATCCTCCGTTCAACGCATTCACCATAGAGGTCAATTCTCTTTCCGGACTTTCCAAAAGAGCACTCTTATAATTGCCCACATTCTTCAAGGTACGTTCTACTTCCACGACAGCCAAAGCAAAATTCATCTCCTCTTTAGAATATTCTTTTTTCTTGGACATCATAGCTTTCATCATCGCTTCCATGCCTCCGAATTTATCACTATCCGCTTTTTCACGTTTTCCTCGAGAAGTTGTTTTCATTGTAACCGTATCTTTGGCCAGTGTATTCATACCTACAGCACGGCTCTTGTACATTCCTGTTTCCATTTTCTTTAAAGCTTCAGGGCTTGCACCCATTTTTTTTGCAAGTTCCATAGCTTTCTCAGGATTCATACCTTTCGCTATTTCCTTCATTTTCTCTTTCATAGACCCGGATATGCTATTCCTTTTCGAACATCCGCTTTGGTCAGCCTGCATTATTCCACTGCTCATATCAGCATGTGTTTTAGCCTCAGCCGGAGCTTCTTCAGCTAATGCCATCATCATGGCCATCATGCCTTGAGAAGTATTACGGGATTTATTGATTTCATGTGCTTTAGCAAGTTCATCGGAAGTAATGCCAGTAATACGGCAAATCAATTCATCAGAAGCCAACGATGGATCAGCCAACAGACGAGTGACCAAATCACGTGCAGGTTCTAAATAACGCTGAGTAAAAAGAGTGCGATGTTTCTCTACCTGTCCGTCCGCACGATTACGTAGTTTATCTAATGCCAACAGACTATAGGCTATCGGCTCGGTAGCCATAGCATACACACTGGAAGTAATACGAATGGGTTCATAAGGAATCCCCATCGTATACAGCTGACCTGTAATCTTCTCATTTGCCAGTTCCTCTGCAAAATTTTCTATACGCTGAATATCTTCCTCGGCATAAGGAACAGTAAGAAGACTATCCAATTCCAATTCACGATGGATGCCCAGTTTCACCGTGAGTTTCTTTACCGCCAATGAAGCACGGTTCAAAGCGTCTTTATTTCCGGTAGACAGTACAGCCTGCCCATCGGCCGGAAGTAAATTATTGTATGTTTTGACAGCCTCAGTCAGTTCACGATAAATGGTGCGGACACTACTTTCCATAAAAGGTGGAGTAAGATAAGATTGCAATCCCGCATATGAACGACGCTTAGCAATCATCCCTTCACCTACATTGCCGATGGAATAAATATAAAAATGAGGTAATGCACCTACCAGACGGT
>DXLM01000163.1 GCA_019414725.1 Bacteroides sp.
CTTGACCAACGAGTGAACAATGCTTCAATCCATATACACCCACGCAGGGTGTGACCATGTGCAGGTATCTCCTCCAGGTAGTCGAAGGTGTTTCAATCCACACACCCACGCAGGGTGTGACTCCCCGAAGAAATCCGGCTCATCGACATACAGACCGTTTCAATCCACACACCCACACAGGGTGTGACGCGTATTTCCTGCCTTCTATAGTTATGTCCTGGGAGTTTCAATCCACACACCCACGCAGGGTGTGACCTGAAGCGTCCTAAAATAAAGCGCAAGCTTGATGTGTTTCAATCCACACACCCACGCAGGGTGTGACTTTGTTATCATTCCTCTTATCCGTCAAGTTTGTGTTTCAATCCACACACCCACGCAGGGTGTGACCTTACTTGGATCAGATATTATTAAATCTTTTTCAAGTTTCAATCCACACACCCACGCAGGGTGTGACTTTGGAGTGATACAGGCACGACAGGAGGCGGTGGTTTCAATCCACACACCCACGCAGGGTGTGACTCCACTACTTTGGTCGTTGTGTCAAAGACGTATGTTTCAATCCACACACCCACGCAGGGTGTGACTATTGTAATCTTCAATGGGATTAACATCTCTATCGTTTCAATCCACACACCCACGCAGGGTGTGACAGATGAAACTGGAAAATGGGACTATTCTCTTAAAGTTTCAATCCACACACCCACGCAGGGTGTGACCATTTCCCGTTTTGTGCGCATGTAGGCTTGTCGGTTTCAATCCACACACCCACGCAGGGTGTGACATCCACAGGCCGAGGGATGTGTTGATAACCGTAAGTTTCAATCCACACACCCACGCAGGGTGTGACGTGTCATTCCCGGAGCGGACGGCAAGCCGGAGAGCGTTTCAATCCACACACCCACGCAGGGTGTGACACACTGGCAAACCATATCCGTGCTTTTTGACATGTTTCAATCCACACACCCACGCAGGGTGTGACGTCAGACACTAAGATTATACAGAAAGATAGTACACGTGTTTCAATCCACACACCCACGCAGGGTGTGACGCTTCTTGCTGGTTGTTGTGTATCATTCTAATAAAGTTTCAATCCACACACCCACGCAGGGTGTGACAAATCCGCCTCTTCACTATACAGTGATCTGTATAGTTTCAATCCACACACCCACGCAGGGTGTGACTTTATACAAGTTATATTATTTTCCTTTGGGGTGTTTCAATCCACACACCCACGCAGGGTGTGACGGGCTATGTTAGTGGACCTTATTACGGGAGTTATGTTTCAATCCACACACCCACGCAGGGTGTGACCGGATGTTCCGCCAAAGGATACTCAAACACCATGGTTTCAATCCACACACCCACGCAGGGTGTGACTTGTCCATCTGTCAAGCGCCTCCGTACCTTGGGAGGTTTCAATCCACACACCCACGCAGGGTGTGACAATTTTTGATTATTATTAGTTGTGCTGTTTATAGTTTCAATCCACACACCCACGCAGGGTGTGACAGTTGGCTGTAACGATAAGCGATGTCTTTTCCTGTTTCAATCCACACACCCACGCAGGGTGTGACATATGTGTGGAGATTGCAATATGTAATAATATAAGTTTCAATCCACACACCCACGCAGGGTGTGACTTGATCCGGATATGACCATGTTCCCGCCTCCGGGGTTTCAATCCACACACCCACGCAGGGTGTGACCTTGGTCACGGCCTGCGTTGCCCCGTTTGTCTCGTTTCAATCCACACACCCACGCAGGGTGTGACTCTATATCTAATAACATATTATA
>DXLM01000164.1 GCA_019414725.1 Bacteroides sp.
TATTATTTACTGCCAGAGCCGCTTAGGCGTGGCGAATTTTTAACGAACTATTGTTTATTAAAGATTTCATATTTATATTCGATCTATTACCAAATAACATTCGTGACAAAAATACAAATAAATATGAGAATATTACATTATTTGAGGAAAGGAAACTTTCTCAAATAAAGAAATCCTTAGTACTTACTCCCCCTCAAGTATTTCTGATAGACGCTATGTATACTTGCAAGCCTTTTATTGCAAGAGTAGAATAACCTGTTTTGAAACATTGGTTGACGTTGTATGATGTCTGAATACCCAAAGTCTTTTTGAGTTGAAATTGGTGGATACATCACTTGAGGACTATCTGCTATATGAGATAACACGCCATCAGCTGTATCTCCTTCCTTAAAGTCATAGTTCAAAATCTTAGAAAAGATGGGAGCGAATAGAACTACAAACTGGGTACACCAGAACCAGTCAACACAACTTCTATTTGTAGCTACTGGAACTACATTACCAATTATTGATGTCACGTGGGTTGTTATTTGAATATGTAAGCTATTCGCATCTTAATTTGCTCCTATAATATAGCCCAATAATCTAAAATCTATCACAGTTAGTAAGACTAATGCGACAAGTGTTCCAATAATCCAGACAAGTCTCTTTATAAAGTTTTCCTTCAAGAAAATTTTGACATATTCATAATGTCTATCTTTTTTCCAAAAGAGAAATTCGCCCAACCAACTAGATAATAGTACTATTAGAACAGCTAAGAACATTAATCCTACTTCAATATTATATAATCGCCTTAAAGGATTCCCTACAATTAATGTTACTACATTTAAGAATAAAGATATTGGCAAGAAAAGAAACCATGTTGATATTTTATGCTCTTGCCAATAAACCCTATAAAATGCTTCTGGGCTCTTATATGGAGACCAATCTTCATACCACTTTACGAGAGAGTCATAATCTTCTCCAAAACTTTTTTTAATCCTTTTCTGTATAAATGGTATACTATTATATGGACGCCAAATAGCCCTATATACGAACCAACTAATTAAGCAGTATAAAGGAGCAGCTAAATCAAATATAGAAAACAAGACTCGATTTGCCAACCAATCAATTTTGTTAATCATAGTAAATTTTTCTCTTAAGATGTGTTCTTATTATTCGGATTTCATTTTGAAATTATGTGGTTATAAAGCTATATCACGTTGGTAATCAACTAATATAATTTTATAAGTAGGTATTCAAAATAATTTTAGATTTTATGTTCTGCATTATTTTAATATCCAAAGCTCTCTCTCTGGCACTTCTTGTTCCTTTGTTCTCAGTCACATAACCCGTTATGCCCCCCTCCGACTTCCCCGTTATCGGGAGAGAACAATTTCACACAAAAAACTGCATCCCGATAGAGCACTTTGGATATTTAAAGGGGTGTTCTAAAAATTCTGGCGCGTTGATTTGTGCCCTATCGGAAGTGTATTTTTGAAAGCAAACGAAGGAGCATAGCGGGCTATGTGACTGAGTTTGCTTTCAAAAAGGCACTTTCGAGAGGGTGCAAATCAACCGACAGAATTAGAACATTCTAAAAAACAGAATTTTTAGAACGCCCCTAAAATAATTTTGAGCACCTACTTAGTAATGTTCAAAAAATAACTTCCGCAGAAAATCTGCGATCAAGAGCATTTGATGATTTGGCAATTGAGCTAAATATAAACTGCAACAGAACAATACTTCGGTAAATTTTTACCGAAAAATTAAAAGTTAAACAATAGAACC
>DXLM01000165.1 GCA_019414725.1 Bacteroides sp.
GAAGGTGTCTGAAAAGGCAGCCTTCTTTTTTTGTTATGCAGCCCGTTTATTATCCATTTTTATATTTAAAATATCTTTGGTCTTCTCAATTATTACTTTTCGAGAAGTCATCCTACAGAAATAAGTAAAAAACAAAAGAAAACTGACTTTTTTAGCCAGTTTCCTGAGATTATGTGCAATAGCAACCAGGGTAAATTCTGTTTTTACCTTCTCTAACCCTCTTAATCTAAACCGGTTCCACGCCGAGTTATGCTTTATCTGTGCAAAGACAGCTTCCGGTTCTATACATCGTCTGCCCCGATGATAAATACCTTCCTCACTCATGAGTCTTTCCCGTGCTTTTTGTTTATACCTGTTAAGGTTATAGTTAACTTCTATGATCCGGTTGGCCTTTGATTTATGGCATTGAGATTTCAGCGGGCACCCCTCACAATTTTGTGCCTGATAACGCTTCAGTATGGATACATATCCCAAATCGGATTTACTTTTCTTTTGACCTTTATACTCCATATGTTGTCCCATCGGGCATACGTAATAATCCCTTTCCTGGTTGTAGTAAAGGTTCTGTATGGCAAAAGCATCCTTCTTCCAGGCACGCTTTTGCTCTTTGTGGAAATAATTGTACTTGACAAAAGCCTCTATACCCGCATTCTCCATAAACTCGTAGTTTTGTTCACTTCCATAACCGGCATCGGCCACTACTATAGAGGATTGCCTATGATAAGTCTCTCGAAAATCTTTCAAAAAAGAAATTAAAGTTCCCGTATCTCCGGCTCGCCTGTAAATTCCCAGATTGGTAATAAATTGATTCTCTGTGGCAATCTGTATGTTATAGGCGGGTTTCAATTGCCCGTTTTTCATATGATCCTCTTTCATACGCATGAAGGTCGCATCCTCATCAGTCTTACTGAAAGAATTACGATCCCCTAATTTCTCTAATTGCGATTCGTATTTGGCAAGGCGGGGCAGATATTCTTCCTGTAACTTTTTGATTTGTTTCTGCTCAGCATTGTTCATCCCGGAGAGCCGTTTGTTTAAAGCGCTCACTTTTTCCCGCAAACCACAGGAATCCATATCCGGTAAGCAATCTGGTGTCCTTTCCTGTTTATCCTGCTCGATATGTTTGTCAACTTCACTAAGGATTGACTGTATTTTCGACTCCAGTTTTACCTTGTTCTTTTCCACGCTACCACGCCAGACAAAAGTGTAGCGGTTGGAGGCTGATTCCACTTTGGTACCATCGATATACTGTACATCCAAACTGACATAGCCGGATTCCTGTAACAGCAGAACAATGGCTGAAAACAACGATTTTATGTGTTCTTTTAAACGTTTGCCACGGAAATCATTGATCGTGCGGAAATCGGGAGTACTATTACCAGACAACCACATGAAGTGAATATTCTCCTGCAAGGCCTTTTCTATTTTACGACAAGAATAGATATTGTTCAGGTAGGCATAAAACAGAACTTTGAGCATCATACGGGGATGGTAGCTGCTGGTACCTCCTCCTTTATATGCCCAGAGCAGACAACTAATATCCAAGGCGTCTACAACACTGTTTACAACACGAACGGGATGATTGGGAGCTATCTTTTCCGATAAGCTGACCGGAAAAAGTACATTTTGGTTGGATGTTAACTCTTTAAATACTATCTTAGCCATTGCTATAATGTTTGGTTTTTGCAACGGTAAGATAATACTTTTTACCGAAATAAACAATAGCAAAAGGGGCTATCCGACTTTTTGGACAGCCCC
>DXLM01000166.1 GCA_019414725.1 Bacteroides sp.
TATTTAGGGTTTGATTTTCGTCGGAAACAAAGTTAGGTATTATTATTTAGATTATAAGATGGTAGTTGTCTCTTTTTTACGTAAATTTGTCATCTGTCCTGATTAATGAACTAACTTAATGATATATGTTATGAAAAATCGAAACCTCTTTCTTTTAACCAGTGGATTAGCATTTCCTCTATTAGGTGCTTATGCTCAGAAAACTCCTAAACCGAATATCATTTATATTATGTGTGATGATATGGGTTATGGTGATTTAGGGTGTTACGGTCAGCCCTACATCAGTACACCGAATATTGATAATATGGCTAAAGAAGGTATGCGTTTTACACAAGCGTATGCCGGTAGTCCGGTGAGTGCTCCATCACGTGCGTCATTTATGACCGGGCAACATTCCGGACATTGTGAAGTACGTGGGAACAAGGAGTACTGGCGCGATGCCCCTGTTGTGATGTATGGAAATAATAAGGAATATGCCGTGGTGGGGCAACATCCATACGATCCCGGTCATGTGATTATACCTGAAATAATGAAAGATAACGGTTATACTACCGGTATGTTTGGTAAATGGGCAGGGGGCTATGAGGGATCTGTGTCTACGCCGGACAAACGGGGTATTGATGAATATTATGGTTATATCTGTCAGTTTCAGGCTCATTTATATTATCCGAATTTCCTGAACCGGTATAGTAAATCGGCTGGTGATACGGCAGTGGTTCGTGTAGTGATGGATGAGAATATCAACTATCCTATGTTTGGTAAGGACTATTTCAAACGTCCGCAATATTCTGCGGATATGATCCATGAAGAAGCAATGAAATGGTTGGATAAACAGGATGGCAAGCAACCTTTCTTTGGTATTTTTACTTATACGCTTCCTCATGCAGAGCTGGCGCAGCCCGAAGATTCTATTCTGACAGGTTATCAAAAGAAGTTTTTTGAAGATAAAACTTGGGGTGGACAGGAAGGATCAAGATATAATCCGTCGGTACACACCCATGCGCAGTTTGCCGGCATGATTACTCGCTTGGATTATTATGTAGGAGAAGTTTTGAACAAATTAAAGGAGAAAGGACTGGACGAAAATACCATTGTGATTTTTACCAGTGATAACGGCCCTCATGAAGAAGGAGGAGCTGATCCTACCTTTTTTGGTCGTGACGGCAAACTTCGTGGATTGAAACGTCAATGTTATGAGGGAGGTATCCGTATTCCGTTCATTGTACGTTGGCCGGGCAAAGTACCCGAAGGAACGGTCAATGATCATCAGTTGGCTTTCTATGACTTGATGCCTACATTTTGTGACTTGGCAGGTGTGAAGAATTATGTAAAGAAGTACACTAACAAGAAAAAAGATGTGGATTATTTTGATGGTATTTCTTTTGCTCCGACTTTGTTAGGGCAGGAAGGACAGAAGAAACATGATTTCTTGTATTGGGAATTTGATGAAACCGATCAGATTGGTGTACGTATGGGAGACTGGAAGATGGTAGTGAAAAAAGGGACTCCTTTCCTTTACAATCTTGCTACAGATATTCATGAAGACCATGATATCGCTGCCGGACATCCGGATATTGTGAAACAAATGAAAGAGATTATCAGAACACAGCATACTCCGAATCCTCATTTCTCTGTGACTTTACCTTCATTTGAATAGTATAAGTCGGATTGAGTTGTTCTGATGTTTTTATTTTGTCAAGTGCGGCATTTTTGTTTTAAAT
>DXLM01000167.1 GCA_019414725.1 Bacteroides sp.
CTGCAAAAGCAGAAAAACTATAATAAATAAAACTGCCTGTTTTGGATTTACCATAAAGATCAGAAAACTTCCCACGGCACAGCCAATAAAGGCTCCAAAGATAGGAACCAATGCGGTAAACGCGATCAAAATTCCAATTAAAAGTGCATATGGCATTTTTAAAATACTTAGCGTGATAACAAACATCATTCCGAGAATTACTGCTTCCAGACACTGCCCTGCAAGAAAATTTGCAAATGTCCGATATGTCAGCGAACATATGTTAAGAATTGCATCTGCTTTTTGTTTTGGAATAAAAGCGAAAATCACTTTTCTTACCTGTAAATGTAATTTTTCCTTCTGAAAAAGAATATAGCATGCAAAGGAAAACGAAATAAAAAAGGTCGCTAATCCACTGGCAATGGAACCTACTGCTGACATCGTCGTATTCATCATATTTCCGACTCCGTTTCCAAGAAGACTTATTCCCCATTTAATTGCCTGATCAGGCTGAAACTGCAGCTGATCTACCAATTTCATAATATCCTGATTATCATGTGAAAATTCCCGAATCCAGTTTTGCATCTGTGGAATAAAATCTGAAATACTCGTCATCAGATTTCCCATGGTCTGTGTAAGCTGTGGAATCACACCAAACATTACCAATACCATTACACCTGCTGCCAATATAATTGTAAGAAGCAGGCTTATCGGTCTCGCAGCTTTTTTTCCTATTTTATTATTTTCTTTTATCTTTCCGAGCATTTTCTTTTCCAGGAAACTCATTGGTACATTAATCACAAAGGCAATTGCACCACCAAGCGCAAAAGGAAACACAATTTTCCATATTGACTTCAGCACTTCAATCACCACATCGAATTTCCACAAAGCAACTACAAGAAATGCCGTAAACACAATCAGTTCTCGAATTTTTTTCATAGAACATCTACTTAAATCCACTATCTTTCCCCTCTTTTTCTTAGTTTCATACGTATACACTTAAGTAATTGAATAATCAGAAGGCTTGCAAAAGCATATAAATATACACATCCAAGCTGCATCAGATTCAACGTTTCCACTTTGAATAAGTTATGGAAACCAGGAACCGTCAGTACTGTTGTAATGAGTACTGCACCTAACACAAATGCTCCCTGAAGCCACTTGTTATGAAAGAGACCTTTTGTAAAAATGACCGGATGATCTGATTTGCAATTATATCCATGAAACAAACGTGCCAGACAAAGAGTTCCAAAAGCATACGTGCTTCCAAGCAATGTACCATTCTGGTTGTATCCTGTCAAAAAACTGATCATTGTCATTGCTCCAATTACCAAACCTTCCAGACCGATTTTGCTAAGAAAATCTTTTGTCAATATCGACTCATCTGCCAATCTCGGTTTTTCACTCATCACTTCACTTCTATCCGGCTCTAAGCCTAACGCAATTGCCGGAAGACTATCCGTCAAAAGATTAATGAAGAGTAAATGTACTGGTGCAAATGGCACCGGAAGTCCTGCAACCGATGAACAAAGAACGGTTAAGTAAGTTCATTCCACCCACACTTTTCTCTGGATCTTTTCACCTGTTCACTCGTAAGCCCAGATTTCTTGCCATTCACCCTTTCAAGAACCTCTTCTACCGTCTGCTGATAAATTTCCTTCATCACTTCCGCCTCCTCGTTCTCCTAAATATTTTTCTAGTCATTGCAATATAAAATTGCTTATACAGTCTCTC
>DXLM01000168.1 GCA_019414725.1 Bacteroides sp.
CAATGTCATTAACTTAAGAGATTGTTGCTTGTTAAACAGGCAATGATCTCTCTGATACCTACTTGATATTTTCTAAAATATTACTTGACAAATACTCCTCAATATGCGGCGTTATTACTGATCAATCAGTAATAACGCCCTTTGATTAGGCACTGTTATTTTTAATTACTTAATCAAAGGAGTATTTATTTATGAACTATTCAGATTCTATCAAAGCTATTTTACTTGCTGCTATCAATGATCTTTCCAAAACACCAGAAAAATATGCTGTCAAACCCGGAGTTGATTTTATCAGAAACAGAAAACTCGGTTTTAAAGATTATATGCTGATGTTTCTGACTATGGAAGCTGACTGTATCAGGGAAGAACTGTACCGTTTTTTCGGACGTACTATCGATGCACCTTCCAAAGCGGCTTTTTACAGACAGCGTAAAAAGATCAGGGAAGATGCTTTTCGGAATCTTCTTCTTGCTTTTAACAGGAAACTTCCTAAAAAACTATATAACGGTAAATATGAATTCTGGGCCTGTGATGGTTCTTCCTGTGATATTTTTCTTAACCCTGAAGATAAGGATACCTATTTTGAACCAAATGGTAAATCTACCAGAGGATTTAACCAGATCCATATCAATGCTATGTTTTCTTTACTTGATAAGCGTTTTACTGATATTTTAGTCCAGCCTGCCCGAAAGCGGAATGAGTATTCTGCTTTTTGTTCCATGGTTGATTCTGCAGATATCCCTGAACACTCCAAAGTCATTTTCTTTGGGGACAGAGGTTATACTTCTTACAACAACTTTGCCCATGTGATTGAAAAGGGGCAGTACTTCCTTATCCGATGTAACGATAAAAGAGCTTCCGGAATGATGGGATACCCGGTTGATACCCTGCCAGCTTTTGATGAAGATATCTCTCTTATACTGACGAGGTCTAAAGCTGTAAGCAAATATTCCAGACCTGAACTATTCTCTTCATACCGATACATTTATCAGAATGCTCCGATGGATTATCTCAATGATCAAAGAACGGAATATGACCTTGCTTTACGTTTGTTACGCGTACAGCTTGATGATGGCTCTTATGAAAACATTGCTACGAATCTTCCAGAAGAAGAGTTTAAAGCTGAAGATTTCAAAGCTCTTTATCATCTGAGATGGCAGGAGGAAAACTCTTTCCGAGATTTAAAATATTCCCTGTGTCTGAAAGCGTTTCACTCAAAAAAATATGATTATATTGTGCAGGAAGTATGGGCAAGAGTTATTCTATATAATTTCAGTTCCAGCATAATCATAAATGTAACTATTGATCGGGAAGATCGTGCTTATGAATATCAGGCGAATTATTCATCCGCGCTTAAAACATGCAGGGATTTCTTAAGGATTCACGATGGGATAACAAAGATAAATGTAGAAAGTCTGATCGCTCAAAATATTGAGCCGATCAGACCTGGAAGAACCTTTGCCCGCCAGCATAGGTTTAAACTTCCGATGAGTTTTTGTTATAGACATTAGCATTAACTCATATATTACTATATTTCATCTTTAGACAAATTTCAATGTTAAATATTGATTTTGTCTTTTTGTTATACCCGAATTTCAGCAAGACATTGCATCTTAATCCCTCAATATTCCCTTTTTTATCATAATCAAATCCTTCTGCTGATATTTTCATCAATGCAGTATTGGCAAATTGCTTAAGTTAATGACATTGG
>DXLM01000169.1 GCA_019414725.1 Bacteroides sp.
TGTGACAGGGGGCGAAGGAATTGCTTAAACTAATCAAATGCGAATTTTTGAAATTGAAACGGAAGAAATTTATTCCGCTGATTATTCTGGCTGCGTTCCTGTTTCCAATCCCGCTGACTTATCTGATGACAACGCCCTCTATGATGGAGCGATATACGGATCGGGCAGATGCTTTCGATGGACTATTTAACATGGTGTTGGGATATGGTATCCAGTTTTTACTGCCCTGCATTATCGGAGTGATTGCCGCTATTCTGTTTTTTATGGAACGCGACAACGATACATTCAAAAATCTGCGTACAATTCCCGTAACCAGCACGCAAATGGTACTTGCAAAGATTATTGTCCTTTTTATCTTTGGAATTGTTTTTTGCGAGGCTTCTACCATTGCAACAATTCTTTGCGGAATTGGAACATTAGAAGTTTATGGAATTGGTTATAAGCTGTTTTTGGCGGTTGAAACGGGGATCTTCATTACGGCAGGAACACTCCCGTTGATTGTCCTTGTTGTCTTTTTCAGTAAGACCTATGTTTTTTCCATTTTGTTGTGTGTCTTTTACAGCGTTCTGAACATGAGTGCTACGGCATTGTTTGACACACTGCCTAAAACTATGTTATGGCTTCTGCCCACGCCACTGACTACATTTTGGAGTGCGGGAGATATGGCGGCTCATGGAATAAAAATGGACTTGGAGCAAATGACAGGGCTAATTCCCTCAACATTTCAAGTTGTATTCATTCTTGGGATTATGGCATTCGTTTCGTTCTTACTGATTGACAGATTATATAAGCAGAGGGGGGAATAAACATGGTTCGCATTGTAAAAACAGAATTTTATAAATTGAAAAGGTATCATATCCTTTGGGCGGGCGTTGCACTCATGCTCCTATCCGTCCTGCTGACCTTGTTTACCTCTATGGCGAATGATGGTTCCGTTTGGGATTTCGCCTATCTTACAGAACAGGTCATCAAAAACAATATGTCCATGATTTTTCCGATGTGTATCAGCCTAATTGCTGGATATATGATTTCTCGTGAGCAGACGGATGACACATTGAAAAATATTCTGACTGTGCCGATCTCTTTTAAGAAACTGTTGACCGGAAAATTGATTGTGTGCGGCGTATTGTCTATTATTTTCGGGCTGATATGCAGTCTGTTTACAATCATAGCAGAAATGATTGTGGGATTTCCCGGCTTTGAGATTTCCTTAGCTCTAAAAGCAGCCTTGCAGATTACTGCGGTTAATTTCTTTTTATATCTTGCGGTTCTGCCGATTATCGCTCTTACTTGTCGGAGGTCAGGCAGCTTTTTAGTCGGTGTAATCATTGCTTTTGTCTATGGATATGGAGGGATGTTTGCCGCAGGAAATATGACATTAGCAAACCTTTATCCGATTACCGCAAGTCTCGGAATGGTAGGCTACCGTAGCTATGATACCGCAGTCAACTGGAATATCGGAACCTGTTCTTGCAGTCTTGTGCTTGCTGTCGTTATTTCTGCCATCTTGATTTTGTGCATGAAAGAGCGAGAAGCAACCCAAACAAAGAAAAAGGCCAAAAAGGTAGCACCAAAGAAAGGCTGGTGATGATTTTATGAAGAAAATAGTTTTAGCATTAACATTCGTCCTTGTGGGAAGTTTTATGCTTGCTGGCTGTTCAAAAGATGAAATTCTC
>DXLM01000017.1:0-39924 GCA_019414725.1 Bacteroides sp.
TATACAAAGCTATATAATAAATTGGGGAATTATGCAGTTTGGCAGCAAATAAATCAATTATTCTCCTGTTTTGATATTCTTCCCTTTTCATTTTGAAAAGATCTTCTTTTGCTCCCTCTTTTTTCTTGTTGTTATATCTGTATATAAATCAATTACTTATCTCCTGTTTGCCGGTAATGGCACACTATTGGCATATAGCGTGGCAGTTAACAATAGTATTAATTAAAAAAAGGAATTATGGATTTATTTTCAATCGGATTTGTGGTTTGTACCTTGAGCGGTATAGCTTGCTTTTGGCTTTTCTTTAAATGCATAGACTGGTTCGAGAAGATCTAAAAAAAGAAAGGAGAAACAAGTTATGTACACAGCATTATTTGTAGTTAGTTTGATTATGTTCGGCTATATGATGTATGTTCTCATCAAGCCGGAGAAGTTTTAAAAAAGTAAGTTAAGAAATAAAGAGTTATGAATACTGAAGTTTTAGGTGTTATAGCGCAAATTGTCTTAATGGTAGTGCTCAGCTATCCTTTGGGCAAATATATCGCTAAAGTTTATAAAGGTGAAAAGACTTGGTCGGATTTTATGAAGCCCGTTGAACGGGTTATGTTCAAACTGAGTGGCATCAATCCCAATGAGGAGATGAACTGGAAACAGTTTTTGAGAGCCTTGCTGGTGGTAAATCTATTTTGGTTCCTTTGGGGGATGGTACTGTTGGTTACACAAGGTGTGCTGCCGCTTAACCCGGATGGAAATGTCGGTCAGACTGCGCATCAGGCATTCAATACTTGTATCAGTTTCATGGTGAACTGCAACTTGCAACATTATAGCGGTGAAAGTGGGCTGACTTATTTTACTCAGCTATTCGTCATCATGCTCTTTCAGTTTATTACTGCCGCTACCGGTATGGCTGCCATGGCAGGTATAATGAAAGCGCTGGCTGCAAAGACTACTCAGACTATTGGCAATTTCTGGAACTATTTGGTATTAAGTTGTACCCGTGTCCTGTTGCCTCTTTCATTGGTCGTAGGCTTTATCCTGATTGTGCAAGGAACTCCGATGGGCTTTGACGGAAAAATGAAAGTGACCACCATGGAAGGAGCTACACAATATGTATCACAAGGCCCTACGGCGGCTATTGTCCCTATCAAACAATTGGGTACTAATGGTGGTGGTTATTTTGGTGTAAACTCTTCTCATCCATTGGAGAACCCTACCTATTTTGCCAATATGGTGGAATGTTGGTCTATCCTTATCATACCTATGGCGATGGCATTTGCATTCGGTTTCTATCTGAAACGTAAAAAATTGGGTTATAGTATATATGGTGTCATGCTGTTTGCTTATCTGGTAGGAGTTTGTATCAATGTGAGTCAGGAGATGGGTGGTAATCCACGTATTGATGAAATGGGGATAGCGCAGGATAATGGCGCGATGGAAGGTAAAGAAATACGTTTGGGCTCGGCCGCCACTGCTTTGTGGAGTATTACTACTACGGTTACTTCCAATGGTTCTGTCAATGGTATGCACGATTCAACAATGCCGCTTTCGGGTATGATGGAAATGCTGAACATGCAGATCAACACATGGTTTGGCGGTGTAGGTGTGGGATGGATGAACTACTTTACATTTATTATTATCGCCGTGTTCATCAGTGGGTTGATGGTAGGCCGTACACCGGAGTTCCTTGGTCATAAAGTAGAAGCACGTGAAATGAAGATTGCTTCCATTGTGGCACTACTTCATCCGTTTATCATTTTAGTTGGTACGGCATTGGCTGCTTATCTGTTTGTTCATGCGCCTGCATTTGTGGAAAGTGAAGGTGGCTGGCTGAACAATCCCGGATATCATGGTCTGAGTGAAATGCTTTATGAATACACCTCGTGTGCCGCCAATAATGGTTCCGGTTTTGAAGGACTGGGTGATAACACATGGTTTTGGAACTACTCTTGTGGTATTGTGCTGATATTAGGACGTTTTGTCCCGATTGTAGGTCAAGTGGCCATAGCAGGTATTCTGGCTAAGAAAAAATTTATTCCCGAAAGCGCCGGCACATTGCAAACCGATACAGTGACATTCGGTGTGATGACATTTGCGGTTATTTTTATTGTTGCCGCACTATCATTCTTCCCGGTACATGCATTAAGCACTATTGCCGAGCACTTGAGTTTATAATTCTGATAACAGACAACGATATTAATAGAAGATATGAAAGATAATAAATCAGCTTCTTTATTTCAGAAGGAGCAAGTCATTGACAGCATAAAACAATCATTCGTGAAGTTGAATCCGCGAGTGATGATTAAGAATCCGATTATGTTCACGGTAGAGGTTTGTACAGCTATTATGTTCTTGGTGATGCTCTACTCTATCGTTAATGATTCACAAGACTCATTTATTTATAATTTATGGGTTTTCGTAATCCTGTTCATCACCTTGTTATTTGCTAATTTTGCTGAAGCTATTGCCGAAGCGCGCGGAAAAGCACAAGCCGATAGCCTGAGGAAGACTCGTGAGGAAACCCCTGCCAAATTGATTGTGAACGGGACTTTGAAAACTGTCAGTAGTTCCCGGTTAAAGAAAGGTGATATTTTTGTATGCGAGGCAGGAGATGTAATTCCTGCCGATGGCGAGATCATCGAAGGACTGGCGTCTATTGACGAAAGTGCCATCACAGGCGAATCCGCTCCTGTAATCCGTGAAGCAGGCGGTGACAAGAGTTCAGTAACAGGAGGTACAAAAGTATTGTCCGATCAGATAAAAGTAATGGTAAGCACCCAGCCGGGTGAAAGTTTCCTGGATAAGATGATTGCATTGGTGGAAGGCGCATCCCGCCAGAAAACACCGAATGAAATTGCATTGACTATCCTGTTGGCAGCATTTACATTGGTCTTTGTCATTGTGTGTATCACCCTTAAACCGTTTGCCGATTATACGGGAACTGTCATTACCATTGCTTCTTTTCTGTCCTTGTTTGTCTGCCTCATTCCTACCACTATCGGAGGATTGCTTTCGGCTATCGGTATCGCCGGGATGGATCGTGCTTTGCGTGCCAATGTCATAACCAAATCGGGTAAAGCAGTGGAAACAGCCGGAGACATAGATACGTTGCTTCTTGATAAAACAGGAACAATAACTATAGGAAACCGTAAAGCTACCCGTTTTTATCCGGCTCAGGGAGTGGATGAACATGCTTTCATCGAAGCCTGCCTGCTCTCATCTGTATCTGATGATACTCCGGAAGGCAAATCTATTATTGAACTGGGACGTGAATCGGGTTTACGGATGCGTAATTTGAATACCGATGGTGCTCATATGATAAAATTTACCGCCGAAACCAAATGCTCGGGTATTAACTTGAAGGATGGAACAGAAATCCGTAAAGGTGCATTTGATGCGATCCGCAAGATAGCTTTGTCTGCCGGAAACCCTTTCCCAAAAGAAACGGAAGATATCATTCAAACCATTACAAGTAATGGAGGTACTCCATTGGTGGTAAGTGTCAATAAGAAAATTGCCGGAGTAATAGAATTGCAGGATATCATAAAACCGGGTATTCAGGAACGTTTTGAACGTTTACGCAAGATGGGGGTAAAAACAGTCATGGTGACGGGAGATAACCCATTGACCGCCAAATATATTGCAGAGAAAGCCGGAGTAGACGACTTCATAGCCGAAGCTAAACCGGAGGATAAGATGGAGTATATCAAGAAAGAGCAGGCTGCCGGCAAACTGGTTGCCATGATGGGTGACGGAACAAATGATGCTCCTGCCCTTGCCCAAGCTAATGTGGGGGTTGCCATGAATAGCGGTACACAGGCTGCCAAGGAAGCAGGGAATATGGTGGATTTGGATAATGATCCTACCAAGCTGATAGAAATTGTTGAGATAGGTAAACAATTGCTGATGACACGTGGTACACTGACCACTTTCTCCATAGCCAATGATGTGGCCAAATATTTTGCCATTGTTCCTGCATTGTTCATGCTTTCCATTCCAGAACTGGCTGCATTGAATATTATGGGGTTGCATAGCCCTGAGAGTGCTATCTTATCTGCAGTTATATTCAATGCCATCATTATTCCTATTCTGATTCCGCTGGCATTGAAAGGAGTTCAATACAAACCGATAGGAGCTTCCGCCTTGCTTCGTCGTAATCTTTTGATATATGGCATAGGTGGTGTTATTGCTCCTTTTGTGGGTATTAAATTAATAGATTTAGTAGTAGGATTATTCTTTTAACAAGTAAACGACAATGAAAAATTTTATAAAGTCATTCAGACTGACCTTAGTCTTTTGTGTGTTTTTCTCAGTATGCTATATACTAGTCTTATGGATTTTCGCTCAATTTGCCGGACCTAATTCCGGCAATGCCGAGGTTGTGGAACTTAACGGAAAAGTGGTAGGTGCCGCCAATGTGGGACAATCATTTACGGAAGATATCTATTTCTGGGGACGTCCTTCATGTGCCGGAGATGGTTATGATGCAACCAGTTCGGCCGGTAGCAATAAAGGCCCTACCAATGCAGAATACTTGGCTGAAGTAGAAGCGCGGATTGATACATTTTTAAAGCATCATCCTTACTTGAGCCGTAAGGAAGTACCTGCCGAAATGGTCACAGCCAGCGGTTCCGGGCTGGATCCTGACATCACTCCGGCCTGCGCATACGTGCAGGTACAACGTGTGGCTAAAGCTCGCGGAATGAGTGAGGAAACTGTAAAAGCTATTGTAGATAAAGCTGTGGAAAAACCGTTTATGGGCATATTCGGTACAGAGAAGGTGAATGTATTAAAACTGAATGCTGCTTTAGAAAAGGCAAAATAATAAAAAATATATAGTCATTAAATTAGGAAGATGTGCGTCATGAAAAAGAGAAGTTTCCTGGATACCGAGAGTCTGTCGGCTCTAGAAGCTGTGGCTATCATTGTATTGTTCTTTGCTTTGATAACATGGATTCTTGATCTTTGACGTGCATCACCCTATTGAATGATGCATCTTGATTCAGAAAAACTCAAAATGGATATTTCCTTTCAGACAATAAGAAGGAAATAGTAGAAATATGTAAAACACGAATATTGATTAGTTTAATTTTTTAAGATGAAAAAGAATTTGAAAAAAGTGGTCTTGGTGCTGGCTCTACTGTTGCCTGGAGTGATAAAAGCACAAGAATTTAACGTAACGGCTAAGGCGGATTTTGTAAGTGATTACATTTGGCGTGGCGCTTACCAGAATTCAGGATTTTCTGTACAGCCTACATTAGGATTATCTTACGGCAATCTTTCTTTGTCTGCTTGGGGGAGTCAGAGCCTGACCAAGACAGACGGTGCACAAGAGTTTGACATCAATTTGAGTTATACCATTGGCGGTTTAGGTATTACAGTGACCGACTATTGGTGGAATGGCATCACCATGCCCTACGGGGATTATAAACATGATCATCATTTTGAAGGAACATTAGCTTATAATTTCGGCGAGAACTTTCCTCTGACCTTGAGCTGGTCTACCATGTTTGCTGGAGGAGACGATAACAAAGACGGTGATCGTGCTTATTCCACTTATATCAATGCTTCTTATAATATTGCTTGCCCGGCAGAAATTACGCTCACTCCTTCCGTTGGTTTCACTCCCTGGAAAGGAATGTATGATGCTGATGGTGCTGCTTTTACAGATATTGCTTTAAAAGCTTCCAAGAACATTAATATTACAGATCATTTTTCTTTGCCTTTGTTTGTACAGGCTATTGTTTCGCCCTCATTTGACAAAACTTATCTGATAGCCGGATTAAGTATTGGGTTTTAAATGTGTATAAAAGGAAGTGTCAAAACGAAACCGGACTATCCAATCGTCAACTGTAGGGGCAGGGTTTGCCTGCCCGAAGACACAAAGCAAACTGTTTTCGGGCGAGCGAACCTCGCCCCTACGAACGAAACGACAGCATTATCCACGTTTTGACAACCCTTTTTTGTTGTATAGAGTGACTTATCCTTTTTTGAGTCTTGCCGGACGTGGTATTTTTGTTCAAAGAGTTACCACGTGGAGAATGGAGTATGGCAAAAACTAAAGATAGTTTTGTATCTCTTTAATGTTATTCAACTTAATAAAGTGGGAGTGCGTTACTTCTCCTTCATACTGTTCGTGTGCCCAAGTGACATGATGAGGTACATAGGCTGCATAACCTCCGAGTTCCAATATGGGAATAATATCCGACTTTATCGAGTTACCTATCATCAGTAAATTTTCTGCCTTACATCCTAAATTATCAAGCAATCTTTTATAATCCGCATTTTTCTTGTCGCTCATTATTTCTATGTGGTAAAAGTATTCTTGTAGTCCGGACGCAGAAATCTTTCTTTTTTGATCGAACAAATCACCTTTGGTGGCCAATACTAATTTATAATTTTCGTGCAAGGCTGATATGACTTCTTGCACACCGTCCAATAATGTGATTGGTCTTTGCAGAAGTTCCTGACCTGATCGGAGGATTTCTTTTACGAGATTGAGGTCTCCTTCTCCATTAGTAACTTTGCAAATGGTTTCAATCATGCAAAGCAGCATTCCTTTCAGTCCATAACCATAGATATGCAGATTTTTTATTTCTGTCTTGAACAATTCTTCTGATACGGAAGGAGCCGGTGAATATTTCCTCAGAAGATGACAAAATTTGTGTTCCAACTCTTGAAAATAAAGTTCATTTTCCCAAAGAGTGTCATCGGCATCAAAAGCGATAAATTCTATTTTATTTTTCATGTTTTATTATTAGAATAGGAAGAGAGAGCAATCATATCATAATGTATTGTTTTGTCCGTCTTTTACGTTCTGTATAAATTCGGCAACATTTCGTCCATCCACCAAGCCATGGTGGACACTGATGGATATAGGGAGCAAAAGTTTCTTTTTTTCTTGTATCAGCTTACCTGTAGAAATTTTGGGTATAGAATCTCCTGTTTGAATTGAACCGGCATGTTTCATCTCGGAAAAGGCAAACCAAGGCAGAGCCGAATAACGGATGACATCCGCTCTTGCTGTGTCCTTGGAAAAAGAAAGTCCGGTACTGTTTTTTACTCTATGTATTTCCTTTTCTGCATTTTCAATAAATAAGGAAAGATCTGTGTCATACTCAAAAAATCCAAAGCCAAAAGTTCCGTCCTCTCTTCCGATAGTGGGCGAAATATTGATTTTATCATATTCTACTACTTCTCCGTTTTCTATACGTAATTTGAATGCAGTAGTCGCATTGATACATTTCAATAGGAAGTGCACAGAATAAAGAAAAAAAGAAACTTCCATATTTTTACTTTGTTGATATATGCTTGTGAAATCAACAGTCGTGGTAATTCCCCAAAAAGGGTCATCGAGAGCCGAGAAGAATTTAAAATGCTCTTTTCTATTCCAATTGTCCAAGTTAATAACTCGCTTCATTTTCTATTTACTCTGTTTTTCTTTTATGTGTATTATTTCTGTTACAACTATTTTAACGATAAAACGTATTGTTGCAAATATACAAAAAGTATTTTAACAGAGATGTTCTTTGTTTGCTTTAAATCCATTTTATTATCTCCTGTTCTGTGTTAAAGTTAAGAATGGATAACAGCAACTATTTTAAAAGGTTATTCAGGACTGGTAATCAACTATATGTCTATTTTTGTTTATAAGGGAAAGAATTCTATTAAATTCATAAGTCAGTTTTTTGTGTGGATAACAATGTAGGTGATGGAATTGGCAATAAAGTATAAATCGCTATAAGGATAAAATAATATTTTATTTAATCAAAAACAAAAGCAACAAATACCTGTCGGGCAAATTTGTTGCTTCTGTTTATTCAGGAAGGTCACATGACAAAAGAGTCTTGTAATTGAGTTTGTTTTATTACATCAAATTTTTCTGATGGAATATCCAGAAAGGCTTTGCACAGTGTCATTAATGCCTTTTCTCTATCTTGTTCCCGTACCAGCACTGAAAGATTGTGAGTACTGCTGCCATATGAAATCATACATACCGGCATCTCTTTCAGCGTTTCTATAATTCTGGCTTCCAACCCTGTATGCTTTTCCCAATTTAGATCGCCAATAACGCTGACCACAGACATTTCTGTTTCCATTCCTATTTCCGCATACTTATGTAATTCACGATATATCAGGCGTAATGTGTCGTTGCTACATTTCACAGCCAATGAAACACTCACATTAGAGGAAGTCGCTAAATAGACAGGAACCTTATATTTCTCGAACACATCAAATACTTTGCCAATAAATAGATAAGAAGTAAGAACCCCCAACGAACGAAGTTTGACAAAGACCACACCTCTGCGTGAAACAGCAGCTTTTACTTTTGTTCCTGTTTTTTCTGATGATATCCGTAATGTATCTTCCGGTGTTTTTATCAATACAATGGCCATACCGGCAGTGCGCGCCAGCGGAATACATTCCGGATGAAGCAATGCAATGCCGCTATCAATAAAATTCTCGGCTTCACCGTATGTAAGAGTCCGAGTATGTTCCATACCTCGGAAACAAATTTCATCAGAATGTAAGGATGTTATAATTTCATCCGCATGGAATACAACCCCGATAACAGTGGCATAATACTCATTTCCTATTTGTGGGAATAAATCCACTTCATCATATGCATTTTTACACAAACGGCTTTGGGTAATAAGAATGGGGACATCGGGACAGGCTTTCATCAGTTCTTCTACATTTTTTTTCACATACTTTATATCCGGTTTCCGATCAAGCCCTAGCCGCATGAAATGACATGAGTTCAAGATGAAGTTCTTTTTCGTACATTCTTCTAAATAATGTGACAGAATAAGAGAGGATATCATTGCTCCGTGAGCCATAATCTCATGATCGTCAATGATGTTCGGATTTTCATTACATAAACGGGAAATTTGATCGATGTGTACTTTTATTTCTTTGGCAGCTTCTGCTTTCTGCATTTCGGAGGAAAGAAGATTGTCCAGCCAATTTCCACAATCATTCTCGAAATCCTGCAATTGATTCATAACCTTTTCGATATCGAGATGGAATAAAGAAATAGAAACAGCTTGCAGCTTTTGGGCAATGCCGGTAAAAGTGTCGAGCACTATAATAGAACGTTCGTTCATGCTAATTACTTCAGTCCGATGTTTCAGTTCGGTGGCAGATTTAATATTTTCTAAATTATATACTTTCATTTTTGTATTGCATTTTATTCTTTTGGAGTTTCTTTTTCATTTTAACAGGCAAATTTCCATATTGGAAAGCTATATTCTTACTAGTTTCATCTTTATTCGTTTGTTAATCAGTTGTTTCTTATTGTTTGCTCGCTACCTTTTCTATAAGTTGATAGCGTTATACTCTGTATAAATCAAAATCGATGCCATTGCAAAAATTGCACTTTTATCTTTCGGCTATTTCATTTCCCATTTTAGAAAAAAGGCTTTCATATTGAAAAAGTATAAACTAATTGACAAGTATATACCATATTGATAATAAGACATTTAAGTTGATGGTATGACTTTTGTCATCTAACTGAAAAAAAGAATTATATAAAAATGAAATTGTATATCATATCAAACAGACTGCCCGTGAAGGCTGTCGCAGAACAAGATACCTTTGTTTTCTCACGTAGTGAAGGAGGTCTGACAACAGGCCTAAATTCCCTACAAGGCAATTACGAGAAACATTGGGTGGGGTGGCCCGGAATCTGTACAGACAAAGAGGAAGAAAAACAGGATATCTGTCACCGGTTGGAGGAAATGAATCTCCATCCCATATTTTTATCCCATGAGCAATATAAGAACTATTATGAGGGATACAGTAACAGTACCCTGTGGCCTTTATGTCACTATTTCTTTGCCTATACATTATATAGAAAGAGTTTCTGGCAATCTTACCAAGAGGTTAACACTTTGTTTTGTCGGGAAATCATCCGCCTTGTGGAACCGGATGATTGGGTCTGGGTACAAGATTATCAGTTGATGTTACTTCCGGAAATGCTCCGCCAAGAGCTTCCCCGGTTGCATATCGGCTATTTTCATCACATTCCGTTTCCATCTTATGAGTTATTCCGAATTCTGCCTGAACGTGCCGAAATACTGAAAGGATTGTTAGGAGCCGATTTTATCGCATTTCATACACATGACTATATGCGTCATTTCATCAGCGCGGCCGAACGGGTACTCCATATGGATTTCAGTTTGGATGAAACCCGGATAGGCAGTCGCATTGTGCGCGTTGATGCACTTCCGATGGGGATAAATTATGACCTTTACCACAATGTGTCACAACAAAAAAATGTTTGGAAAGCTATAGAACGAACCCGTCTCTTGTTTGGCAAACATAAACTTATCCTATCGGTAGACCGTTTGGATTATAGTAAAGGTATTTTGCACCGTCTTTATGGATTTGCCTCTTTTTTGGAACACCATCCCGAATATCATGGCAAGGTAACACTGGCTATGGTCATAGTTCCTTCACGTGATCATGTAGGCAGTTATGCCGAATTGAAAACCCGGATTGACGAGGAAATAGGTTCTATCAACGGACGATATTCTACAATGAACTGGACTCCGGTCTGCTATTTTTATCATGGTTTCTCATTCGAAGAATTGGCTGCCATGTATTTTATAGCTGATATTGCATTAGTCACTCCTTTGCGTGACGGAATGAACCTGGTTGCCAAAGAGTATGTTGCTGTCAAGCAAGACAATCCCGGTGTATTGGTCTTAAGTGAAATGGCCGGTGCCGCTGTGGAACTGACCGACGCCTTGCTGGTTAATCCCAATGATACGGAGCAGATAGAAAATGCCATTTGCCGGGCATTGGAAATGCCGTTTGAAGAACAGAAAGAACGGATGCACCGTATGCAGTCTATTGTATCCGTACAGACTGTCAATAAATGGGCTGCCGATTTTGTAAATGAATGGCAGGAAGTGGCACACAAAAACAAAACCATGCTTCTTAAGAAGATAGGATCACAGAATATGCAGGAAATTCAGCATCAATACTTACATGCTAAAAAGCGTTTGATTTTATTGGATTATGACGGGACGCTGGTCCCTTTTCAGAAAAGGCCGGAAGATGCCTCTCCTACTCCGCAATTGCTGGATACATTGCAGAAACTGACTGCCGACCCCTTGAATCATGTGGTAATAAACAGCGGACGTGACCATTTTACTTTAGAGAAATGGTTGGGTGCACTACCTATTTCCTTTGCAGCCGAACATGGGGCCTTTTATAAAGAGAATGGTGTATGGCACAAGAATGTACACGCGCAGGAATGGAGCCCCGGATTACTTTCTATATTAAAATTATTTGTCAGCAAGACTCCTCGCTCCCATCTTGAAGTCAAAGAAACGGCACTTGCCTGGCATTATCGTGAGACCGATGCATGGTTGGGCAGATTACGTGCGCAACAGTTGGTCAATTCCTTGATATCTATTTGCTTGAAACAGAATTTGCAAATCATGCAAGGTAATAAGGTGATAGAAATAAAATCTCCCGAATTTACCAAAGGTTCAGAAGTAAACAGGCTTTTGCTTGCCACCCGATATGATTTTATCCTGGCAATGGGAGATGATACCACGGATGATGATATGTTTAAAGCCCTGCCTGTTACTGCTGTGACTGTAAAGATTGGTACAGCATCCGAGAGTGCACGTTACAATCTGCCCGTACAGACAGATACCTTGCCGTTTTTACAACGGATGACAGATAAAAGCGTGGTGAAAGCAGCCTTGAAAAGTTGTTTGAAAGGGCAGCTATCATCGGCTATAGATTTTTTAAAACGGATAATAAACCACTAACATTACAAAAAAATAACCATGGACAATTTAAATTACGGTGTAATCGGTAATTGCTGCACAGCCGCACTGATTTCCGAAAAAGGAAGTATTGAATGGCTATGTTTTCCAAATTTTGATTCACCTTCTATTTTTGCAGCTCTTCTGGATCGTGAAAAAGGCGGGACTTTTGGTTTTGAAGTTTCAGAAGACTATCACACCATCCAATCGTATGTTCCCCATACCAATATTCTTTCCACTACTTTTGTGTCAGAGCAAGACGAATTTGCGGTAGTCGACTTTATGCCTTGTTATGAGTTATATGATAATAAGGAATATTATCGTCCGGCTGAGGTCTATCGTTATATTCACTGGATTAAAGGTCGTCCCCGCATTAAAGTCAATTACCATCCGGCTCCCGACTATGCTCGTGGAAAAGCATTTTTTAATGTAACTTCCCGGTATATTGAAACCTATTCTTCTTCTAACAACAAGGACAGACAATATCTGTATTCCTCTTTGCCGTTGCAAGGTATTGTAGACCATCAGGAATTTATATTAGAGCAAGATGAATTTTTTCTTCTGTCATACAATGAAAAGGTGATTCCTGTTGATATAGAGCGTGAGAAACTGGAGTATTGCCGCACGTTGGTTTATTGGTTGAACTGGACGGATCGTACAAGAAAGTTCACTATTTACAACGATATAATAGAGCGTAGCTTACTCACCCTGAAGATGATGTCCTTTTATAATGGCGCGGTATTAGCTTCTCTTACTACCAGCCTGCCCGAAGCTGTGGGAGAAGTACGCAATTGGGATTATCGTTTTTGTTGGTTGCGGGATGCCTCCATGTCCATAGAGACTCTTTTCAAGATAGGTCATGCCGATGCAGCCCGCAAATTCATGAAATTCATACAATCTACTTTTGTTGCCGAGCATGACACTTATCAAATAATGTATGGCATTCGTGGGGAAAGGAAATTGACTGAAGTTATACTCGACCATCTTTCAGGATATAAAAACTCCCAACCGGTGCGTATCGGCAATGATGCTTATCATCAAAGGCAGAATGATTCATTCGGCTATCTGATGGACTTGATTTACCAATATTACCGGTTGATGCCAGGTACATTGGATGAAATAGAAGATATGTGGGAAATGGTGAAAAGTATTATGACGACTGTGATGGAAGATTGGAGAAAGCCTGATAAAGGAATTTGGGAGATACGGGGCGAAGGACAGCATTTCGTTTCGTCCAAAGTGATGTGTTGGGTTGCTTTGGACAGAGGAGCCCGCATAGCCCGTATTCTGAATAAATATGAGAATAGCCGACGTTGGGAAGAAGAAGCTGATGCAATTAAAGCGGATGTTATGAGAAACGGATGGAAGGAAGAAATACAAAGTTTTTCACAAGCATACGGCAATCTGGATTTGGACTCTTCTTTACTGTTAATGGAACCTTATGGATTTATAGATGCTGATGATATTCGTTATCATAAAACAGTGAAAGCCGTCAAGCAATCCTTATTACACAAAGGATTGATGTACCGCTATAATACTCATGATGATTTTGGCTGTCCTTCTTCGGCCTTTACCATCTGTACATTTTGGCTGATTCGTGCACTTTATGTCATCGGGGAAAAAGACGAAGCACGCTGTCTGTTCGATGAAATTTTGCAATATTCAAACCATTTGGGTCTGTTCAGTGAAGATATTGATTTCGAAACAAAAGAACAATTGGGTAATTTCCCACAAGCTTATTCTCATCTGGCACTGGTAAATACTGCTGTGTTATTTGCGGAAGAAGATAAAAGGCTAATCTTTAAATAAGGAAAAATTTGGAGAAGGACTGATAATCCGGTATCTTCGTACAATTAAAATCAGGAAAATGCGTATAACAAAAAAACGGAGCCCAAGGTTAATCTTGCAGTCTTTAGTAAAAAACGGATGTCCATATATTATTATATGTATATGGTGTGTGTTGTCTGGCGGATGTGTTCAGAATAAATCCCAAGATTCATTGAAAACATTAAAAACAGAAATTCGACATATTATTAAAGATAAGAAAGCAACTATAGGAGTGGCTTTGATACTGGATGGAGAAGATACGCTGGCCATAAATAATGCCGAAAAATATCCCATGATGAGCGTTTATAAGTTTCATCAGGCATTGGCTGTATGTGATTACCTGCAAAAACGGCATATTCCACTTTCCACTTCCCTATATCTTGATAAAAAATATTTCAAACCGGATACATATAGCCCTTTGCGTGATAAATATCCCCAAGGCAATTTAGAACTTCCGATTAGTGAACTTTTAGTTTATACAATGCAGTCAAGTGACAATGTAGCCTGTGATATCTTATTCGATTATATAGGTGGTGTAAACGTGGTGGATGAATACATTCATTCATTGGGAATAAACGATGTTTCCATAACTGCTACCGAAGATGAGATGCATCAAGACATGGATGATTGTTACAAAAACTGGACAACACCAATGGAAGCAGCCAATCTATTGGAACTTTTTATGACTCAAGATTTCATGAGAAATGAATATACAGATTTTCTAAAGCATATTATGATAGAGTGTGGGACAGGCAAAGACAGACTGCCTGCTCCCCTTCCCGAAAGTGAAGTCAAGATAGGACATAAGACAGGAACTTCCGATAAGAATGACCGGGGAGAATACATTGGCATCAATGACATTGGCTTTGTAATTCTACCTGATGGAAGCCGATACGTAGTAGCTGTATTTGTCAAAGACTCAAAAGAAAATATGGAAACGAATGCTAAAATAATCTCTGATATTTCGGCTGCTGTTTACCGATATGCCGGGAATCGTTAAAATAGTGCTGTTTTGCACTATCTATAAAGACAAGAATGTTATAAATATAATATTATGGATTATCACATCATTAAAATATCTAGAAATAAAAAGCAATATCTGGACTTATTATTGCTTGGGGATGAACAGGAAACAATGATAGACCGGTATCTGGAGCGTGGTGACTTGTTTGTATTGGAAGATAATGGGATAAAAGCCGTGGGCGTTGTAACAAAAGAAGGTCCGGAAATTTGTGAATTGAAGAATATAGCGGTTACCCCTATTGCCCAGCGACAAGGATATGGTAGAAAACTAATAAACTACCTGATAAACCATTATTCAAAAGAATATACTCAGATGATAGTGGGAACAGGAGACGTTCCCGGTGTTCTTGCATTTTATAAAAGTTGCGGCTTTGAATATTCTCATTGTATAAAAGGTTTTTTCACGGAGAACTACGATCATCCCATTATTGACAATGGGATTTTACTAAAAGATATGATTTATTTGAAACGTAAAATAGGTTTTTAAAAGAGTGGAAAAAGATCAAATACTGAAATATCTCCTAAATTTAAACATTGTTTTCTATCGTTTTTCAATGAAATAGGTGTATCTTTGCACTATGTTAAAAACTCGTATATCGGATTTGGTGTCGTAAACAATCTGTTCTCATAAATAGATTGTTTATTCGTGTATTCTCGGGATATTTTTTCGAGAGCAATTTCATATTACTATAATTTTATTTTTTAATTACACAGGGAGTATGGCTATGCTTTCAGTGTATGTTTAATATATTACGATAATGAATAATGACAACAATACAATTCTAGGATTCGATGTAAATTTGATTTGTGATTTTTTCTTAAATACGGAGCGACAAGGACCCGGAAGTCCCGAAGTAACTCTTAAAGCATTAAGCTTTATAGATAATCTTACCGACAAATCCCTTATTGCCGATCTCGGCTGTGGAACAGGGGGGCAGACAATGATCTTGGCACAACATGCGCCGGGGAAGATTACAGGCATCGACTTTTTCCCGGGATTCATTGAACGTTTCAACAAGAATGCCGAGAAACTGAATCTCCAGAATAGGGTGAAAGGCATAGTCGGTTCGATGGATGACCTTTCTTTTGAAAAGGACTCTTTGGACTTGATCTGGTCGGAAGGAGCCATTTATAATATTGGTTTTGAACGAGGCTTGAAAGAGTGGCGCAACTATTTGAAACCGGGAGGATACCTTGCCGTTTCTGAAAGTGTCTGGTTTACCGATCAACGCCCGGCAGAAATTCATGATTTCTGGATGAGTGCTTATACGGAAATAGATACGGTTCCCAACAAAGTAGCCCAGATACAAAAAGCAGGATATATTCCGGTTGCGACATTCATTCTTCCGGAGAATTGCTGGATAGAACATTATTTTGCTCCTCAAGCTAAAGCCGAGGAAATATTCAGAAGAAAACATGCAGGAAGCAGAATCGTAGAAGAATTGATAACATCCAATCATCATGAGGCTGAGCTATATAGTAAGTATAAAGCATATTATGGCTATGCATTCTTTATCGCAAAAAAGATTCATCCTTTTCAAAGTTAGTGGATGAAGTAAAGAAGCATAAAGCGAATTTCTAAAATATTTTTCAAGCAGTGCAGGTGTTTGTTCAAGGGGGCATCTGCACTGCTTATTCTTTGAATGACCTATTTTATTTTTCGGAAGCCATTTCTTGTAAAAATACAAATCAGATAGGAAGGTGTTTAATCCATCATACATGTTTGCGTCATAAATCAAATGGCAACTGCAATAAAGATAGGTAATTTTGCCGGAACATGCATAAGAAGGCTGTTTTTTTGCTTCATCAATTCACAACTACAAACTTTTTATCTTTCCTGTAATAGAAGTCGAAGAGTTTTTTATAGTTTTGCATCAGAACATGAATGTTTCTAAAAGAAAAGATAAAAAGAATACTGAATAGGCAGCCCGAAATGATGAAATCTTCCACCCCCCTCTATACCTTTTATAAAAACAAATATGGCAGTGAATTGCTGATAGACATCGTGGCACTGAAAGATATAAAGAAATATCTGGCCGGGAAAGCAGTTCATACGCTGACTTATTATGATATTACTTTTATAACAGAGGGAGAAGGACGTTTTGTTATCGGTCATCAGACTTACAATGCAGTCTCCCGTGATGTCTTTTTTTCGCGGCCGGGAGAAATCCGCAGTTGGGAGATTAATTGTATAAAGAATGGTTATGCTTTGATTTTTGAAGATGAATTTCTTTCATCGTTCTTTAAAGATACGCAGTTTGTGCAACACCTCTCCTATTTTCATCCCGGAGAAACTTCGCTGAAACTACAGTTGCCCGAAGAACTTTATATCCGTATGCTCCAACTTTTACAGCATATCAAAAAAGAAATTGATACCTATCAGCCTGGCAATGTGCACATGCTGAGGGCACTTCTGTATGAAGCCCTTATGTTATTGGATCGTTGCTATCAAAAAACTCTTTCTGCCATCGGAAACGAAACCCTAACCGGTTCCAAAGAAAACAACAGTCCTTACATCGAGCGGTTTATAAAACTGGTGGAAGAGAACTTGAAAGAGCAGCATTCCGTGCAATTTTATGCCGACTGCCTTTGCATTACTCCCAATTATCTGAATGAACTGGTTCACTCTGTCCTGTATACCAGTGCCAAGCAATACATCCGTAACAAAGTGATGAACGAAGCCCGTAAACTGTTGGCATACACAGATATTCCCGTTTCGGAAATAGCACTCAGCCTTCATTTTTCCACTGTTTCTTACTTCATCCGCAGCTTCCGGCAACATACCGGAAAGACTCCTTTTAATTATCGTCGTGAGCAACAACCATGAAAAGTGATATTTCTCCCATGAAATGTATGGCATCCTTTTTCCGGTTTTTACCTATCTTTACATCTTCATAATCAATTAAATAATCAAGAACATGAAAGATGCAGAAAAGACAATCGGTAACATGATTGACAAACAAACCGTTTCATTTATCGCTTCCATAGATGAGGACGGATTTCCTAACATGAAGGCGATGTTGCAACCACGTAAGCGTGAAGGTATCAAGATCATTTATTTTACTACAAACACTTCTTCCATGCGTGTGGTACAATACAGGAAGAACGACCACGCATCTGTTTATTTTTGTGACAGGCGTTTTTTTCGTGGTGTCATGCTGCGTGGCACGATGGAAGTTCTGACTGATAGCGCCAGCAAGGAAATGATTTGGCGTGAGGGGGATACAATGTATTATCCGGAAGGGGTAACGGACCCGGATTATTGTGTATTGAAATTTACAGCTTTCTCTGGAAGGTTTTACAGTGAATTCAAATCGGAAGATTTCTTGGTGGAATAAGAAACAGGCTTTTTCCTATACATCGGTTTGCAACATCCCATCAGGAAATGAACGTCCGTTTTCGGAAAACGAGCGTCTGTTTTCCTGAAATGAATGTCCGTTTTATAAAAACGGATGCCTGTTTTTCCGGGTTCACCTGTAAAAGTATCGGGTTACCCTTTCATGGGGCGAGAAGTTTTTCAGTCCGCAAGCGGGTAAAACAGACAAGTTCATCTTTTAAAAAGGTCTTTAGCTTTTTAAAAGATGAACTTGTCTGTTTCCAACCTGACGGCATAGTCCCGGAAAGTTAATGCCCTAGTTTAAAGGAATTCCAAAGCTGCTTTGGAAAAGTAAGTTAAATTACTTTTGAAGAGAGATTTGTACCTTCCTCACGGCTATATAATGATATTATGAATGAGAATATAAAGCAAAATACTTCCAAAGCGGTGCAGCCATCAATGATTGTTTCACCTCATCATTCAATAACAACGCTTTTACTTCTTCTTCATCCAGCAAATGCACTGTCAGATCTTCAGTTTCTTCCAAATGCTGGGTAGAGATTCGTTCTACCTCCGTAGCCAGATAACAATGAGTGATATTTGTCATGGTGCTGGCATTTGCTGAAATGGTCATAAGTTTTGTCCAATTTCCATTGCCATACCCTGTTTCTTCGTACAATTCGCGTTGGGCAGAAAGCAAAGGTTCTTCTCCGGTTTCACAAACTCCGGCGCAAATTTCATAACGTGTTTCTTTTATTCCGTGACGGTATTGGCGTACTAATACGAATTTACCCTCTTTGGTGATAGCAATTACATTTACCCAATCAGGATATTCCAAAATATAATATTCAGGAATTTCAACTCCTGTAGGTAGTTTAACCCGGTCACGGCGTGCGGTCAGCCAAGGGCGGCGGATAAGATATTCACTTTCAATAATCTCCCATTTTCTATCGTCTGTGCTCATATAATAAGTTTTTTGTTTTATATTCTACATTATAAAATTTATTCTTGCCAGTGGCTTAACTGATTATACCGGCAAAGGTACATTAATCCATTTGCATTAACTATAACACTCCCATTCTTTTTGAAGAAATTCAGGAATGAATTATGTAAATGATGAAAAGACTTTAGCTAACTTTGCAGACAATGATAAATTTTATTCAGACAGAATGGAAAATAGAATAAGTCCGGAGTCTTCTCTATGGAATCCTTGGCATGGCTGCCATAAGCTAAGTACAGGTTGCCGGCATTGTTATGTATATCGCGGAGATAGTAAACATGGGAAAGACAGTTCCATAATAACCAAAACCGGACAATTCAATCTGCCCGTGCGACGGAAAAAGGATAAGACTTACAAGATCCCTTCCGGCAATCTTGTCTATACTTGTTTTACCTCCGATTTTCTGATAGAAGAAGCCGATGAATGGCGTATAGAAGCATGGAAAATGATGCGGGAACGATACGATCTTCATTTCTTGTTTATAACTAAACGCATAGACCGGCTCGGCCAATGTCTGCCTCCGGATTGGGGGGACGGGTATGATAATGTTACCATTTGTTGCACCATGGAAAATCAAGACAGAGTGGATTACCGTCTTCCTCTTTATAAAGCAGCTCCTGTAAAGCATAAAATCATTATCTGTGAACCGTTGTTGTCCGCTATAAACTTCAAGGGAGAACTCGGTACATGGGTAGAACAGATTGTGGTAGGTGGAGAATCGGGCAAAGAAGCGCGTATATGTAATTATGACTGGGTATTGGACATTCGTCGGCAATGTATAGAAAATAATATAAGCTTTTGGTTTAAACAAACCGGATACAGATTACTAAAAGGAGAACGTGAATATAAAATAGCCCGTCAATTTCAACATACACAAGCTAGAAAAGCAGGAATAAACTATTCTGGGAGATCTAACGGCAATAATTATAGTGATTAAGAAAGTGTTTCATTTTGAAAGAGCCCCCTTTTCATTTTGGTAAGCTTTAGTCTTTGATGACACGCTTATGGCATTGTAGCTAAGCCGTTTGTTTTATTGGTATATTCTTTGCCTGTTATAAAAGGACTGATATTAAATATGCGGAAAATTGTTATATTGCCAATATGATAAAGTAACAAATGGAAGACAGAGAAGAAAGTGTACAGCATTTTTTAGATTTGATTAAACGTTCACGGCGTGGAAAGTTTAAAATCTATATCGGAATGATAGCCGGTGTAGGGAAAAGTTATCGTATGCTGCAAGAAGCTCACGAAATGTTGGAGAACGGTGTAGATGTACAGATAGGTTATATTGAAACGCACGGACGTGCAGGAACCGTTGCTATGTTGGAAGGATTGCCTGTTATCTCTCGGAAAAAGATATTTTACAAAGGTAAGGAAGTGGAAGAAATGGATCTTGATGCCATTCTTCAGTTACATCCCGAACTGGTTATAGTAGATGAATTGGCACATACCAACATCGAGGGCAGCCGGAATGAGAAACGTTGGCAAGATGTAATGGAATTGTTGGATGCCGGTATAAACGTAATTTCTGCAGTTAATATCCAGCATATAGAAAGTTTGAATGAAGACGTAAAAGGCATAGCAGGTATAGAGGTTAAGGAACGGATTCCGGACAAGGTGTTGCAGGATGCGGATGAAGTGGTAAATATAGACCTTACTGCCGAAGAACTGATAAACCGGTTGAAAGCCGGGAAAATCTATCGCCCTGAAAAGATTCAGTTGGCACTGAATAACTTTTTTAAGACAGAGAATATTCTTCAGTTACGTGAACTGGCACTAAAAGAAGTGGCCTTTCGAGTCGAGAAAAAAGTTGAAAATGAAATTGTTACAGGCGAAAAGGGCATCCGGCACGAGAAGTTTTTGGCATGTATCAGCAGTAATGAACGGACTCCCCGACATATCATCCGTAAAGCGGCACGGCTTGCTTCCCGGTACAATACGGTCTTTTTTGCCCTTTATGTACAAACGCCTGCCGAAAGTACGGAACGTATTCCATTGGCAACACAGCGGCATTTACTTAATCATTTTAAACTGGTTACCGAGTTGGGCGGTGAAGTTATCCAAGTTTCATCTTCCGATATTATGGGAGAAATAATTAAGACTTGTCGTCAACGTGGAATTACAACTGTCTGTATGGGGCATCCTGCTTTCAAAATGCCCGGTGCATTATTCAGTCTTTCCAAATATCGAAAATTTCTACACTCTTTAGCAGAAATGGACATAGATTTGATTATACTTGCATAAAAAATAAAAGTTATGAATATAAAGTCGAAACTAACCCTCGCCATAGGGATATTGGTGGCAATGATTGTACTGTTGGTTGTACTTTCTGTTGTGAATTTGCAAATACTGACTGCCACGGAGCCTGACAGTCCGGCAGCAGGTCCCGGCTTACAGCGGGCTTTATTGTGGATATATGTTGTTGGTGCCGCATGTATATGTATTGGTATTGGTATGTGGTTGCGTCTTCCCGCATCAATTGATAATCCTATTAAAGAGCTGACCAACGCTATACAGGAAATTGCAAACCATAATTATGAGAAACGTTTGGAATTGAACAGCAGCGAAGAATTTTCAGAAGTATCTAAAAATTTCAACCGCATGGCCAAACGTCTGGAAGATTATCATGCAAGTACTTTATCCGATATGATGGCATCTAAAAAATATATGGAGACTATCATCAACAGTATCAACGAGCCTATTATCGGTTTAAATAATGATATGGAAATCCTGTTCATCAATGATGAAGCATTGAATGTGATCAACCTGAAGCGTGAAGAAGTTATTAAACATTCTGCACAGGATATTTCCCTGCGCAATGATTTGTTGCGCCGCCTGATTCGTGAATTGGTGGAAATTCCTGGGGAACCAGTCAAAGACAAGGAAAAAGAAAAGAAAGAACCTCTGAAGATTTATGCGGACAATAAAGAGAGTTTTTTCCAAGTAAAATACATGAGTATTTCCCAACCGGGGAAAGATGGGGTTACTATGGAGAAAAAAGGATATGTCATTATGTTGAAGAATATAACAGAATTTAAGGAACTGGATTCGGCCAAGACCACATTTATCTCTACAATCTCACATGAATTGAAGACTCCTATCTCGGCTATTATGATGAGTCTGCAATTATTAGAAGACCAGCGTATCGGAGCTTTAAATGAAGAACAGGAAGATTTGGCAAACAGTATCAAGGAAAATAGTGAACGGCTGCTTAATATCACCGGCGAATTGCTGAATATGACGCAGGTAGAATCAGGAAAACTACAGTTGAAGCCTAAGATAACCAAACCTATAGAGTTGATAGAATATGCAATAAAGGCAAACCGTGTGCAAGCCGAGAAGTTCAACATTCAAATAGAAGTGGAGTACCCTGAAGACAAAATAGGTAAACTGTTTGTCGACAGTGAGAAGATAGCTTGGGTGCTGACCAACCTTCTTTCCAATGCCATCCGGTATTCACCGGAAAACGGTCGTGTAGTAATAGGGGCACGTCAGACAGATGATGGATTCATTGAGATGTTTGTACGGGATTTCGGGAAAGGGATTGATCCACGTTATCATAAAAGCATCTTTGACCATTATTTCCGGGTTCCCGGAACTAAAGTACAAGGAAGCGGCTTAGGTCTGTCTATTTCCCGGGATTTTGTCGAGGCCCATAATGGTACGCTTACAGTAGACAGTAAGCTGGGAGAAGGAAGTACGTTTGTTATGCGGTTAAAAGCATGATCACAGCACAGGGGAGAGAATCTTTCAATAAGCGCTCTCCCCTGCTGCTTTTGAACCAAGCCGGAAAAGCTTACTCCAGCCTATGAACGGTAATATCGCTAAAATCCTGTAATAATGTCAGTAACATACCTTCATCATTGTATTTCTTGGATTTTATAACCATTGTAACATAATAGGTCGTTACTTCTCCCAACCTCTTTTCGTCCAATTGATAGGAAACAATATTGTACTCCTTGGAATTGAATTTCTTGGCCATACGGTTCAGTGTTTCTTTATTGTCTGTAGAGAACTCCACCATGGAACTTTTCATACCTATACTTTTAAAAAGATAGCTAAGTGCCTCAAGACCAATCAGCGTAAGGATTGTTGCTGAGATTCCCAGCCAGTACATACCGGCTCCAATAGCCAGACCGATGCCCGAAGTAGCCCAAATTCCGGCAGCGGTAGTAAGCCCGCGCACGATTTGTTTCTGAAAAATAATAGTACCCGCTCCAATAAAACCGATACCGCTGACAACCTGTGCGGCCACACGACTCGGGTCCAGGTCTATTCCCTCCATCTTCACTACTTCCATAAAACCATATTGTGACACAATCATAATGAGAGCACTTCCCAGTGATACTAGAAAATGGGTACGGTAACCGGCTTCTTTGGCACGATATTCCCTATCCAGACCAATAACAGTACCCAAAGCGCCTGCCACAAACAATCTTAAAATAAAATCCCACGTCATGCTCATCTTTAAGTCCTCCTTGTTTATTCATCGTCCTCATCATCTGTCAGTTCGGGCAAACTCAACATTCGTTGGCTGTCTTCTGCCGGAAGGGCTTCTACCTGGCGTAGTTTACGCTCTATGGCACGAGTACGTTTTCCCATAACTTCCTCTAACTGGTCTCCTGCATTCTGTAGATTTTTCTGTACCTTTTCCAGCAATCCTCCAAACTTTCCGAATTCGGTCTTTACTGCCCCTAACACATTCCATACTTCGCTTGTTCGTTTTTGAATGGCCAGCGTACGGAATCCCATTTGCAAACTATTCAGGATAGCTCCCAGGGTGGTAGGACCTGTAACCACTATCTTCCAGTCTTTTTGCAACATTTCCACCAATGCGGTCCGGCGGATCACTTCTGCATAGATATTTTCGAATGGCAGAAACATAATGGCAAAATCTGTTGTAAAAGGTGGGTCTACATATTTATCGTGAATGTCCTTTGCCATTTTTTTGATTGTGATTTCCAGTTGGCGGGATGAAGTTTCAATCAATGCGGCATCTCCGGCTTCGTATGCATCCTGATATTGCTCATATACATCTTTGGGAAATTTGGCATCCACAGGTAAATATACAGTATCATTACTATTTTCCTTTCCCGGAAGTTTAATGGCGAATTCCACAAATTCCGTTGCATTCTTCTTGGTTTTGACATTCGCCGCATATTGTTCCGGACTCAGCATCTGGTCCAATAAAGCCCCTAATTGTACTTCTCCGAATGTACCCCGTGTCTTCACATTGCTTAAAACTTTTTTCAATCCTCCTACATCCTGTGCCAGACTCTTCATCTCTCCCAATCCTTTCTGTACATTCTCCAGCTGCGAACGTACTATTTCAAAGGATTGTCCTATACGTTCATTCAATGTTTTCTGTAATTTTTCTTCTACCATTTGCCGCATGTCATCCAATCGTTTTTCCGTACTTTTCACCAAGGCTTCCTGTTGCTTGCCCATTGCTTCAAATTTTTCCCGTTGCATTTCATTACCGGTCAGCAGGTTTTTATGCAAAGTATCCTGCATATTGCGGATAGAATAGTTCAAGGTTTGATTCAGTTCATTACGCAGTTCGCGGATATTTCTTCCCAGCTCGTCCCGGTTTTCTTTCATTTCTTCGCGTAGCAATCCTTCCAGACGTTCGGTTTGCAGACGATTGTTTTTAGTAAGTGCGATTACAATATTAATTATCAGCAGGATAATAATTACGGTTAATAAAATTTCTGTCATGATTCTTGTTTATTTTGAGCAAATGTAGCAAAAAGCCATGAATTTAATCGTTATATTTGCAGCGAATTTGGCAAAAGCACTCCATTAAATAGTATATGAAGTATAAATTATTAGTTTTAGACCTAGACGGAACGTTGACCAATCAAAAGAAAGAGGTAACGGAACACACACGTCGTACACTTATCGAAGCGCAAGAGCGCGGAGTAAAAATTGTTTTGGCATCGGGGCGTCCCACATACGGTGTGGCTCCACTGGCCGAGATCTTAGAGTTGCAGAAATACGAAGGTTATATACTTTCGTATAACGGAGGTGAGATCATAGACTGGAAAACCGGTGAGATGATGTACGAGAATGTGCTCGATCCGGATATATTGCCTTACCTGTATAAATGTGCCACCGACAATCATTTTGCTATCGTCACTTACGATGGAAAATATGTATTGACTGAATATCCGGAAGATGAATATGTATTGAAAGAAGCTATTCTGAATGTGATGACTCCCAAGAAAGTGGATCATTTTCTGGAGGCAATAAAATTTCCTATTGCCAAATGTCTGATTGTAGGTGAACCTACGCGGCTTGCAGTGCTTGAAAAAGAAATGTACGAACACTTGAAAGACCGTATGGGGGTATTCCGTTCCGAACCTTATTTTTTGGAATTGGTTCCTAAAGGTATTGATAAAGCACAATCACTGGCCGTATTGCTAAAAGAAATCGGTATGACAAAAGAAGAAATGATTGCCGTTGGTGATGGTTTTAACGATCTTTCTATGATACAATATGCCGGATTGGGGGTAGCAATGGCCAATGCTCAAGAAATAGTCCGTCAAAACGCCGACTACATCACCCTTTCTAACGAAGAAGATGGTGTAGCCGCGGTAGTAGAGAAATTTATTCTTTAGGTTTCCGGTCAAAGAAAGGATTTTTAGAGGATGCACTGACAGGGATGGCATAAACCTGGGTGCATCCTTCCAGCCAGTTCAGACGCTGCGCTGCTAGTCCGGCCGAGAACATGACCCGTGTGTCCACCCTGTTGTCTGCTGCCGTGGCACAAGCTGATCCGATGGCAATGCCCACATCGACACTATTGAGAGCACACGGCACTCCTTCTTTGCGAGACACGCAGGTGGCATATCCACAATGACCACAATTCAATCCTTGCGCCTGTTCGTGGGTACCTATTAACAGGACACATTCCGCATTCAGAATATTTTCCGCATCGCGCAGAAAGAATTTCATTCCATGCTCCGCAACCATTTTCACCATCATTTCCGATAAAATATTGATATCACCATCCGTCACCATGGCTATTTCAATAATGTCAACACCTTTTCCTTTGGGAGCAGTGCGCGCTGCCGTCATCATTTGTCGGGCCACATGCAACACATGCTCATGGCGGCTTTCTCTTTCATTCAATATCATATAAATCTTAGTTATAAGTTAGCTGTTGATACAAAATTAGTGAATATGAATGATATAAGGCTCCTGCTTTAAGCCTAAAAAGTATAAAAAGAGTCACCGGCTAAAAAAATATCAAAATAAAAAGAGAAATATAGTGGATAATCCAATTATTTATCGTTCCTTTGACAACGGAATATAAAAAGATAGTTTTTTCGATTGACTCAATTCATCTCACACTTGAACCGTTTCTATTCTTCTAACTAAATTTTTAAATTCAAAGTTTACTTAATTATTTATTTATCAATTTTTATTTTATGAATTTGTATATTGGAAACCTTAACTATAATGTTAGGGAAGGTGATTTGAGAGGTGTAATGGAAGAGTATGGAACAGTAGCTTCAGTAAAACTTATTACTGACCGTGAAACACGTCGTTCTAAAGGCTTTGCTTTTGTAGAAATGCCTAATGACGACGAAGCCAAAGAAGCTATCAAGCAATTGAACGGTGCAGAATATGTAAACCGTACTATGGTTGTAAAAGAAGCACTTCCTAAAGCATAAGGAATTAGACATTCCACATCACATAATGGCGACAGAGTGAATCTCTATCGCCATTTTTTCTTGAACAGCTTTTGAAAATACATGAAAGGCTTATGAATAAGGAAACGGACATCTGTTTTTGTCAGAATGTCCGTTTCTTGTTTGGTATTTGTTCTTTAGAAAGCCATTGCTCCGAAGGCGGATTTACTCCACTCCTATTTCGTCAACAAACAAAAACGCTTTTTCGCCAGGCATGGAATGCCATGCGGGAAGTTTCGGAGTAACTTCTGCTATGATTTTAATATAGCGGGCTTTTACTTTGTCAAAAGAGACAGAGTCTTTGCGGCTCTGCATTTTAGTTCCTTTTTCCACAACGGGAAAATCTTCGGAGGCTACCCTGCGGAAATTTTTCCCGTCCTCAGAAACTTCCACCTTCAGACCTGTTGTACCAAAGATAGCATCGCCTGTGTTCAACATTGTGTTTACGAAAACTGAAGACACCTCCTTAGGCTCAAGTAAATCAAGGGTCACATTCATATCTGTCCCGTAGAAACCAATCCAACGCCCTGAGCGATAATTCATATCCCCATATAATCCGTCTATCAAGGTACTTCCTCCTTTAAAAGTATATGATTTATGAGGAATGGTATTCAAGGTAACCGGTTTCATTGTGGCTGCATTAAAATGTATTTCCTCCTTACTTATCTGACTGGCACCCTGCGGACGAACTGCAATGGCTTGTATGATAACATCTTTATCCACTTGTATAGTGTCGGTATACAATGGGGATTGCACATCGGGAACGCTGCCGTCCAATGTATAATGTATTTCCGCGTCATCAAACGTCTGAAAAGCAATCCGGGCTTTTCCTTCATTGGGAGCCGGAACAATATCAATGTTCACATCATAAATGTCCTGGCGAAAATCATAACCTCTATCCCGGTAGATAGCCAGCAGAGCCGGTAAACGTTTCAAGAAACTGTCGAAATTTTTATGTGACGGTTCCGTCCATTGAATCTCGGACAAGGCAGCCATACGGGGAAGAATTTGCCATTCCATCTTCAAACTGTCACGCGTCCATTCTGTCCATATGCATCCTTGGGTACCGATGATATATTTTCGTTCATCCTCTGCCAATTCATTAGAAACAGGTTCAAATGTATAGACACGTCCAAGGCTTTTAGTCCCTTTTATCCGGTTGTAAGTAGGATTGCTGAAATAAAGATACTGAATAGGAGTCATAATCGCATCATGGTGCAGACGGGCGGCTTCGATACCACCTTTGACACCGGTCCATGACATCACTGTGGCACCTGGAGCCAATCCTCCCTCCAACATCTCATCCCAGCCCAGCATTTTACGCCCTCTGTCATTGATAACTTTGCCTACCTCGGACATGAAATAGGTCTGTAATTGGTTCTCCTTGCTATGTTTTGGTGTATCTTTCAAACCCAGTTCCCGAATTTTAGCTTGACATACAGGGCATTTTTCCCAACGTACTTTCGGACATTCATCCCCACCAATATGGATATAAGGAGATGGAAAGATATCCATTATTTCATTCAATACATCTTTGGCGAACTGTAAAGTCCGGTCGTTTCCTCCACACAGCACATCAGGGAATACCCCCCATTTACAAGGAATCTCGTATGGACCCCCCGTACAACCTAATTCCGGATAGGAAACCAAAGCTCCCATCATATGTCCCGGAAGGTCAACTTCGGGGATTACAGTAATAAAACGGTCAGCGGCATACTTGACAATGTCTTTTGCTTCTTCCTGTGTATAAAAACCGCTATGAGGAGTTTCATCGTAAGTCTGGGTTTCACGGTCAATCAATGTACGCGGACGCATCGAACCTATTTCCGTAAGTTTGGGATATTTCTTGATTTCAATTCTCCAGCCTTGGTCTTCGGTCAGATGCCAATGAAAATAATTGATATTGTGCAGTGCCAGCATATCAATGATTTGTTTCAGATAAGAAACCGGAAAATAATGGCGGCCCACGTCTACCATGAAACCACGATAACCGAAACGAGGATAGTCATTAACAGTTCCCACTGGGATGGCAGCGGATACCTGTTTGTTTTTGGTCAACGGCAAAGCCTTGTAGAGCGTTTGTATTCCATAAAATACTCCCGACTCACTTCCTCCATTCAAATGGATGTTTTCAGAAGTTACCTCCAGTTGATACCCCTCTTTGTTGGTAATGGAACCGTCAACCGCCAAAATGATGGAGTTCTTCCTTGCGGCTTCAGTTGTTGTCCGGACAGTAATTCCCGTTGCCTCTTTAATATAGGAAGCTAAAAATTCTGCCGTCCGTTGCAACTTTTCATTGCCTTCCGGATAAACAATACCGGTTTGCGGATTAATAACAAAAGGGTGGGCTTGAATGTCTTGACTTACTTCTTGGGGCTGCGGAATGACATTCAGATTTCCGATTTCTGTTTTTGTAGGGGAACATGCGGACAGCCCCAATACCATCCACATTCCCACTCCTGCCCATTGCATCAGTTGTTTTTTCATAGTGGAAAATTTATAATTGCAAGGGCAAAGATACAAAATCCGACTTTATCTGCCAGTATGCCTTAACCGAATCTTGCTTTTTTTCAGCAATGTTTTTCCTCCTATAATCAGAGTTACGGCAGTAATCACCATCAAAATGCCCAGAATAATGCGCGGTGTCAGCTGCTCTCCAAAAATCAGTACTCCGAAGAATAAAGCTGTAACAGGCTCCAAAGCACCCAGAATAGCAGTGGGGGTGGAACCAATGTAGTGTATGGCCTTTGTCATGGTCACCAACGAAATAACAGTAGGAAAAACAGCCAGTGAAACTGCGTTCACCCATAACAAGGGTGTAGGGATAGGCTGCAATCCTGTACAGAACTTCAATCGCACCACATAAACAGACAGGCCGAAAAGCAGGACATAGAAAGTAAGCTTGGCTATAGGCATATCCTTCAGGGAAGAACGGTTTACGCCAACTATATAGATAGCATAAGACAAGGATGATAAAAAGACAAAAGTAATCCCGACCAGGCTGAGTGTCTGTCCTCCCGGACTTTTACAGAGCAAGGAAATTCCCACAAAGGCCAGCGCTATGGAAAACATAGTGACCGGCGATACTTTTTCCTTAAATACTACAGCCATAATAATAGCTACCAGTACCGGGTAGACAAACAGTATGGTGGATGCGATACCGGCATCCATGTAGTTATAACTCATAAAGAGAAACAGGGAAGAGAAAGAGAACAGCAGTCCCATGATGCAAAGTGGCAGCACATCCGCTTTCTTAATGGCAAAAGATTGCTTTTGCATCTTCATCATGATACCTAGTACAACTATAGCCAGTGCATAGCGATAAAATAATACCGAGTCTACGCTCATTCCTGCACTATAAAGAGGAAGGGTGAACAGTGGGTTCATGCCGTAGCTGGCTGCTGCGATTGCCCCAAGGAGAAATCCTTTAGTCTTGTTGTTAGTCATCGTTTTTATTACACGCTTTAAAATCGGCGCGAAATTAGATATTTGTCAGCAATAAACAAAGGAAAAATGCTTTATTCTTTCACTCTGACATCTATTTATTTTAATTATACCTAATCAACAAATATAAAAGAATTTATATCACCTGTAGCAGCTGAAAAATTATATGAAATGATTGAACGGACACGGACAGAAAGGGAAATGCAGGTTTGTTCTTTCTGTCCGTGTTCCACTATGGATCAGCTCAGTTTATGAATAACCAATCCCGAACGAAGTTTCGGTTCAAACCAAGTTGTTTTGGGCGGCATGATATTGCCGGTATCGGCAATATCCATTAATTGTTTCATAGAAACAGGGTAAAGGGCCAAAGCCACTTTCATTTCACCGCTGTCCACACGCTTCTTTAATTCCTCCAAGCCACGGATACCACCTACAAAGTCAATCCGTTTGTCGGAACGAAGATCCTTGATTCCCAATATTTCATCCAATATCAAGTTGGAAGAAATAGTCACGTCCAATACTCCGATAGGATCATTGTCATCGTATGTGCCCGGTTTTGCTGTCAAGCTGTACCATTTACCGTCCAGATAGAGAGAGAAATTGTGAAGAGCCTGTGGTCTATAGACCTCAGTTCCTTTCTCTTCTACCACAAAATTCTTGCTGACAGCGGTCAGGAATTGTTCCGGAGACAGCCCGTTCAAGTCTTTTACAACACGGTTGTAATCAATAATAGTCAGCTGGTTGGCCGGGAAACATACAGCCATAAAGTAATTGTACTCCTCATTTCCCTGATGGTTTGCATTTTGCTGCGCTTTTTCGGCGCCTACCAAGGCTGCGGCAGCCGAGCGATGATGACCATCGGCAATATAAAGAGCCGGCATGGCTTCGAAAGCTTTTGTGATAGCTTTTATATCTTCTTCTTTGTCGATCACCCAGAATGAATGTCCGAAGCCGTCACCCGGAGCGATAAAATCATATTCCGGCCGTTGTGAAGTATATTTCTTAACGATAGCATCCAATTCCGCATTATCCGGGTAAGCAAAGAATACCGGTTCTATATTGGCATTATTTACGCGGACATGTTTCATGCGGTCTTCCTCCTTGTCACGACGGGTCAGTTCATGTTTTTTGATGACCCCGTTCATATAATCGGGAACATACGCTCCTACCACCAGTCCATATTGGGTCTTGCCATTCATGGTTTGTGCATATACATAATAATTTTCTTTTTCATCTTGCACCAACCAGCCCTTGTCCTGAAACATCTGGAAATTTTCGGCAGCCTTCTCATATACTTTAGGATCATGTTCGTCTGTTCCGGCAGGGAAATCAATTTCCGGTTTTATAATATGATAAAGTGACTTTTCATTACCTTTCGCTTCCTCGCGTGCTTCTTCAGAATTCAGTACGTCGTATGGACGTGAAGCTACTTGTTCTACCAATTCTTTCGGAGGGCGGATGCCTTTGAAGGGTTTTATTATTGCCATAAAATAAAGGTATTAGATTTTACTTGCAGGGGCGAATTGCATTCGCCCGAAAACATAAGCTATATGCATCCGGTCGGATTCAATCCGCCCCTGCGGTTATTGGATTACTTATTTATTTACTCTGAATTTCTCACAACCATCTTTCAGGAAGCCTACTATTTGTCTGGCAGCAGCGATACCTGCGTTGATATTTGCTTCAGCCGTCTGGGCCCCCATCTTTTTCGGTGTAGCGAAATAACGGCCGGCAAATTTTTCCGAGAACTCTGCATGGGCAACCGGCATGATATCAGTAACATACTTTAAGTCGGTGCGTTCTTCCATCAGTTTGATTAATTCCGCTTCATTGATCACTTCCTTACGGGCAGTATTTACCAATACTCCTCCTTTAGGCATCTTGTTGACCAATTCATAGTTGATGGAATTTTTAGTTTCAGCCGTAGCAGGAATATGCAGGGACACTATATTACAAGCAGCATACAGTTCCTCAGCAGAAGAAACAGCTTTCACACCATCTTTTTCGATCACTTCTTTCGGGCAGAAAGCGTCAAAAGCATAAATATCCATGCCAAAACCTTTAGCGATACGAGCCACATTGCGACCTACATTGCCGTATGCATGGATACCTAACTTCTTGCCCATCAGTTCAGTACCCGAAGTCCCGTTATAGAAATTGCGGACAGCCATCACCATCATGCCAAAAGCCAGTTCGGCTACTGCATTGGAGTTCTGTCCCGGAGTATTCATAACACACACATTGTGTGCCGTAGCAGCCGCCAAATCCACGTTATCATAACCTGCTCCTGCACGTACTACGATTTTCAGTTCTTTTGCCGCATCCAATACTTCGGCATCAATAATATCACTGCGGATAATGATTGCGTTAACGTCCTTTACAGCTTCCAGTAGTTTAGCTTTTTCACCATATTTTTCCAGCAATACCAGTTCATAACCTGCTGCTTCTATTTCTTTACGGATACCGTCTACTGCAACTTTTGCAAACGGCTTGTCTGTTGCTACTAATACTTTCATGGTCTTATTGTATTAAAAAGGTTCACCACAGATTATCACGGATTATCACAGATTCCATTTATTGTTCCTATCTGTGCAATTCGTATAATCTGTGGTGAACATAATTATTAATGAAGTTTCTCAAATTCCTGCATGCAGTCAATCAAAGCCTGAACGCTTTCCTTCGGCATAGCGTTGTAGCAAGATGCACGGAAACCGCCTACAGAACGGTGTCCCTTAATACCCACCATACCTTTTTCTGTGGCAAATTTCAAGAAATCGGCTTCCAGGTCTTTGTATTCGTCATTCATTACAAAGCAAATGTTCATATAAGAGCGGTCGGCTTTATCCGTTACTGTGCCACGGAACATTTTGTTACGGTCTATTTCAGCATACAGCATGTCTGCCTTCTCTTTAGCACGTTTCTGCATTTCTGCTACACCACCGTTGGCTTTTATCCAGCGTAAAGTCTGCAAAGCGGCATAAATAGGAAGTACAGGAGGTGTGTTGAACATAGAGCCGCCGTCAATGTGAGTCTGATAATTCAGCATAGTAGGAATATAGCGTGATACCTTGCCCACAGCATCGTTCTTTACAATAACGAAAGTGACACCGGCCGGAGCCAAATTCTTCTGCGCACCGCCATAGATACAAATATATTTAGAAACGTCGATAGGACGAGAGAAAATATCAGATGACATATCAGCAATCATAGGAACCGGAGAATCCAGATCTTCATGAAGTTCTGTTCCATAGATTGTGTTATTCGTTGTGACGTGGAAATAATCTGCATCGGCGGGAACCGTATAATCTTTGGGAATATAGGTATAGGTCGCTTCAGCGGAAGATGCCACTTCTACTACCTCGCCGAAAGCCTTGGCTTCTTTCATCGCTTTCTTAGCCCATACGCCTGTGTTCAGGTAAGCAGCTTTTTTTTCGAGGAAGTTGAAAGGTATCATACAGAATTCCAAGCTGGCTCCACCTCCCAAGAATAGTACCGAGTACCCTTCCGGGATGTTCAACAGTTCCTTAAACAAAGCAACAGCTTCGTCTACTACAGGCTGAAAATCTTTAGCACGGTGACTGATTTCCATGATGGAAAGGCCTGACCCATTAAAATCAAGAACGGCTTGTGCTGTCTTCTCAATTACCTCGCGAGGCAAGATAGATGGTCCCGCATTGAAATTATGCTTTTTCATTTGACGTTTGTTTTGGTTATACAATTTGTTTATATCTTACATTGGGCGAAATTACACATTATTTTCAGTTTTCCAAAAAAATCGCTAATAAATTTACGAATTTCCGCATAATTTTCTTTCAAATTAGTTAAATCTGATTTTTTATGCTTTCATTTTGTAACTACATCCCTAGTAAACAATGATCTAAAGCATAAAAAAGATATCTTTTTGAATTATTCTTTAATCATTTTATTTCGAGAATTGACAAATTGTCATTATTTAGCTTCTTCAATAAGTGTTTTTATGCCCTTTATCTTCTCATTTCGTATTAAATTCAAAGTTTGTTTTATCTTTTTGCGAGATACGGCTGCAAAAGAATAGTGGTCTTTTACATCAATCCGTCCTATTTCGTCTTTATTAAGGTTTCCTTTTTTAAAGAGAAATCCCACAATATCTATCTTATTGATTTTATCTTTCTTGCCTTTTCCTATATATAATGTCACATATTCGGGCAAAGAAGGTTTGGGGGTGACTTCGGGTAAAATGAACTCCTCCGGCTCATCGGTTATATATGCGGGCACTGTTTCTTCGGCATGAAGGATAACATAAGAATTACCTTCGGCTTCCCAGCGGGCGGTACGTCCGTTGCGGTGAATGTATCCGTCTTCATTGGCAGGCAGATGATAATGTACTACATTCTCTATTTCGGGGATATCCAGTCCGCGAGCGGCCAGATCGGTAGAAATAAGCACATGGCAACTTCCGTTGCGGAATTTATATAGGGAGCGTTCGCGGTCATCCTGTTCCATGCCGCCATGAAAAATGCCACATTGAAACTTCTGGGATTGAAGATACTTCCCTACCCGTTCCACACTTTCACGGTGATTACAGAAAACCAATGTCGATTGGCTTCCCAAGGTACAAAGCAATTTATATAAGGTTTCAAGTTTGTCTTTTTCCGGAGACAGTACCTTATATAAGTGCAGACGGTGGGTAAGCTGCTCTTCCGGATTTAAAAAATTCAATTTAATGGTCTTGTCCAGCCCCGTAAACTGCGGAATCTCTTCCGCATCGGTAGCCGACAACAGAAAACGGCGTTGCAAGTTGGGCAACTGTCCTATGACAGTCGCCATCTCTTCCTGGAAGCCAAACTCCAGGCATTTGTCAAATTCATCGATTACCAGAGTTGTGACTGTATCTGCATCAAAATTCTGTTTGGAAAGATGATCATTCATACGGCCCGGAGTACCGATGATGACTGATGGCTGCACCCCTTTGATGGTACGGTGCTCTTCCATGGCCGGTCGTCCTCCATAACAACTTACAGCCTTGAAGGGTGTGTTCATGGATTTAAATACCTGGTCTATTTGTAAAGCCAGTTCCCGGGAAGGAACCAGCACTATAGCCTGTACGCCTGTTATACCAGGCTTCAAACTCTGCACCAAAGGCAACAGATAAGCTAACGTCTTGCCGGATCCCGTAGGAGACAATAATATTAGGTCTTTTCCCTCTTTCCAAGCATTGATGGACGCCTCTTGCATCGGGTTCAGCCGCTCAATTTTCAAATTGGCTAGTATGTTCTCTATCATATTCATTTTCGTTTTATACAAAAGTAAAGAAAAAGCCCGATAAAAGTTCACTTTTACCGGGCTTATTTTCATTATTAATAAAAGGAGATCCTGATATTATCCTCCGAAGTTGTCGTACATGATAGAAGAAGGCTCAACACCCAGACTATCCAGCATCTTAACGACTGCATTAGACATCGGGCCGGGGCCACACATGTAGTATTCAATATCTTCGGGAGCTTCATGATCCTTCAGATAAGTTTCATACATCACATTGTGAACGAAACCTGCGGTATACTTCACGCCTGCTGCATCGGCTGCGGGATCCGGACGGTCCAAAGCCAGATGGAAGTGGAAGTTCGGGAAGTCTTTTTCCAATTGTTGGAAATCTTGCAGATAGAATACTTCGTTCAATGCACGCGCACCATAGAAATAGTGAAGTTCACGGTCGGTAGTGTGCAGTGTCTTGGTCATGTGCATAATCTGCGCACGCAACGGAGCCATACCGGCACCACCACCTACCCAAATCATTTCCTTCTTAGAATCGAAGATCGGGTGGAAGTCTCCGTAAGGACCACTCATCGTTACCTTGTCACCCGGTTTCAGCGTGAAAATGTAAGATGAAGCGATACCCGGATTCACATCCATAAAGCCGGGACCCTGATCTTTCGGTTTGAACGGAGGAGTAGCAATACGCACTGTCAGCATGATACGGTCACCCTCGGCAGGATAGTTGGCCATAGAGTAAGCACGGATGGTTTCTTCCGTATTCTTACATTTCAAGCCGAACAGACCGAATTTTTCCCATGCGGGCAGATACTCCGGACCGATAAGGTCTTTATCGATATCCTTGTTGTAGTCCATTTCAAATTTAGGAATCTTAATCTGAGCGTATGAACCCGGAACGAAGTCCATGTGTTCACCTTTCGGCAAAGCCACAATAAACTCTTTGATGAAAGTGGCAACGTTCTTGTTGCTGATTACTTCGCATTCCCATTCCTTAACACCCAGTACAGATTCATCAATCTTGATGCCCAGGTCACCTTTTACTTTCACCTGGCAACCCAGACGCCAATGATCCTGTTGTTGTTTACGGCTGAAATGTCCCTTTTCAGAAGGAAGAATCTCACCACCGCCTTCTACAACCTGGCATTTACATTGACCGCAAGAACCTTTACCACCACAAGCCGATGACAGGTAGATGCCATTGACAGACAGGGTGTTCAGCAAAGTTGAACCTTGTTCTACTTCCAGTTCTTTCTCTCCATTGATAGTTATCTTTACTTTGCCGCTCGGAGTAAGATACTGCTTAGCTACCAGCAAAATAACAACGAGCAGAAGGATAATTCCAAGGAATACTCCAATACTAGCTAATATTAAATTCATATCCATTGTCTTATTCCTTTCCTTTTAGATTTTCAAACCAGAGAAACACATAAATGCCATTGCCATCAAACCTACAGTGATGAAAGTGATACCCAGACCTTTCAAAGGAGCGGGAACATCAGAGTAAGCCATTTTTTCACGGATGGCAGCCAAGCCGATAATAGCCAGTGCCCAACCGATACCTGAGCCCAAAGCGTAAGTGGTTGCCTCGCCAATGTTGATGAAATGACGTTGCTGCATAAACAATGAAGCACCCATGATGGCACAGTTTACAGCAATCAGCGGAAGGAAGATACCCAATGAAGCATAGAGCGACGGGCTGAAACGTTCAACCGCCATTTCCACCAACTGAACGATACCGGCAATAACGGCAATAAACAGGATAAAGCTCAAGAAGCTGAGGTCTACTCCATCAATCAGCGCATTAGGTGCCAGTACGTAATTTTCCAGCAAATAGTTCACCGGCAGAGTTACAATCAACACGAAAGTAACGGCTGCACCCAGACCTACGGCTGTCTTTACGTTTTTCGATACTGCCAGGTAAGAACACATCCCCAGGAAGTATGCGAAAATCATATTGTCCACAAAGATGGACTTTACAAACAAACTTAAATATTCCATATTCTTTTCGTTTTATAACGGGGATTAATTATTACTTTCCTGCAATTCTTTGTGTTTTGCACGTTGGTACCAAATGATACAAGCACAGATAATCAACGCCATAGGAGGCATCAGCATCAAGCCGTTGTTCAGGTAGCCCAAGTCATAAACAGCCTGCGGGATAACCTGGAAGCCAAACAATGTACCGGCACCCAGCAGTTCACGGAAGAATGCCACGATAATCAGGATTTTGGCATAACCCAATCCGTTACCGATACCATCCAGGAATGATTCCCAAGGACCGTTCATCATAGCAAACGCTTCCAGACGTCCCATCAGGATACAGTTTGTAATAATCAAACCTACATATACAGAAAGCTGCACACTTACATCGTATGCGAACGCTTTCAAAATTTCACTAACGATAGTTACCAATGCGGCAACAACCACCAACTGAACAATGATACGGATACGGTTGGGAATGGTGTTACGCAACAAGGAGATAACGAAGTTCGAGAAGGCTGTAATAATGGTTACGGAAAGACCCATCACGATAGCCGGTTCCAGCTGAGCCGTTACAGCCAGTGCAGAACAGATACCGAGCACCTGTACGGTGACAGGGTTATTCAAACCCAGCGGAGTTAAAAGAACTTCTCTATTCTTTTTAGAAAATAATGCGCTCATATTCTATTTACCCTCCTCTTATTTATTAGTTAAAAATGAATTGTACATGCTCAGGCAATCCTTAATCATCGCATCTACACCCTTAGAAGTGATAGTACCACCTGAGATACCGTCTACCTGATAATCGGGTTTTGCCACCTTGCCGTGTTTTTCAACACCCAAAGCTACAGTACCGTTTTCCATTACATGTTTGCCCAAGAACTGATCCTGGAACTTAGTAGTGGTGATTTCTGCACCCAGACCCGGAGTTTCTCCTTGATGAGAGAAGTAAACGCCATATACAGTGTCTTTGTCATCATTCAATGCGATGTATCCCCAGATAGGTCCCCAAAGACCGGCACCATAAATAGGCAGCACATATTTGGTCTGACCATCCACGTCGCAAACGAATACATGAAGACGTCCGTTAGCGATTTCACCTTTATAAGAAGTCTGGAAAGCAGCATCGTTCTTTACCAAAGAACCGTCTGCCTGCATCAAATCGTCTTCTTTCACATATTTATCATATTCTGCATTCACATCTTTTACGTCATAAACGTTCAAAGCTGCCAGAATTTGTTTCTTTGTGTCCTGTTCTACATTCTGGTACTGTTTTTCTTTCAGAGAAGAAGACACGAATGCCAACAGGAATGCTACGATAACAACCATTATCGAAGCATAGATGATAGTATAACTATTACTATTAGTATTCATAATGTCCGATATTTTAGTTGTTAGTTGATTTTAATCTGTTTTCGCGGGCTGTGATGTTCTTCTGTACGATACAGTAGTCAATCAGCGGAGCGAAGATGTTCATCAGCAGGATGGCAAGCATCATACCTTCGGGATAACCCGGATTCAACACACGGATAACGATAGCCATCACACCGATCAGGAAGCCGTAGATGAACTTACCCTTTTCCGTACGTGCGGAAGTCACAGGGTCGGTAGCCATGAACACGGCGCCGAAGCAGAAACCGCCCAATACGATGTGTTCGTACCAAGGCAACTGAGCCATCATGTTATCTGTAGAGCCGAATACATTGAAGATCAATCCCATCACGATACCACCGGCAAAGACAGAGAACATGGTCTTCCAACTTGCCACGCCTGTCCACAACAGGATGATGGCACCCAGTGCGATAGCGATAACGCTGGTTTCACCGATAGAACCCGGAATCAAACCTACAACCATATCCCACATGGTAGCGGGAGTACCGTTCACATTAATCAGTTCGCTTGCACCCGGAGCGGCTGTAGCAGCCTGTCCCAACATCGTAGCGCCGGTAAAACCGTCCACTACCTGTCCGCCACCGATACCGAAAATGCTGTCAGTGCTTACCCAAACGGCATCACCGGACATTTTGGTAGGATAAGCGAAGAACAAGAAAGCACGGGTAATCAATGCAGGGTTGAAGATATTCATACCTGTACCGCCGAATACTTCCTTAGCGAAGATAACAGAGAATGCTGTAGCGACAGCCAGAATCCACAACGGACATTCCACAGGAACGATCATCGGGATCAACAGACCGGATACCAGGAAACCTTCCTGAATTTCTTCGTTCTTCCATTGTGCCACCACAAATTCGATTCCCAGACCGACTACGTATGACACGATAATCTTAGGCAGAACAGCCAGGAAACCATAAATGAACTTTTCAAAGAAACCTGCCTCCTGGCCTACAGCCAAGAAGTGCTGGTAACCTACGTTGTACATACCGAACAACAGGGCCGGTATCAACGCAATAACCACCATTGACATGATACGCTTGCTGTCAATCGCATCATGAATGTGAACTCCTGTTTTCGAAGTGCTGTTGGGTACGAACAAGAATGTTTCGAAACCGTCGAACACCGAACGAAACGCGTGGAGTTTGCCGCCCTCTTCAAAGTTTGGCTTTATCTTGTCGAGATAATTTCTTAACGCTTTCATTAACTTTT
>DXLM01000017.1:40024-42486 GCA_019414725.1 Bacteroides sp.
TCAAAGTTTGGCTTTATCTTGTCGAGATAATTTCTTAACGCTTTCATTAACTTTTTATTCTTAGTTTTTAATTACTTAGCACATTTCCTTGCGAAGCATGTCCAGACCTTGACGCACAATACGTTGCAACTCCAGTTTAGAAGAGTCTACAAACTCGCATACTGCAAAATCTTCGGGAGCCACTTCGTAAATACCAAGTGCTTCCATACGGTCAATATCGCCGGCAATGATAGCCTTAATTAAATATTCGGGGAAAATACTCATCGGGAATACTTTGTCATACTCACCGGACATAATCATGTGGCGTTCGCCACCTTTGATACGGGCATCCAGTGTGTATTCCTTGTTACCGCACAACCAGCTGAAATAACTGCGGTTGGCACTGTACTGATCGGTACGCGGCATGATAAAGCCCAGGAATTCGTGCCGGTCATCCCCTTCGGGAATCACAGTAAGACTTGTAGCGTGCGCACCCAGGAATCCGTTTGGTTTCACCAAAGTTCCGGTCAGCACGTTACCGTTAATGTAGCGTAAGTTTTTACCTCCGTTCACACGTCCTGCAAAAATATCTGTCAGCAAGGCTCCTACTTTCAGCTTGCAATAAGCCGGTTTCTTCACTTCCGAACCGGTCAGGGCGATAGTACGGGTAAGGTCTACGCGACCTGTGTTGAACAGGCGTCCGATGAAGATCACTTCTTCCGCACGGAGCGTCCAAACAGTTTCGCCTTTGTTGATAGGACTGATGTGGTTAATCTGAACGCCTACATTTCCGGCGGGGTTAGGACCGTCGAAGGCAGTTACAGTTACATTTTTGGCGTTGGTCAGTGCAGGGCTCTTCTGCTCTACGCTGATATTCAGATACGTCTTTGCCATCTTTGCCAGTGCGTCCAGACCAGTCTGGAAATCTTTTTCCTGGCCTTTCAGAACAAATTCGAAATCAGCAGCCAATGGGTTAGTGTCAAATGCAGAAACGAAGATGCCTTTCGGCTTGGCATTCGGATCAGCCACCACGATGTAGGGGCGCTGGATAATGAATGAAAAAAGTCCGGCTTCCAGCAGGGCGGCTTTTACCTGCTCGCCTGTCAGAGTCGAAACATCCTTCTTTCCAAACTCTTCGTAGTCTTGCTCCTTTGCAGCTGCAATGGAGATGCTTAAGACTTTACGACGTTCGCCTCTCTCCACGCTGGTAACGACACCGCTTACCGGAGATACGAACTTCACTTCGGGGTGGTTCTTGTCAACAAACAATGTTCCCCCGGCCGTCACATATTCCTGTTCCTTGACCACGACTTTAGGAGTCACGCCATGAAAATCATCGGGCACTATCGCATAGATGTCCGGCTGCTTCACGTCAAAGAACTCCTGAGCAGGTTTCCCTTTCAGGTTGATGTTCAAGCCTTTGTGTAATTTAATCACATTTGCCATATTGGGTTATAAAAAATGGTTTTTAAATTTGAGCGCAAAAGTACAGAAAAAAAATGTGAAAAAAGAAAGAAATGGTGCTTATTATGGAAAAAATTCTGTAATAATAGAAACCTTTCTGAATGTATGTGCAAACTCAGGCAGATGCTCACTTTTTTTTTAGAACACAAATGACGCGAATGGCATAAATTTATCTTGATTTTTAATTTATGTCATTCGCGTCATTTGTGTTTCATTCCGGAAACACTTACAGTTTGACGGTCTTCACTTTGCCGGGAATGACGGTCAGGTGTACCGTGCCGTTGTTTTCTATATCCACCTCCTGGTAGCGGGCTTCCACCATCACTTTCCCGTCCAGTGCCATCACCCCCCACCGGCAGGCACTCTCTTCAAAAGCACAATAAACGCCCACAGGAGGAAGAATCTTTCTGTATTTGGGAGGAACGATGATACATTCCCCCAGTTTCAAGCCCCATTTCATGCCCATACGGTACGGAAGGGCATCTCTTATCTCCTCCAGCCTCTTCCGCCTTTTCGCTTCCTCGTTCCTTCTCTTCTGCCGGTCCGTTTCCTCCGCCCGCTGTCCGGCTTCCTCTTTCAGCTTCTTTACAGCCGTGTCGAAGTCCTGCTCACCGGGTTCGGGAAGGTTAGCGGCAATGTACCGCTTCCTCTTTCCTTTTACCACATGGTAATACCTTCCTGCCCCGTCCATCACCACGATGCTCCGGTCGGCCAGACGGCCGCAGCACCAATAAACTTCCTCGTCATCCCCTGCCAACAAGCAGGCGAACACATCAAACACCGTGGACCATACGGAATCCACCAGCTTGCAGGACTTCGGTACGCGATAATCCGGTATCTTCAAGTAATATTCATAAAAGCAGATGCTGTCTTTATGCAGCCCGTTCATGGAAGCGTATGCTTTTTTTGTACGGCTATGGAAAGTCTCCCCTACCCTCAGCAATTCCACACCGCCATAGGAAAACACCACCGGCAATAAAATCCCCATGGGGCGATGAACTACGTACAAGCGGTCTATG
>DXLM01000170.1 GCA_019414725.1 Bacteroides sp.
AATTATTATATAACTGAAAAAATACGTTCTAATGATGCGAAGGCAGTAGGTCCGTTTATTATGGCCAGTCTGGAATGGGAACGTTTGTTTCAGAAAAACAGTTGTGGAACTGCATGTGAATAATAGGAGGTGATACGATGAGGAAAGTTTTAGGATTATTGTTGCTATTGTCTGTTGTAAGCGCAGCATGGGCTCAGGAACGTCAGGATACAATTGTAGTCTCACGTGATGGAACGGGGAATTTTCGTACTTTGCAGGAGGCTATAGAGAGTGCGCGGGCTTTCATGGATTATACTGTTACGATCTATGTGAAGAACGGAGTATACAAGGAGAAAGTGATTGTTCCTTCATGGGTGGAAAATATAGATATTATAGGTGAAGATCGTGATAAGACGATTATTACTTATGATGATCATGCGAATATAAATAAAATGGGTACTTTCCGCACTTATACGGTGAAGGTAGAGGGCAGTGATATCACTTTTAAAAATTTGACTATTGAGAACAATGCGGCTCAGTTGGGACAGGCGGTAGCTTTACATACGGAAGGTGACCGTTTGAAATTTATCAATTGTCGTATCTTGGGCAATCAGGACACTATTTATACAGGTGCTAAATTTACCCGTCTTTATTTCAAGGATTGTTATATTGATGGTACTACCGACTTTATTTTCGGTCCTTCCACCGCTTTATTTGAAGATTGTATTATTCACAGTAAACGCAATTCGTATGTAACGGCTGCTTCCACTCCGAAAGAGGCTAAATATGGATATGTCTTTAAGCACTGTAAGCTGACGGCAGAACCGGGAGTGGATAAAGTGTATTTAGGTCGTCCTTGGCGTCCATATGCTTATACTTTATTTATAGAATGTGAATTGGGGAAACATATTGTTCTTGCCGGATGGCACAATTGGGGTAAGCAGTCTAATGAAGAAACCGCCCGTTATATGGAATATAAAAATACCGGTGAGGGCGCAAATACTTCGGAAAGGGTGGCGTGGAGCAAACAATTAACAAAGAAAGAAGCTGAGGAGGTGACGGTCGATGCTATTTTTCGTACTCAAAGTGATTGGAACCCAATAGACTAGATTGATTTTGTAATTGCTTGAAAAGGAGACTTCTACGTTGGTGGAGGTCTCCTTTTTTTGTTGTGTTGAATAATTGGAACCCGTAAAAAACACCTAATAAATCCACATAAAAAGATAAAAACTACACATCAAGGTAATGTTATATCCATAATTTTGCAACAGTGAAACTAAGGTCAAAACCTTAAAAAACATTTTAATAACTATAAAAACACATCTTATGAATCTAAAAGAATTAGCTAGAAAAGCTGTCTCAACTCTCTTTTTGAGTATGCTTTGTTTGGTTGCTTTTGCTCAAACCGCAACAGGTTTGGTGAAAGACAAAACAGGCGAACCTATGATTGGTGTGAATGTACTGGTAAAAGGAACAACCAATGGTACAATCACGGATTTCGATGGTAAGTTTTCAATTCCGGATGTTCCGAGTAATGCTACTTTGGTGGTTTCTTATATTGGGTATCTTACCAAAGAGGTAAAATCTGGAAAAGATTTGATAATTGTATTGGAAGAAGATAACAAGACTTTGGATGAAGTCGTTGTTATTGGTTATGGCACGGTGAAAA
>DXLM01000171.1 GCA_019414725.1 Bacteroides sp.
GGATAAGGTTAATCGCAACCAGTCCCACCGAAAGAAATAAAAATACATTCTGCATATCATCGTTTTCTGAATAAAACATAAGAATGAAACCGACCACCGTAAATACAGGAACACAGAAAAACTGAAACCACTCTTTTCCTGTAATCAGACCGTAGCTTTTTCTTGTCTTGCTAAATCTTCTGATAAACAACATCAGAATGATAAAAGCAGTCTTTGATATCAGTGCCTGTAAAAACCATTTTTCTTGGATTGAACCTCCTCCTCCCAGCAAAACAGTCACATAATCAATCAATACAAGCATTGTATAGTTGATGATTGAAAATAAAAAACTCTGCCGGAAGGAGACCTCATAATAAGCCAGATTCAGGAAAGACATAACCAGTATAATCAGGATACATTTTAACATTCCGATCCATACCCCTGTGACTGCTGCCAGATAAAGCACTCCGCAATAAACAAAAAATCTGTATCTGTTCCTATATCCGCCATCTCTTTTTTCCATAAAAGTATCAAAAAAGTATAGCGTTCCTTTTACTTCCAGCATTTCCGCAATAAATACCAATACCCAGAATGTCATGTTATTCTTTTCCCTTATACAGCATATATTCCCTCTTTACCTGTGCATATCGTGCCTTGGGAACCGGAATCTTTTTTCCTGTCGTAAGTGTCATCACATAACTGCTGATTTGGGTAATGTATTTCATATTTACAAGAAAACTTAAATGCGCCCGCACAAATCCCATATTCTTTAATTCGTTTTCCAGTTCATCCAGTTTTTTATAAATCTGAAATGTCCCTTTTTCTGTATAAAATACATTTTTGTGAAGCTCTGTTTCTATATAAATGATGTCATCTGCATAAAGTTTTATCGTTCCTTCCACAAAACGAAATTCGAGAATCCTACGGTTTTTATTAATTTCTGCTATCAAATCATCCATACATTCTTCTATAGTATCTGCAAGGTTATCTTTCAGCAGAAAACGGCTTGCTTTCACCTTATATCCATCCAGTGCGTAATTCATGTATGCCGTCACAAGTACAACCGGAAGTTTTGGATATTTTTCTTTAATCCTCATAGCTGTTTTCAGCCCATCCATCCCCTGCATATTGATGTCCAGAAATAATAGCTGACACGCTTCCAAAGCCGATTGATCTTCGCATAACTGTTCTCCGGAATCATATTCTGTAATAGCAAACTCATAATTCTTTTTTTCACCATAGTCTGACAGCAAATCTGACAAATTTTTTCTGTCATCTATCCTGTCATCACAAATAATAATGTTCATATTTTTCATTCCTGTCTTTGATTGCTCTCATACCTGTAAACCATACAAGTCTCACCTGGCACTCTTTATTATATCAAACAAATCTTCCGCTCGATCATTCTCCGCATCAAATGACTATTTTTCGCATAGAACGACTATCTCCTATAGAAACGCAGAAGCACTGTATCTCAAACTCTTTGAAATACAATGCTTCCCTGCATTTTCTATATCGTCATGTTGATATTATTACTTTACTATCCTGCACACTCTCTGGGAGTGACTGTATCTATCAAAAAAGAAGCCAGCAGTTTATTCACGCACTACTGACTTCCTATATTATTCATTTTATTTACTTCGCTGCGTCTCA
>DXLM01000172.1 GCA_019414725.1 Bacteroides sp.
ATTTTTAAATTCTACCTTGCAAGAGTAAATTCTATACCTGTAGAAATTACTTCTGCATGGATTTTTCCTTCTTCTTTTTATAAAATACTACTGCAGATGATCCCCTGCCTGTGCAGAAGGAGGATAAAATGAATACAGGAAGACCAAAAGGCAACCAAAAACATCTTGACTTATCTGCACGTATTATAATCGAACAGCATTTAAATAACGGTGATTCATTTAGAAGTATTGCAATAGAATTAAGCAAGGATCCAAGTACCATATCCAAAGAAATCAGACGTCATTCCATTATCAGGGAAAGAAGCGCAGATGCATTTGCCCCTATTCCCTGTGCAAACAATTATGATAGTTCAAAGCCGCGGACAAATATATGCAATGTCATGCATATGTGCGGTGATAATGAATGCCGGCGCAAATGTGTCCTCTGCAGAAAATTCAGATGCAGCGATGTCTGTAAATTTTATAAACCAAGAGAATGTGAAAAATTAAATAAACCTCCTTATGTGTGCAATGGATGCAGCAAGAGAACGAATTGCATGATGGACAAAAAGATCTATTCTTCAAAATACGCCCAGGACTCCTATGAAACCCTTAGGACTACCAGCAGAGAAGGGATAAACCAGACACCGGAAAGTATACAGAAACTGGACATCCTGTTGTCACCGCTTCTCAAAAAAGGACAATCCATTGCCCACATCTACGCATCTCATGCTGATGAGATCGCCTGTTCCAGAAGAACCATATACTCTTATATAGACCGTGGCGTTTTTCAAGCCAGAAACATAGATCTGCGCCGTAAAGTGGTATACAAGCAGAGAAAAAGAAAAACCACTACCAGCCTTAAAGACAGAAGTTTTCGAAAAGGCCGGGGCTATAAAGAATTCCTGGAATATATCGCAGCGAACAAATCTGTTTATGTAGTCGAAATGGATACTGTTGAAGGAGCAAAAGGTACCAGTCCCTGCTTTCTGACTATGTTCTTTCGAAACTGTAGCCTTATGCTTATGTTTCTTTTAGAAGAACAGACCCAGAAAGAAGTAACCAGGATTTTTGATCATTTAACAGAGTTACTTGGAATTGAACTGTTTCAGAAACTTTTCGAAGTAATACTTACAGACAACGGGCATGAATTTCAGGACCGGCAGAGTCTGGAATATAGCAAAAATGATGAAGTACGCACACGCATTTATTATTGTGATCCCAACCGTTCTGATCAAAAAGGTGCTCTTGAAAAGAATCATGAATATATAAGGTATGTCCTGCCAAAAGGAACAAGCTTTGAAAAAATGACAGACAAGACAACGCTGCTGTTATTAAATCATATCAACAGCGAAAAACGGGACAGCCTCAATGGACACAGTCCATATGAAGTATCCCGTCTCCTGCTGGATAACAGACTTCATAAAGCATTAGGATTGGCAGAGATACCAGCCGATGAAGTCACATTGATACCAGCATTAATAAAATAATAATAACAATACAGGCACAGGCAAGTTTCATTGCATAGAATTTAGTCTTTCCAACAGACATGTGGAATTTAGTCCTGCACACTATTTCCAGATGTCCTTTTATCATGCAAAAAACTATGCTGTTTATGCCGTATAAAAGCATTATATACTAAAAAAAT
>DXLM01000173.1 GCA_019414725.1 Bacteroides sp.
GGACGCCACTGAAAAAGTGGTCGTAAAATCATATATCTGATATAATTAAGGTATCATAATTGTCGGAGGTTGAAATGTTATCATCCCAACTTAAACTTAGCCTTAGTTATTATTCAGATTTATATGACATGATTGTTCCAAAAGATCATATTCTAAGAAAAATCAGGGAATTGGTCGATTTTTCTTTTATATATGATGAATTAAAAAATAAATATTGCCTTGATAATGGACGTAATGCAAAAAACCCTATATTGCTATTTAAATATCTGCTTTTAAAATATCTTTATAACCTTTCTGATAATGGTGTTGTTGAAAGATCACGATATGATATGTCTTTTAAATATTTTCTGGAATTAACGCCAGAAGAAGAGGTTATCCATCCTAGTCTTTTAACCAAATTCAGAAAGCAGCGTTTAAAAGATGAAAATATACTTGATCTGCTCATAAATAAAAGTGTAGAACTTGCCATAAATCAAGGTGTTTTAAAAAGCAATACTATAATTGTTGACTCAACTCATACAGAAGCCCGTTATCATAAAACTACTCAGAGAGAAATGTTGAAAAAAGCCTCTACTTCTTTAAAAGTAGCTTTAAAAGATTCTGATAAAGACATTTATCTGCCAGATGAACCTGAAAAACGAGCTTCTTTAGATGAGTATAATGAATACTGTCATGAATTATTAAACACAGTTCAGGAAAGTCCGTATTCAGAACTGCCAACGATTAAAGAAGAATCTTCTATGTTATCCGAAATTTTGGATAATCAGATTGATTGTTATGATCAATCCATTGACCCGGATGCCCGGATTGGCCATAAAACGGTCAATTCTTCTTTTTACGGATACAAAACTCATTTGGCCATGACAGATGAACGGATTATCACTGCAGCAACAATCACATCCGGCGAAGCATTTGATGGTCAGGAACTTCCAGTACTGGTTCAAAAAAGTAAAGCAGCAGGTGCAACCGTTAATGAAGTAATAGCAGATACCGCATATTCCACACTGGAAAATTTAAAAGATGCACAAAGCAATGACTATAAATTAATTTCAAAGCTTAACCCGAGCATCATAAAAGGGACTCGTTCAGAGGACGGCTTTATCTTTAATAAAGATGCGGATACCATGCAGTGCCCAGCAGGGCATTTGGCTATAAAATATCGAATTGACAAACGTAGTAATCAGAAAAAGAATACACGTATCAAATATTTTTTCGATATTAATAAATGCCATGTCTGTCCTTATCGTAATGGCTGCTATAAAGAAAATGCAAAAACCAAAACGTATAGTATCACTATTAAATCGGATTATCATAAAAATCAAGAGGCGTTTCAAAAAACACAATATTTCAAGGAACGTTTCAAAACCCGCTATATGATAGAGGCAAAAAATAGTGAATTAAAAAATATACACGGATATAGTCGTTGTGATGCTGCTGGACTATCAAACATGCAACTTCAAGGAGCAGTATCAATATTTGCAGTCAATTTAAAACGAATTTTAAAACTAAAGGGAGAAGTCTGCCCAAATGAGAAAAAATAGGAAAATTCATCTCTCAAAAGGATAGATTTTGCATCCCTCAAAACACTATTTTAGCAATATTTTATTATCAAGGAACATTTT
>DXLM01000174.1 GCA_019414725.1 Bacteroides sp.
AAAAAGCACTTTATGTTTCAACTGTATCTGCTGCTTCGTCTGAAAAATTTTGGAAGAATAGTTATAGAATTGGGTATCTTCAGAATAGTCTTCCTTACCATCTTAACGGTGGCTGCCATCATGATATTGTTCTTGGCAGAAAACCGTTTCGCTATTCCTGTGGTATGCGTTCTCTTATTAGCCGGTTATCATAATGTCCGGAAAGACAAAGAATTTTTACGCACTTTAACACCTCATCTTTCTGTGTTCCTGATAAAAGAATACACCTTGATCGCATTACCTTTTGCCGGAATAGAAATAATAAAAGGACAATTTACCGACGCTATCGGCTTATGGCTGTTCGCCGCCTTATTACCTTGCCTGAAAAAAATAAAACTGAAACACAAACCTGTCCGTCTTCCTTTTCTTTACAAAGGAAGTTATGAATATATACGAATATTCCGCCAATCTTTCTGGGTCTATATCCTACTCTTTCTTTTTGCAACCGCAGGAACCGTACACGGAAATATAAAAATAAACAAAGTATGTCTCATACTATGGGGATTGGTACAGGCATCAGGCTATCTGCAAACAATGGACAACAGATATCTTCTTCATTTCAAAAATTTCAAGACTTTATGCCTTTTCCAACTAAAAAGCATAGCATGGAATGTTTTCATCACCTCCATTCCTTTCAGCTTAGCGCTTATAGCGTCTACCTATGACCAAGATGAAATCCTCTTTTTCTTATCTTATTATACTGCCACCTTAATTTATGCCATTGGTATCGGTATGTTGCGCCATATCATCCCATCCCCCCTATTGCTGTTTATTGTGCAATTAAGTATATTAATGCCTTTTTATTTAGGCTCTCTTTTTGTTCCAATTATTTTAATACCCGGCATAGCACTTACAGCATTGCTGACCTGCCATGCGCACAAACGCTTAAAAAGATTATTATGATAGAAGTGAATGATTTACATAAAAGTTTCGGTAAGGTCAAAGTATTAAACGGCATTCATTTGGAGTATCACCCTGGAAAAATATATGGCTTGGTGGGCGAGAATGGAGCCGGAAAGACTACTTTATTCAATTGTATAATGGGAATCTATGATTATACCGGAAGCATAACCAAAAGCAAAACTTTAAAAACAGGTTATCTGTCTGCATCCAACTTCTTTTATTCCCAAATCACGGGTCTTGAACACTTGGAATTCTGTATGAAGGCCAAAGATCTGCCGGTCAATACACCCACCATTCAACATTTAAATGAAATTTTCCAACTGCCCCTTGACAGGTATGCTGCCGAATATTCTACTGGAATGAAAAAGAAACTGGGATTTATGGCATTATTGTTGCAAGACAATGACGTATTTATTCTTGACGAGCCGTTCAATGGGGTGGACTTGAAGGGATGTATCCTGATGAAAAGACTCATCCGGCAACTGAAAGCAAAAGAAAAGACGGTGATAATTTCCTCACATCTCATTGCCTCGCTAAGGGAAATATGTGATATTATCCACTATCTGAACGAAGGGGGTATTTACAAAGAATACCATGAAGAAACAACAGAAGAGATAGAAGAGGATATATTATGCAATACTAAAA
>DXLM01000175.1 GCA_019414725.1 Bacteroides sp.
CTTTATAGGAAAGTTCGATATTTGTTAGATTCATGAATGAAAAAAGCCCGCATAAAAGCGAGCATGATAAAGAGATGGCACTGGTTAAAAGATATAAAAACCTTCTACACCAGCCTCATCGGAAAATAAGTCATCTTCATTTAAGAAATAATCCATATCCAGAAGTTCATCTTCGCTCATATTGCGAATGTCCTCAGATGTGAATCCTTCCGGTGGATGATCCATGTATTTTTTGCGTAATTCCTCGATATTAGGTTTCATGTTCTTGTCCTCCTTACAGAGGATTATAGCATAGAATATAAAAAAAGAAATCATGCAGAAGAACGTTTTCCGAGAGAGTTGGACATTACTTTCTCATAGAGTTCTTCGAGAGGTACGCGTTTGTGTTTGTAATAAAGTTCAAGTAACACCATTTTGTGTTTGCAATCGGGACATTCTAAAGGATCATAGCCAAAGGAGAGCAGGATGGCGGTCCTCCATTGATTGAAATTTCGATAAATACGATGCTTATTTTTAGAAATCGCACGAAAAAGGGTTTTATCGATTTCCCTGTGTCTGGCATATAAGCCGCCATATCGAATCATTTTGAAGTGTTTCTCGGGGATATGGCGGATTAATCTTTTGATGAAATCAATGGCAGGAAGAGTTTCTTCTATGTATTTATTATCCTCATGGCGATTGTAATGGAAAGTAACAGTATCCCCATCATAGTTGTCGATTCTGGATGTAGCAATGACAGGACGGCCAAGATAACGCCCGATGTATTTGATAACGTTCTTAGGGTCACAAAGATTCGGCTTTGCATAAACGTAGAATCCTTGTTTATGTTCACGGTAACATCTGGATTTCACCTTTTTAAACGAAGGACCAATGATCGTCTCCATTTCATTCAGTAGAGCGGTACGGAAGGCATTGCGAAGAAAGTTGTAGTTAAAATATTTGACATGGCGCCAGAAACCATCATCGCTAAATCCCCCTTCCGAGATGAGACAGTGAATATGAGGGTTCCATTTGAGGTCTCTGCCGAAAGTGTGTAAAACCATGATAAAGCCTGGGGTAAAGTTTTTGGATTTATTCAGTTGAAAAAACATACGAGAGATGACACTGTTCACCGCGTGAAAAAGACAGTTGAGCAGAGACCGGTCATTGAGAAAGAAGTCCCTGAGATTTTCATCAATGGTAAAAACGCAATGTCGATGATTCACATTCACGAGTTTAAAAGACATACTGGTAGTGCGTTCCATGGCATATTTATTGCCACAGGTAGGACAAAAACGACTGTGGCAACGGAAAGGGACAAATTTCCAATTTTTACAATGTGTGCAGATATACATGGCGCCACCATAGGAAGGATCACCACAGTTAATTACTTTTTCGATGTTTTCCATTACAACAGGTCTTGGTTTTAAATCGTATTCAATTATTTCATAATAATCTCTGAGCATCTTCTGTATCACATTCATGAGATTATTATGAAACAAAGTAGGAGAGAAAGCAAGCCCTTATCCCTCAAGATTGAGGGGCGGGGGAGCTGAGATGCCGTAGGCATTTTTTTAT
>DXLM01000176.1 GCA_019414725.1 Bacteroides sp.
GTGACTAACTATTAAAAGTCAAGCCCTAAGAGCAGAAAAATATTCTGGGGAAAAATGGGCGCACGAAGATAAGCCCTCTTTCGAGTGCTGAAAAATGAAATCGCTGTAGTTACCGGATCAAGGTGGGATCGTAAGAAATGTTCTTCGTTTGCAGGGTGAAGATGACGCGCAGCAGCTTCTTTGCGACATGGGTCAGAGCTACACGGTGAGGCTTGCCCTCAGCCCGCTTTTTTGCATAGTACTCCGCAAATACTGGTTCGTAAGTAATAAGCGGCAGACAGGCGTTCATAAGGGCGTAGCGAAGGTGAGAAGAACCGTGTTTTACCATGTGACCCTGGTGTTCAGCCAGACCAGATTGGTAGTAACCGGGCTCCAAACCAGCGAAAGAAAGCAGCTGAGCTGGGTTTTCAAATTTGTTAATGTTACCATACTCAGAAAGAATAATCGCAGCAGTTAATTCTCCAATGCCGGGAATGGTAAGGATCGGTGGATTCAGAGCGCGAATACACTCAAGAATTTGCGATTCAATCTCGTCAATCTTTGCATCTAGCTGATTCTCAATATCTATGGTAATTTCCATCTGCTTGAGAAGGAAGGCATCAGATCTGCCGACAGTGTTTTTTGCCAGAGTTTTCAACTGTGCGAACTTCACCATTGAGAATTTACCACGGGACTTTTTGCGCAGAGCCTCATAGGACTTGGCATTCATATTGGCAATCTTCTCAGGACTTTGGTAATGGGTCAGTATGTAGAGAGCTGTGGCAGAGAATCTTCCGTCAAAGAAGGGCTTGAACTCAGGGAAAACCTTGTCCAGGATATTTGTGAGCTCAACAAGCTGCCGGGAGTGCTGACGGACAAGAGAATCCCGAAATCTTGTTAGTGACTTAAGCTGATCCATGTGATAGAATGACGGTGGATAGGGTTTATACTCTACCGTCATAAGATATTGGGCAATGGAAACTGCATCCAGAGAGTCAGTCTTCGTGTTTCTGAGGGATTTGCTGCGAACAAATTTAGAAACCAGAAGCGGATTGAACTCCATGAATGAAAAGTTGTTGGTTTCAAGGAACAGCTTTAAGTTATGCCCATAGTGACCGGTAGATTCAAACCCTATTTTCTTTTGTCCATCCAGGGCATCCAACAGCTGTTTGAGTAAGGAAAAACCTTCACAGTTGTTGGCAAATGACCAGGAAGCTGTAACCGTGTCACCGGCTTCGTCGATGATGGCGCAGTCATGCTTGAATTTTGAAATGTCGATTCCGATAAAGTACATTGGTTTCCTCCTTTTGAAATTTAGCACTGCTGTTTGCCACAGGAAACTTGTCCATGGATTCACGCACAAATGAAACGTCAAAGCGTTAACTAACTGATTACCAATTCAGACAAGTCACTGTGGTTTGAGTCACCTCGAACCAGTCAAGCTGTAATAGTATAGATGCAAATCCACAGTGCTTGTACTGATTATAACGCAGGTAGCTACTCCTGCGATACAATCTTGTTAAGGAAGGAGAAATAATAAAAACCACCCCTTTCGAGATGGTTTTTATTATACGTGA
>DXLM01000177.1 GCA_019414725.1 Bacteroides sp.
GCATCATCTTTCCCGCATTGATGTATAAGGACAGCCTGCTGGTAGTCGCCCATGGTAACAGCCTGCGCGGAATCATCAAGCATCTCAAAGGAATTTCCGATACGGATATTTCCAACCTGAACCTGCCTACGGCAGTTCCTTATGTCTTTGAATTTGACGACAGGCTGGTTCTTGTCAAGGACTACTACCTTGGAAACCCGGAAGAGATACGGAAACGGGCAGAAGCTGTGGCCAAACAAGGGATGGCTAAAAAATAAAAATCTGTCTATCAAGCAGATGCTTTTTTTTAAGTTTTAATTATTAACTTTTAAAGAGGAGGTAAAAATGGTACCTGTAAAAACAAACCAGAATTGGTTACCGAGTATTTTTAACGATTTCTTTGACAATGAATGGATGGCAAGAGCAAACGCTACGGCTCCAGCCATCAATGTGATTGAGAATGAAAAGGACTACAAGGTAGAACTGGCAGCTCCGGGAATGACCAAGAATGATTTTAAGGTAAGTGTGGATGAAAGCAACAATCTGGTAATCTGCATGGAAAAAAAGGACGAGAAAAAGGAGGAGAAGAAAGACGGAAAATACTTGCGCCGTGAATTCTCCTATTCCCGATTCCAGCAGAGTATCCTGCTGCCGGATAATGTGGAAAAAGATAAAATTTCGGCCAAAGTGGAACACGGGGTCCTGTTTATCGATATTCCCAAAGTCGTAGATAAGAAGGTTCAGGAAACCACCAAAACTATTGATGTCAAATAAGATATCTTGATGAGACTCTACAGAAGGCATTTCTTATTATCAGGGAATGCCTTCACCCGGATATTTGAATTCCAAAATAAATATAATGAGAGGATTTGATTTCGATAAAGCGCTGGTAGCCCTTCAGAATGAACTGCATTGTTTTGCATATAAACTGACTGCTGACAAGGATGAAGCAGAAAACTTGTTGCAGGAAACAATGTTGAGGACGTTGGATAATAAGGATAAGTTTGATTCCGGTACGAATTTTAAAGGCTGGATGTATACCATCATGCGCAATGCATTTATCAATAATTGCCGGACAAAGAAAATACGAGGGAATTTATATGTATTATCAGAACCTGAATATCATTTCCTGTTAAGGGACGACTCTTTCATTTTCGTGGATAACGGGCATGATGCAAAAGAGATAAGGGAAGCCCTTAAAACATTGCCTAAAGCACATTATGTCGTTTTTATGTTGTACCGGAGTCAAATATCGGGAAATAGCCGCAAAGATAGGAGTGTCACTGAGTACGATAAAAAGCCGTATCTTTTATAGCAGAAAAAGGCTAAAACAGTTGCTTTCTAATTTTGCCTGATTAATTAAAATATAAAAAACAAATTATGGATAACAAGTATATTGGAATTCTGACTTCCGGAGGGGATGCTTCAGGAATGAACGCGGCTATCCGTGCCGTGACCCGCGCCGCCATTTTTAACGGATTTAAAGTGAAAGGAATTTATAGAGGTTACGAGGGGCTGATTG
>DXLM01000178.1 GCA_019414725.1 Bacteroides sp.
TTCTGTCTGGAATTTAAGCTGTCCCCGATACACTGCTCACAAAGACCAAGCATAAATTCCCCTTTTTCCCTTATCATTCCCTTTGAATCATTCGGATCAAGACTCCACACATCCATCTCAAGCGGATTTACATAGTTGTCCGTGTATGTGGACATATTTACCACGGTTCCGCCATAAGTCTGTGCAATATCAAAATATTCGTTCATCGGATCAATGACGATAATCTCATCATCCCCCGATAAAAATACGCTACCCATTTCCATCTTACAGAAGAATGATTTGCCAGAACCCGGCACTCCGAATACAAAGCCATTTCCGTTGATGAGCTTCTTTCTGTTACCGATATTTACATTCTTACTGATCTGGTTGATACCGTAATAATTACCTGTGCTGTCATTCAGTTCCTGCACATTGAACGGCATAAGCACCGCAAGCGACTGGGTAAGAAGGTTACGCATTGTTTCCACCTGTCTTACACCAATCGGAAGTGCCGTGTTGAGTGCTTCCCTCTGCTTTAAGTAGTGTGTATCAATCGTACAACTGTTACGTTTTCCGATTGTTTCTACTGTTTCGCAGACACTCTCAAGCTCCTTCTTACTTTCTGCCATAAGGATAATGGTAACTCCTACAAAGAAAAGACACTGGTCATTCTCACGAACATCATCCATAATTGCCTCAATCTCTTTTTTCTCCGTTCTCTTTGCATAAGAGATTTCTGTGGAGAAGTCATTGTTCTTATTACGGACTCTCTGCTGTTTGATAATATCCGACTCAATACCAAGATATTTCTTCTGAAGCACCTTTGTGGTCAAATCCTTTGGCACAGGCACTACATCAATACTGGTAATGGAGTGTACCGGAAGGGAAGTAATCTCATTGATAAATCTGTCAGATAAACTGCTGGGATACTTCTTAATGAAAAGTGCCTTGCAGTATTTACTCTCGTCCTCAAAATGGTCTGGGAAATATTTCACCATACCATTACATAAATCATTCTTAAAATCTGCTCCGACCTTCTTTGCCTTTTTGATATCAAAATCAAAACTGCCCTCATCGCCAAGATGGTAATAGTCATAGAGCACTTTCAGCCTTTCATTGCCATTAAGCGGCACAATCTCCGCCCCAAGCTCAATGAAAGCCTTGTGTATTGTTGCCTCAAGTGTGGCAAACTGTGCCTTTGCCTCCTCAAAGTTCTTTCTCTCAATCGTGATCGTCAGGTATCTTTCCTGTTCAATCCCCTGTCTGCCCTCAATAATCTTCTCCTCAATAATGTCATTGTAGATTCTTCGGTAATTATTGAAGCCATCGTTTTTTTCTGTAATAAGAACCTTATCACGGAGATCCTCCATATTTTTGTTCTTATTGTTAATCGTAATCTTATAATTACAGTCCAGCGAATTTAAGAATTTGCAGTATCTTTCAAAAATGCCGATCTGCTCATCCTCCGTTGC
>DXLM01000179.1 GCA_019414725.1 Bacteroides sp.
CAGTTCGGGGTTGCTCCTACGGAATTCAAGCGTATGAAAACTGTAAATTAGTGTAGAACTTTGTTCTTTACGAATTTTTTCCTATCTTGTACCCTCTAATGTTAGAATAGATGAAACAGATCTTCATTCTTTTTTTGCTATGGTTTGGTTTGTCACTATCGGCGCAAGATCAGATCTCTTTGTTGTTTGTCGGTGATTTGATGCAACATCAGGCTCAAATTGATGCAGCTAGGCAAGGAGACGGGTATAATTATAATGATTGCTTCCGTCATGTGAAGAAAGAAATAAGTGAGGCGGATATGGCTATAGGGAACTTAGAGGTGACATTGGGAGGAAAGCCTTATAGAGGGTATCCGGCGTTCAGTGCTCCGGACGAATATCTTCATGCTATAAAGGAAGCCGGATTTGATGTATTGCTGACCGCTAACAATCATTGTCTGGATAAGGGGAAGTTGGGGTTGGAACGTACTATTCTGATGCTGGATTCTTTGAAAATACATCATGCTGGAACCTATAGGAACCCGGAAGAACGTCATAAGAGCTACCCGTTATTGATTGAGAAGAATGGTTTTAGAATTGTATTGTTGAACTATACTTATGGAACGAATGGCTTGAAGACTGATGCTCCGAATGTGGTGAATTATATTAATCGGGAACAAATAAAAAAAGATATTCTTGATGCACGCAGAAAACTTCCTGATGTTATTATAGCCTGTATGCATTGGGGAGTGGAATATTGTTCGTTCCCTGAACGATCGGAGTGTGAATTGGCTAACTGGTTGATTGAACAAGGAGTTGATCATGTAATAGGTTCGCATCCGCATGTACTCCAGCCTATGGAAATTGTAAAAGACCCCCGGACTCCTGCCCGGCATGTCATTGTTTATTCATTAGGTAATTTTATCTCAAATATGTCGAAAGAAAAAACGGATGGAGGAGCTATGGTAAGATTGAAGTTGCAACGGATTTTTCGAATAACCCGTTTAGCGGATTGTGAATATGCATTGGTTTGGACTTCAAGACCTGTTTTAAGTAAAAAAAAGAACTTTGAATTATATCCTGTTACTTTTATTAATAAATCCATTAATAATGAGGAACTTAATGTGATGAAACGTTTCTTGAAAGGAACTGAAAATTTATTAGGAAAATCGAATGGAGGCATAAAAGAGTATTTTTTTGAATAATTTTTCCTCAAAAAGTTTGCAGATATAAAAAAAAGCAGTACCTTTGCATCGCTTTCGAAAGGAAAGCCTAACATGGTGACTATAGTTCAGTCGGTTAGAGCGTCAGATTGTGGTTCTGAATGTCGTGGGTTCGAATCCCACTAGTCACCCCTTCACCTATGAAAGGTTCTGTAAATCTAATGATTTATAGAACCTTTTTCAGTTTTTATGTCTATTAGTGTATTATCATGATGATAAATTTGAAAGATAATAGCGAAAAGGAT
>DXLM01000018.1 GCA_019414725.1 Bacteroides sp.
GCATACCCTCGTCTATAGATATTGAATTCTTAGAATTAAACGACAACCCCTACTTTAAAAGAAGACACAGAAGTTCTTGACGAAGTTGTTGTTGTCGGATATGGCATTCAAAAAAAATCCGATCTTACAGGTTCTGTTTCAAACGTAAAAAGTGAAAAACTACTAGAACGTCCTGCGACAACAGTAGAGCAAGCATTAGCAGGCAAAGTTGCAGGAGTCAATATCAGTACTAACTCAGGGCGCCCTGGTGGACGTACTAATATTCAAATACGTGGATATAGTTCTATAAATGCAAGTAGTACTCCCCTCTACGTTGTTGATGGAATTATATGGCAAGGTGGAGGGTTAGATGCCATAAATCCCAATGATATTGAAAGTATTGATGTTTTGAAAGATGCATCATCTACTGCAATCTATGGAACACGTGGCTCTAATGGTGTAATTATCATTACTACAAAAAAAGGGAAAAAAGGTGAAAGACCAAGAATAAGTTATGATGCAAACTTTACAGTAAACACATTAGCCCGTAAAATAGACTTATTAAATTCAGAAGAATTTATGCAAGTATGGGAAACAGGATATAAAAATGCTGAAAAATTTGATCCTACAGGTTGGGCATCAGGTAAATATGATAAATATAATCCTGAAACAATTCGTGAACAATATAAAGTTGGAAATACTTTTGGAAATCACGAACTTTTTGACGAAAATGGGAACCCTTTATATGATACAGATTGGCAGGATGTAGCAACACGTACTTCTATTAGCCAAAATCATAATTTATCCCTAACTGGAGGCTCTGATAAAACCTCATACGGTTTATTCCTTAATTACACAGATGACGAAGGTATATTAGAAACAACATATAAAAAACGTTTTTCTGGCCGTTTGAGTCTTGACACAAAGATTACAGACTGGTTAACAGTAGGTGCCATGTTCAATTTCAGTGATATTCGTGAACGACTACAAGATCAGGAACAAGGATCTGGTAATATGCCAAGAGCCATGTTGGAAGCTGCTCCTATTATTCCAGAGAAATATCCTGATGGTACAATAGCCCGCCTATCTGATTTTGCTGGACTCGAAGTTGCTGATACCCCAACAAACCTAATGGATTTAAATTGGTTGCAAAAAAGTGCAATTTTTAATGGCAATGCTTATGCTAATTTTAAAATTGCTAAAGGACTGGAATTTAAAACAACAATAGGAGTATCCAATACAGATTGGAGAGAATTTATTTTTTCACCTACCACAGTAAATCTAAGAAGCACCTTTGGTAAAAACAGAGCAAGTCTATATACAGAGCGACGCCGTTTTTGGCAGTGGGAAAACCACTTAACATATAATACAATTATCAACAATATCCATGCTTTAAATATCATGGTAGGTATTGAATATCAAAAATATCATCAACTCAGATATGAATCCGAAGCAAAAGATCTATCTGATGATTTTTTCAGCTGGAACAATTTAGGGCAAGCACAAACACAAAGTATAGCATCATCTGCATACGGTTGGCAGATGGCATCATATTTTGCACGACTAAACTATACATTACAAAACAAATACCTTTTTACCGTAACAGGTCGTGCAGATGGTTCTTCTAAATTTGGAGCAAATAATCGTTACGCTTTCTTCCCTTCTGCTGCCTTAGGTTGGCGTGTCAGTGAAGAAAAATTTATGGAACCAGCAAAAAATTGGTTATCGAACCTAAAACTTAGATTTAGTTATGGTCTCACAGGAAATTCAGATATAGGTCAATATAGATCCTTACCTATGCTTGGTTCTACAAATTATGTTTTTGGTGGAAACAGAGCTCCTGGTATAGTTATAGGAGAATTAGCAAATCCTGATTTAAAATGGGAAAAAACTGCACAATATGATTTAGGATTCGATCTCGGACTATGGAATAATAGAGTAACTCTTGAAGCAGATTTTTTCTTAAAAAAGACCAAGGACCTTTTATATGAAACTCCTGTACCTGCTACTAGTGGAAAGCGTTCTATGATGGCTAACATTGGTAGTATGGATAATAAAGGTATTGAACTCACATTAAATACAGTGAATATAGAAAAACAAGATTTTATTTGGACTTCTTCTTTCAATATTTCATTCCTCAAAAATGAAATAACTCAATTAGGAACAAATAACGAAGACAAACTAGTTGATCCCAATTTCTTAGGATATAATGTTATTTTACGAGTAGGGGAACCTGTAGGCTCATTTTGGGGATATAAGAGATTAGGCACCTGGGGAAGCGATGAAGCAGATGAAGCTGCCAAATATGGGAAAAAACCTGGAGATTTAAAACATGAAGACCTTAACCATGATTATCAAATAAATGATGACGACAAACAAATAATAGGTAGAGGTACTCCTGACTTTTATGGAACATTCAGTAACTATTTTAGTTATAAAGGTTTTGACTTAGCCTTGGAGTTACAGTATTCTGTAGGTGCAGATGTATTAAATAATACAGGTCATTCACTAGAAGACCGTACAAGTATAGCAAATTCAAAAAGTACAGTTTTAAATGCCTGGACAGAAACAAATCAAAATACTCCAATTGCCCAAACTCGTTTAGCTGATGCGGGATATACCACTCTGATAGATTCACATAAAGTAGAGGATGGATCATTTCTACGTGGGAAAAATATTTCTCTTGGATATACATTCCCAGAGAAATGGATATCAAAAATAGGATTATCAAAAGTAAGATTATCTCTTTCTGCACAAAATTTCTTCTTGATTACATCTTATTCAGGATATGACCCAGAAGTATCTACTTACGATGCAGCTTTCGGTCAAAATATACAGTTTTTTGATTACCCCAAATCAAGAAGTTACACATTAGGGTTAAATGTTACATTTTAATTAATAAATAGCAATAATATGAAAAAGTATGTTTACATATTGATGTTGGGAGGATTAATAGCCAGTTCTTCTTGCAGTGACTTTTTAGAAGAAAATCCAATATCAAATTTCACTCAATATAATTATTTCAAGAACGTAAACCAAGCCAAAACAGCTGTCGACGGAGCATACGAACGTCTAAGAGCATTAACCAATGGAGCTGGATACGGTGAAAGTGCATGGGTTGCAATTGATTTGTTATGCGGACACGCTACAACTAATGCTCAAAGCTTATATAATAATACCTATATTAAACATACAGCAGGGACAATGAATAGTGCTTTTGGTGATATGTGGAATGGATTTTATGAAGGTATCGCAGATTGCAATCTTTGTTTAGAAGGCATGAAAAATATGGACGAAAAAGAAACAGCTCAACTAAAAGGTGAAGTATATGCTTTAAGAGCTTTCTATTATTACTATTTGACTCGCCTATATGGAAATATACCTTTAATTCTTGAACCTGTAACTTCTGATTCACCATTAATGTATCCAGAAAAAACAAACCAAGAAAAAATATTTGAAAATATCATTTTGGATCTAAAAGAAGCAGAAAAATCAGGTCTCCCAAACACAGATGAAACGGGACGTGTTTCTTTAGGATTTGTTAAGACATTACTAGCTGATGTTTATCAATATATGGCTGGTTATCCATTAAATAAAGGTACAGAATACTATGAATTAGCTTACGCAAAAGCAAAAGAAGTTCTTGATAATTCTTATTGGGGAAAATATGATACGCCAGCATCGGATACTGAATGGTATTCACTATTTAATTCTTATGATAATCTACATGATAAAGCAAATAAAAATAAAGGAGAATTAATATTTCAAATACAGTTCAGTGCATCTGCAGATGCAACAAACTCTATTACAAGTTTAATAGTACCTGTAGGAACACCAATTACCCAAGTTTATGACAAGTTTGGATCATTACTTCCCACACAACAATTTTTAGATTCGTATGAAAAAGGGGATCTTCGCGCAGCAGAAAAAGGAATGTTTTTCTCACAATATCCTAATATTGATGATTCCAATAAAATTGAACAGTTTACAACTGCATTATATAAATATTTTGATGTTGAAGCTGTAACAACAGGTAAGTGTGATTTAAACTTTACCTTGTACCGCCTACCTGAAGTTATGTTTATTTATGCAGAATCATATACTATGGCTACCGGCAATCCAGATCAGCTATCATATGATATGATAAATTCTATAAGAAACCGTGCTGGTTTATCTCCACTATCTGGACTAAATAAAGATGAATTTATTCAAGCTGTGTGGAAAGAAAGAGCTCATGAGCTATGCTATGAAAATAAAGAATATTTTGATATTCAACGAACTCATAAAGCTTATAATTTAAAAACAGATAGATTTGAGAATTATAATAGTTTTACAAATGAAAGTGGTACCACTTTTTCTGAAAAATATTTGTTGTGGCCTATACCTTCAACAGAAACAGATGTAAACCCTAAATTACTACCTAATAATAAAGACTGGTAATAATAAATATTGAAATAGATTATTCATTAAGCCTGTTTAAGTTTTGGGAAACATAAGATTTAAACAGGCTTATTTAATTAATTATAATATGAAAAGTAGAAATTGGTTAACTAACATAGGTTTACTAGCACTATTATCATTCGGATATGGTTGTCAAAATCCTCAAATAGATAGAATCGATATTAATGGAAAATCTATAGGAAACAAAATTCCAACATCACTATATGGAGTTTTTTTTGAAGAAATATCACACTCCGGTGATGGCGGCATTTATGCAGAAATGATTCAAAACAGAGGGTTTGAAGACGGCACATTACCATCAGGTACGATACTAAAGAATGGATATGCTTGCGCTCCATCCCAACATTGCTATTCTAATGATTCCATAAACGAGTTTAAAATAAAATGGAATGACAATAAATCCATGAACGCTTGGAGTATCATTTCTCATGATGGCAGTAAAGTTGCTTATGATATAAGTAAAGCATATCCACTGAATTCAGCTACTCCTCATTCTCTTCATATCAATCTTGAAATGAACAAATCTCCTTTATCAATAATAAACCATGGATACTGGGGAATAGCTGTTGAAAACGGCAAAAAATATTCACTAAAATTTTGGATTAAATCATCTTATAATACATCACCTTTCATAAGAGTCTGTTTAAAAAACAAAAACGGTGATATAGCTTTTAATAAAAAGATTAAATTAAAAAATAACAATAAATGGAATTGTTATAGTGCAACTTTTGCAGCAACTAAAAGCGGGAATAATTACAGTCTATACATGGATTTAGATAATAAAGGCGAAATATTTTTAGATTATGTCTCACTTTTTCCAGAAGAAACTTATAAAGGTCGTAAAAATGGCTTAAGAAATGATATCGCCAATTATCTAGCTGATCTCAAACCAGCCTTTATTCGCTGGCCAGGTGGATGTATAGTTGAAGGACTCACTATGGAAAATTGTGTAAAATGGAAAGAAACAATAGGTGATCCCATAAAGCGTCCTGGAGAATACAATCTATGGGGATACCGAAGTACTTATGGATTCGGATATCATGAATTCTTACAATATTGTGAGGATATCAATTCTGATGCTATGTTTGTATGTAATGCTGGAATGTCCTGTCTCTTTAGGAATGGTGATTATGTTGAAGGCAAAGAGCTAGATAATTTAATTCAAGATGCATTAGATGCTATAGAGTATGCCATTGGAGATATTAACACAACATGGGGAGCCATAAGAGCAAAAAATGGTCATCCTAAACCATTCCCATTAAAATATATAGAAATTGGAAATGAAAATGTAGGAATGCGCTATGTAGAACATTATAAGAAATTCTATAAAGCAATAAAAGAAAAATATCCACAAATGACCATTGTGTGTGCATTAATGTTTCACCCTGAAGTTACAGCAGCAGAACCTATTGAGATTATAGATCCTCATTATTATGAAACAGCAGATTGGTTTTATAGAAATAGTAATCTGTATGACAGCATACCTTCAATGTATAAATCAAAAATTTATATCGGAGAATATGCCGCTACAGGAAGAGCCTCTATGTATTCATCATTAGCAGAAGCAGCCTTCCTTACAGGAGTAGAGCGTAACAGCAACCGTGTTCAATACGTTTCATACGCACCACTTTTCCAAAACGCAAATAATGGAACAGGACACCTTATAATATTTAAAAATGATTCGGTATATGGCAGAAGCAATTATCATGTACTAAAGATGTTTGCAGAAAATCGACCAGACTATAACATTGAAACAAAATTAAATTCAACAGAAACAGCTCTACCTTTCTCTCCAATAGGTTTAGTTGGTCTAGGCAGTTGCGGCAGTATAGTTTCTTACAAAGATTTTAAAATTGAAAAAGATGGCAAAATTATATATCACTCTAATAACTTTAATGATTTTTCACAAAGCTGGAAAGTCTCTAATGGAGAATGGAAGGTTTTAAATGGCATACTAACGCAAAACAAACTTAATGAGGACGGATATATCTGGCTAAATAACAAGCAAATAGGTAATTGTACTATTTCTTTAAAAGCAATGAAACACAAGGGTAGAGAAGCATTCAGAATCTTTTTTGGGGCTAAAGATAGCAATAATTACTATATGGCTGATTTAGGAAGTCATCAAAATGAATCTGTTATTTTTGGAGAATGTAAAAATGGTATAAATACTTCCTTATTTGATTACCGAAATACAACAAACATAAAAACAGGAGAGTGGTATGATATAAAAGTTGAAATAAATAATAATAATTGGAGATGTTTCCTTAATGGACAACTTGCTTATCAATATACTTATAAGCCATTAATTAGACATTATGCTATTTCTGGATACGACACCCAAAATAAGGAATTAATCGTAAAAATAGTAAATGGAGAAAATAAAAAATGGATATCACAAATAAATCTATCTAATATAAATAACATATCAAACAAAGCAAAAAAAATTACATTAGCTGCAGAAAATCCAGATTCAGAAAATAGTTTTTCTAACCCTAAAAAAATAGTGCCACAAGTAGAATTCATAAAAGATATCTCTAATCAGTTTGAAATTAGCTGTCCTGCAAACTCTTTTACTATATTAAGAATTCCTTGTGATATTAACAAAACAAACCTATAAGTGAAACACTCCTTGTAGAGAAAAAATATCATCAGAATCCACAATTGTTTTGTGCAAAAATTATTGCTGTTCGATAAAAAATTATGCAAATGCCTAAAATAGGGCTGGCCTCATAAATGAAGTCAGCCCATTTTTATTAGATTTCTGCTTCTAACACTTATAACAGATTTATTGCTTATGGTCATGAAAGAGCAACTAACTCGTTCCTTGATACTTTTCAGGACTTACAGCCATAGTTAAAATTACACTATTATTATGTGAACTACTACAGCCTATCAATCATTTGGAAAAGGATTAGGAAACTCTCCTGAACATAGATACTGTAGAATACGATCAATCCCCCTTGTTTTAACTAAAGCTTGAAATTCCCAAGTAATACTTGACCACAGCATACGCAATGATCGAACCGTACTTTTTTATATTTAATCAATTTTGCCGAATAGTAATATTTTATCCCCATATAAACCACTCATTTCTCCCATTTTATTTATTTAACTATAAAAATTAGTTTATAAACTATATATTTTAGTTATTTGCAAAAAACAAGAGAAATATATGAAAAGACTCACTGCAAAAGAAGAAGAAATTATGGGTTTCTTCTGGACGAAAGGTCCTCTATTTGTAAAAGAACTGCTGACTTTTTACGATGATCCTAAACCGCACTTCAATACACTTTCTACCATTGTACGTGGATTAGAAGAAAAAGGTTATCTCTCGCACGAAGCATTCGGAAATACATATCGCTATTTCGCCATAGTAACAGAAGACAGCTTCCGTACTCGGACGTTGAAGAGTGTTATCAGCAAGTACTTTAATAATTCTTTTTTGGGAGCAGTATCGTCACTCGTAAAAGAAGAGGATATTTCCATCGAAGAACTAAAGGAACTGATACGACAAGTGGAAGAAGGAGAAAACGAAAAGAAACAATAAACAATTCTGGATTATGGGAGCATTTTTTGTCTACATACTAAAATCATCGCTCTGTCTGGCTGTATTTTACCTGTTCTACCGGTTACTGTTAAGCAAGGAAACGTTTCACCGCTGCAACCGGATAGCCTTACTGAGTATCATACTGCTTTCGTACATACTACCTCTGGCAACAATCACAACCAGCCAGCATACAGTAGTCAGCACAGCTGTAACAACTGTAGAAGACTTGCTGATAATGTATGAGCAGAATGTGGTTCCCAATCAAGGATTGCAGCCAGAATTCGGTTTCCCCTGGCAAGAAACATTAATAATCAGTTATGTGGCAGGAGCTATATTTTTCATTCTTTGCCACCTCTGGTCGTTAGGGCGCATGCTCTATTTCATCCGTCACAATCAGCGCAAGCAACTCCCCGATGGAACGCTTCTGATAATTCACTCATGCAACTTTGCCCCTTTTAGCTGGATGAAATATATTGTTATTTCACAAGCCGACCTTAAAGAGAACGGACATGACATTCTGCTACACGAACAGGCACATATCCGTAATCATCACTCGTGGGATCTGCTACTGGTTGAGGTTTGTAGCTGGCTACAATGGTTCAACCCCGCTATATGGCTACTCAAACAAGAACTGCAAAATATTCACGAATATGAAGCCGACGAAGAAGTCCTTCGTCAAGGAATCGATGCCAGACAATATCAAATGCTATTAATAAAAAAAGCCGTTGGCGCAAGGCTCTACTCTATTGCCAACAGCTTTAATCACAGTTCACTTAAAAAACGTATTACTATGATGATTCGAAAAAAATCCAATCCGTGGGCACGAGTCAAGTACTTGTATGTACTTCCACTGGCAACTGTTGCAGTTACCGTTTTTGCCCGTCCCGAAGTATCTCAACCATTAGAAGAGATTTCAAATGTCAAAGTTAGTGATTTATCGGATGCTATGAAAACGTATACCGACAAAAATCAACAAAACAATCAGTCTGCCCCGGATAAAAAAATACGTCTGAGCATGAAAGTCGTAGACGAAACCGGGCAGCCAGTACCACAAGCTACAGTAGTCATCACCAATACATCCAATGGTACGCTTACAGACGATGACGGACATTTTTCACTGGAGGTAGGCGAAGATCAGAGTTTATGGATTTCGTATGTGGGTATGGAGTCGAAAAACATATCGGTAAAAGACTGTATCAAGCAGACGGATAAAACAATTCGACTAACAAGTGCTACCAATGAATTAGATCTGACAGTTTCTCCTTCTGCACCTAAACCTGCCGTACAAAATGGAGAAACATTTACTGTAGTAGAACAAATGCCGGAATATCCTGGGGGAATGAAAGCATTGATGGGTTATCTCGCAGAAAACATACAATATCCGGCAGAATGTCAGAAAGCAGGCATTCAGGGAAGGGTTATCGTCCAGTTTGTAGTAAAGGCAGACGGCTCACTCGACAACTTCGAAATAAAGCGTTCTGTAAATTCGTTATTAGATGCAGAAGCTCTAAGAGTTATAAAAACTACCCCCAAATGGAAACCCGGAACCCAACATGGAAAACCTGTAGACGTAAAATTTACTATTCCGGTTACTTTCTCACTTCCTGACAAACAAAAAGAACATACAACAGGAGAGAACCTCTCCAACAGTCTCCTTACATTAAAGAAAACACTCTTTATCATTGATGGTAAAGAAGTTGAGCCCAAAGTTCTGAATGAAATAAATCCCGACCATATCAGCTCCATAAATGTTATTAAGGATGGAACGGGCGTAACCATATTCGGGCCCAAAGCCCGTGATGGGGTAATACTGATAACGACAAAAAAATCTTCTACAACTTCTCAAGGAGAGTCGCTGGTTACAGGCCGTGTTACAGACGCTGCCGGAAACCCAGTTTCGGGAGCATGTATTACCATAAAAGGTACTACAACACAAACTACATCCGACAACGAAGGCAGGTTCACACTTACCGTTCCAAGGAAAGATGCCACACTGGAGGTCAGTTCCAGCAATATGAAAACCACTACAGTAGGTGCCCAGCCATTGCTAAAAGTCGCATTAGAAAAAGAATAGCAGCAAGTAGGCTTGCCTCTATTCAGGAGAGTAAAACTATAAGCAAAACAGTCTTCGTAAAGACTACTAAAAAGCATCAGCAACACCCGCGATTTTTTCGTACAAAAAATAAAAAAACTTCTCGATGTTTAAGAGAAAACATCGAGAAGTCTTTAGAAATTTATGCTGATGATTTGACTAATATGCTACAAAGAGATTATAAACTGTAAAAACAGCTACTCAGAAAGAGATATAATACGTTTATAATCAAAAGTATAGCAATAAAAAATCTCCTTATTCCATCTTGAACAATTCATGTAAAGATTGGAATAAGGAGATTCTTCTTTATGATACAGTCACACAGCAAGTCCTGTTATCAAAACATCCGGCTTACCCGTTCTATGCCTGCTGCCAGTGCATCAATTTCTTCCTTCGTATTATACAAACCCAACGAAGCACGTACCGTTCCTTCAATTCCCATACGGTGCATTAACGGCTCGGCACAATGATGTCCTGTACGTACAGCTATACCCAGACGGTCGAGCAATGTTCCCATATCAAAATGATGAATATTGCCCACCAGGAAAGAAATAACGCCTCCCTTATGTTCAGCCTCTCCGAAAATACGCATTTCCGGAATTTCCTTCAGTCTGTTCATGGCATATACTGTCAGTTCATGTTCATAGGCTGCAATCTTATCCATTCCAATTGCCGAAACATAATCGAGTGCTTTTGCCAGTGCTGTACTTCCAATATAGTCGGGAGTTCCAGCCTCGAACTTAAACGGCAGTTCGTTGAACGTGGTATGCTCGAAACTGACATTCTTTATCATTTCTCCTCCTCCCTGATAAGGCGGAAGTTTGTCGAGCCATGTTTCCTTGCCATAAAGCACACCGATACCCGTAGGGCCATACACCTTATGTCCGCTGAACACATAGAAATCGGCATCCAGATCCTGTACATCTATCGGCATATGAGGAATACTCTGTGCTCCGTCTATCAGAACAGGAACCCCGTGAGCATGTGCAGTGGCAATCATTTCCTTCACAGGATTGATTGTTCCAAGCACATTCGAAACATGTGCTACTGAAACCAGACGAGTACGTGTAGAGAAGAGCTTTTCATATTCATCAAGCAACAGTTCCCCACGGTCGTTCATCGGAATCACTTTCAAGACAATTCCTTTACGCGCTGCCTGCAACTGCCATGAAACAATGTTGCTGTGATGCTCCATCACAGAAACAATCACTTCATCGCCTTCCTTCATCTGGCTGTCAGCAAAGGTAGATGCTACCAGATTGATGCTTTCGGTAGTACCACGTGTAAAGACTATTTCCGAAATGCTGCGCGCATTAATAAACTTACGTACTGTTTCACGCGAAGCTTCGTGCAAGTTGGTAGCCTGCTGCGAAAGGAAATGTACTCCACGGTGTACATTCGCATTGACCGAATAGTATTCGTCTGTTATCGACTCTACTACCTGACGGGGCTTCTGGGTAGTCGCTCCGTTATCAAGATAAATCAACGGCTTATTGTACACACTCCGTGAAAGTATCGGAAAGTCCTCTCTTATTTTTTGTACATCGTAAAACATGTCACACTAATTTTATTTACAAATAGCACATCCCTGACATTTATTCAATTCGCCACGGAAACGTTTCTCAACAAGTAAGTGCAGACGGTCTTTCAACGCATCCATACGGATATTGTCGATCACTTCATTCACAAAGGCAAACATCAGCAGCAAACGTGCTTCTTTCTGGCTGATACCACGCTGACGCATATAGAACAATGCATTTTCATCAAGTTGACCGACTGTTGCTCCATGCGAACACTTTACGTCATCGGCATATATCTCCAGCTGCGGCTGAGTATACATGCGGGCTTCACGTGTTGCACAAATATTACGGTTGGTCTGCTGTGAAGAAGTGTGCTGAGCTCCTTCACGTACCAATACTTTTCCGGCAAAAGCTCCTACAGCCTGATCGTCGAGTACATATTTGAACAACTCATTGCTAGTACAATCGGAAACCTGATGATCAATGAATGTATTGTTATCCACTTGCTCGTTCTTGTCTGCAATAGCCATACCACACAAATTGACCTCTGCTCCACGTCCTGCCAGTGTCACTTCAGTTGTATTGCGTGTCGTACCGTTATGAAGCGTCATACCATTCAGTAATACGTTGCTGTTTGCCTCCTGATGTACGTACAGGTTGTTGAAACGTACTGTACTGTTATGTGTTTCTTCCAGTTCATAAAGGTCGAATACTGCGTTTTCACCGATAAAAGCTTCTACAACCTGCGTAGAGAGGAAATTCACCTCATCCATAGCATGGTCGCAAATCAGCAACTTGGCCTGTGCTCCTTCTTCGAGGATAATCAGAATACGACGGTTCACCATCGTATTGACGTCAGCACGCAGGATATTAACCAACTGGACCGGTCTTTCCATTACCACATTCTTCGGAACATACATCAGTACACCGTCTTGTGCAAACATCGTATTGAACGCTACCACACCATCTTTCGACGTATCAGCCAACTTTCCGTAATATTTTTTCACCAGTTCCGGATGTTGTTCTGCCACATCCTTCAGACTGCCGAATATAACTCCTTCAGGTAATTGTGCAGAGGGATGTACGTGCTTGTCAAATGCATCGTTTACCACAAAATAGAGGGAAGTGCTCATATTCGGGACATCGCACTTGAACACTTCGTACGGATTGACCGGAAACTCCAGACGGTTCAGGTTCAGTCCGTAGTCGGGAGCAAAATACTTGCTCACCTCCGTGTATTTATACTTTTCCTGCTTGCGTGTAGGGAATCCCAGACGTTCGAAGTCGGCAAAGGCTTTTGCACGAGGAGCATTCAGCACCTCTGCACTATGCCGGCAAATCATCGCCTCACACTGCGAGAAAAGATCAATATATTGTTGTTCTGCTTTCATGCTTATTCTCCTAATTCTTTCTTTATCCAGTCGTAACCTTTTTCTTCAAGCTCAAGTGCCAGTTCCGGACCGGCAGTCTTTACGATACGTCCTTTGTAAAGCACGTGTACGATATCGGGCTTGATATAATCTAACAGACGTTGATAGTGTGTAATCACAATACAACTTGTTTCAGGAGTTTTCAGCTTATTCACTCCTTCGGCTACAATACGGAGAGCGTCAATATCCAGTCCAGAATCTGTTTCATCGAGGATACTCAATTTCGGTTCCAGCATAGCCATCTGAAAGATCTCGTTACGTTTCTTTTCACCACCCGAAAATCCCTCGTTTACAGAGCGGTTGGCAAGCTTGCTGTCCAGCTCTACAATTTCACGTTTCTGACGCATCAGTTTCAGGAACTCACTTGCAGTCAGCGCCGGAAGCCCTTTATATTTGCGTTGTTCGTTGACAGCCGCACGCATAAAGTTAACCATGCTTACACCAGGAATTTCTACCGGATACTGAAATGAAAGAAACAGTCCTTCATGACTACGGTCTTCTGCACTCATTGCCAGTAAATCCTTTCCATCGAAAGTTACCGATCCTTTTGTTACTTCATAAGCCGGATGTCCTACCAGCACATTACTTAATGTACTCTTACCAGAACCATTCGGTCCCATGATAGCGTGTACCTCGCCAGACTTTACAGTCAGATTGATTCCTTTTAATATCTCTTTGCCATTAATCGTGGCATGCAAATCTTTTATTTCTAACATAGCTTTCTTTTTTATTTATCCTACACTGCCTTCCAATGAGATAGAAAGCAATTTCTGTGCCTCTACGGCAAATTCCATAGGAAGTTTGTTCAATACTTCTTTCGCGTAACCGTTTACAATCAGACCTACTGCATCTTCGGTAGGAATACCACGCTGGTTACAGTAGAACAACTGATCTTCCGAAATCTTCGATGTAGTAGCTTCATGCTCTACTATCGCTGTTTCATTGTGTATATCCATATATGGGAACGTATGAGCTCCGCAATGGCTTCCTAAAAGCAACGAGTCGCACTGACTATAGTTACGGGCATTGTCTGCACGTTCTGACACACGTACCAGACCACGATATGAGTTCTGACTCTTTCCGGCACTGATACCTTTGCTCACTATCGTCGAACGAGTATTCTTTCCCAGATGAATCATCTTAGTTCCGGTATCGGCTTGCTGGTAATTATTGGTTACTGCAACCGAATAGAATTCAGCAGTAGAGTTATCTCCACTCAATATACAGCTTGGATATTTCCATGTAATGGCAGAACCGGTCTCTACCTGTGTCCACGATAATTTACTGTCTACACCTTTACAATTACCTCGTTTTGTTACGAAGTTGTATACACCTCCCTTGCCTTCTGCATCACCCGGATACCAGTTCTGCACAGTAGAATATTTTACTTCAGCACGGTCGAGTACAACGATTTCTACGATAGCAGCGTGTAATTGGTTCTCGTCACGCATCGGCGCTGTACATCCTTCCAGATAAGACACATAACTATCATCATCTGCAACTATCAGTGTACGTTCAAACTGTCCGGTATTTGCAGCATTAATACGGAAATAAGTAGAAAGCTCCATAGGGCAACGTACGCCCTTTGGTATGTAAACAAATGAGCCATCACTAAACACTGCCGAATTAAGAGCAGCAAAGAAATTATCTCGATAACCAACTACCGAACCCAGGTATTTCTTTACCAAATCGGGATGCTCACGTACAGCTTCGCTCATCGAACAGAAAATGATTCCTTTTTCCATCAGTGTTTCCTTGAAGGTTGTCTTGACAGAAACAGAATCCATCACGGCATCTACAGCCATTCCACTCAATGCCATCTGCTCTTCCAGAGGAATACCCAGTTTATTAAAAGTCTTCACCAGCTCAGGATCTACTTCATCCATGCTCTTAGGTCCTTCCTTCTTTTTAGTTGGATCTGCATAATATGAAATAGCCTGATAATCTATTTCAGGAATATTGAGATGAGCCCATGTCGGCATTTCCATTGTCAGCCAGTAACGATAAGCTTTCAGACGGAACTCCAATAACCATTCCGGTTCACCCTTCTTGGCCGAAATCAATCGCACCACATCTTCATTCAATCCCTTTTCAATGATGTCTGTATGTACTTCCGTAGTAAAACCATATTTATACTTTTCCTGCGTCAGTTGTTTTACAAACTCATTCTTTGGGGATTCTTCCTTTTTATTGAGTTCTTCTTGCATATATTTTATTATATCAGTCTATTAGTTGTTTAGTAACATTCTTCACAGTAGGGAAAAAGACTCCCGAAAAGCCTTCTATCGGATAATATAACAAAGAAGTACGTTTTACGGTTGACTTTATTAAGTTATCTTTAGAATCGACAAACTCTATAAAATGTACGAATAAGCTGACAAGCAATATGTACTTCAAGGCTCCCAATGCGGCGCCTAAAATACGGTTGACAAAACCTAAATGTACAATTTCAATCACTCGTGTCAAAGCTGAAGCAAGCAACAGAAAGACAAGCGGAACCAGCAGCCATATCAGAATAAAGGCTACGACTTGGGCAAAGGTGAGTGATGTACCCAATTCTTCGGCAAGCTTTTCGCCTACAGAAGCAAATAATGCACGGGCCACAAGCAATCCAACTACCAAGCCTACAATAGAGGCTAATTGCCTTATAAATCCCTTTGTAAATCCAAGTATAGCTCCTATGCTTATTATTGCCACAATAATCCAATCGAGGACTGTCATACTCTATATCGTAATAAAAAAGGAAATGTCATGCTGAACGCAGGGAAGAATCTGCACACATCCGATAGCGTTTACAGATCCTTCGCTATGCTCAGGATGACATCACCTCATTAAATTTACTATAATGTAATTATAAAGTTTGCTTTACTTCCACTTCTTCATAAGTTTCAATAACGTCACCTACCTTCAAGTCATTGCAATTAGTCAGGCTAATACCACATTCAAAGTTAGTACCAACCTCTTTCACATCATCTTTAAAGCGTTTCAACGCATTGATGCTACCCGTAAAGATTACAATACCGTCACGTATCAAACGAGCCTTGTCAGTACGTTTCACCTTACCAGTCTTAACCATCGCACCGGCAACCATACCGACTTTACTGATATTGAATACTTCACGAACTTCGATTGTTGCAGTAACCTGCTCTTTCAATGTAGGAGCAAGCATACCTTCCATAGCAGACTTCACTTCTTCGATAGCATCGTAAATAATAGAATACTTACGAATATCTACTCCTTCCTGTTCAGCCAGTTTAGCAGCATTGCTAGAAGGACGAACCTGGAATCCTACGATAATTGCATCTGATGCAGCAGCCAGTGATACATCTGATTCTGAAATCTGTCCAACACCTTTATGGATAACATTAACCTGAATCTGTTCGGTAGACAATTTAATCAATGAGTCACTCAACGCCTCAACAGAACCGTCCACGTCACCTTTCACAATTACATTCAGTTCATGGAAGTCACCCAATGCCAAACGACGTCCAACTTCATCCAATGTAAGCATCTTCTGAGTACGCAAGCCTTGCTCACGTGCCAACTGCTCACGTTTATTTGCTATTTCACGTGCTTCCTGATCTGTATCAAACACATGGAATGTATCACCTGCAGCTGGGGCTCCATTTAATCCCAAAATCAATACCGGTTCAGAAGGGCCTGCCTCTTTCAAGCGTTGATTACGTTCATTAAACATAGCCTTCACCTTACCATACGAAGTTCCAGCCAGCACAATATCTCCTACATGCAGTGTTCCATTAGAAATCAACACTGTTGCTACATATCCACGTCCCTTATCCAAAGAAGATTCAATAATTGAACCAGTAGCCTTACGGTTCGGATTTGCTTTCAAATCCAACATTTCAGCTTCCAGCAATACTTTCTCCAACAATTCAGGAACGCCTGTACCTTTCTTTGCAGAAATATCTTGTGACTGATACTTACCTCCCCATTCTTCTACCAGGAAGTTCATAGCAGCAAGTTCTTCCTTAATCTTATCAGGATTTGCATTCGGTTTATCTACCTTGTTGATTGCAAATACAATAGGTACACCGGCAGCCATTGCATGGTTAATAGCTTCCTTAGTCTGAGGCATTACGTTGTCATCGGCAGCAACAATGATAATAACGACATCGGTAACTTTAGCACCACGTGCACGCATGGCAGTAAATGCTTCATGTCCCGGAGTATCCAGGAAAGTGATGCGACGTCCGTCTTCCAGTTTTACATTATATGCACCGATATGCTGTGTAATACCTCCAGCTTCACCAGCAATTACATTTGCCTTACGGATATAGTCCAGTAATGAAGTCTTACCATGGTCAACATGTCCCATGACTGTTACAATCGGAGCACGAGGCTGCAAATCTTCTTCAGCATCAGCTTCCTCTTCAATAGCCTGGGCAACTTCAGCACTTACATATTCAGTCTTATAGCCAAACTCTTCGGCTACCAAATTGATAGTTTCAGCATCCAGACGTTGATTGATAGATACCATGATACCCACACTCATACAAGTAGAGATAACCTGAGTTACTGAAATATCCATCATGTTTGCCAACTCATTTGCAGTAACAAACTCTGTCAGTTTCAAGATCTTGCTTTCTTCCTGTTCAAGTTCCTCCTGCTCAAGCTGACGGTTCTGTATACTTTCACGTTTTTCCTTACGATATTTAGCAGCTTTATTCTTACCCTTATTAGTAAGACGAGCCAATGTTTCCTTTACCTGCTTAGCTACATCTTCATCGCTTACTTCAGGTTTTACTACCGGTTTCTTGAAGCGGTCTTTATTATGTTTGCCTCCACCCTGAGCCGCAGCATTAGAGTTAGCCTTTCCGCCTTTATCTCCGCGAGGTGAAACAATATTACCCGCTGCATTAATATCTACACGTTCTTTGTTGATACGATTACGTTTCTTCTTTCCCGAAGCGTCACTTTGACCACCTTTATCAGTTTTCTCGTCAGTCTTTCTTATTTCCTTGATGATAGCATCTTTCATCTGCTTACGCTGTTCCTGACGCAGTTTGTCTTTTTCCTCTCGTTCCTTACGTTTTTCTTCTTTTGTCTTCTTCTTCGGACGAGTAGACTGGTTCAATGCAGCCAGGTCAATCTGACCTACGACATTAATCTTCGACTTAAATTCCGTTGGACGGATTTTAAACACCTCATCTTCCTTGTCCTGCAGAACGGTTTGTACTTCGGGTACTTCTTTCTTTTCTTCCATTAAATCTGGTTTCAAATCTTCCGCCTTCTCCTGTTCCGGCTGTTTCTGTTGTTCATTAATCTGAGGTTGTGGTTGTACTGTTTCTGCTACAGGAGTTTCTTCCACATGTTGCGGTTCATTCTTTTCCACCGGTACAGATTCCTCTACCACTTCCTTTATTTCTTCCTTAGCAGGCTCCACCACAGCCGGCTTCACCTTCTTCTTATTAAGACTGTCCAAATCAATTTTGCCCACAGGCTTAAATTTCGGACGTGCATCTTCAGGCACAACTGTTTCTATCACCTCCGGCTTTGCTTCAGCCTGCAGGTCATCAATAGAAACAGAAGCTTTATTACGTTCTTTATTCTGCCGTTCTTGAAAAATCTTTTCAGACTCTATTTTCAAATCTTTGTCTTTGCTAAACTCTTTCACAAGTGCAGCATATTGTTCATCAGTAATTTTAGTATTCGGATTTGCTTCGATAGTATATCCTTTCTTTTGTAAAAAGTCCACCACCGTAGCAATACCTACATTCAAATCTCTTGTTACTTTGTTCAGTCTTATCGTCATAAATTCTTTTAGTTTTTAATAGAGTTCAGGAAAAAGTTTTTCAGTCACGGATAATCAATATGATTGACTATATTTATTCCTCGAACTCTGCCCTCAAAATTCTTAACACATCGTCTACTGTGTTCTCCTCCAAATCTGCCTTTTCAATCAGCATCTCACGTGGAGCGTTCAGTACACCTTTTGCCGTATCTATACCAATACCCTTGATGGCATTGATAACCCATTCATCAATTTCGTCTTTAAACTCATCCAGATAGATATCTTCATCTGTTGCGTTTTCATCCAGTTCACGATATACATCAATGGTGTATTCGGTCAACATACTTGCCAGCTTGATATTCATACCACCTTTACCGATAGCAAGAGATACTTCTTCCGGCTTCAGATATACTTCAGCTTTCTTCTCTTCTTCATGCATGATAATAGAAGAAACCTTAGCAGGACTCAACGCACGCTGTACGAACAGCTGTATATTCGAAGTATAATTGATAACATCAATATTTTCATTGCGTAACTCACGAACAATACCGTGAATACGAGAACCTTTTACTCCGACACATGCTCCAACCGGATCAATACGTTCATCGTAAGATTCTACAGCAATCTTTGCACGTTCACCAGGTATACGGGCAATTTTCTTGATAGTAATCAATCCGTCATTGATTTCCGGAACTTCCTGTTCAAACAGACGTTGCAAGAACATAGGCGAAGTACGGCTCAAAATAATCTTCGGATTATTATTCTTATTGTCTACCCGTGCAACTACTGCACGTACAGTTTCTCCCTTACGATAGAAATCGCTCGGAATCTGCTCAGTTTTCGGAAGCAGCAACTCATTACCTTCATCATCGAGTAACAAAATTTCCTTTTTCCAGATCTGATAAACTTCTGCAGCAATGATAGTACCGACCTTGTCAATATACTTATTGTACAAGCTGTCTTTTTCCAGTTCCAAAATCTTAGAAGCCAATGTCTGGCGAAGGTTCAAAATCGCACGGCGACCAAACTTTTCGAATATCACCTCATCTGTAACCTCCTCTCCCACTTCGTAAGATGCATCAATTTTACGCGCTTCAGTAAGCGAAATCTGCAAATTCGGGTTCGTCAATTCATCATCAGCCACCACTTCACGATTACGCCATATTTCAAAGTCGCCTTTGTCGGGATTTACAATTACATCGTAATTTTCATCGGTTCCGAACATCTTTGCAATCACACTACGAAATGACTCTTCCAGTACGCTCACCATAGTGGTGCGATCGATATTCTTCAAATCTTTAAATTCCGAAAACGTGTCAATTAAACTGACAGTTGCTTCTTTCTTCGCCATAATTTTATTTAAAGCTTATTAAGTATTTGGTGTATTTTATTTCGTCATAAACAAAGGTTACATTCTGTTCTACCAGCTTCGGACGTTTTGCACCTTCCGGCTTTACTTTCACTTGTACCGTGATCGTAAAGTTCTCTTCATTGGCATCCGTCAATACGCCGGTCCATTTTTTTCCATCCTTACCCAGCACTTCTACTTCTTTTCCGATATGGATTATATATTGCTGAAGCACCTTAAAAGGTTGTCCGATACCAGCCGACCCGACCTCAAGTTCATAATCTTCTTCCTCTCGGTTCAGCTTCGATTCGATATAACGGCTCAAGTCCACACAATCATCGATCCACACACCTTCCGCATGGTCGATTTCAACTACAATTTTGTCATCCGGAGTTACAGTGACATCCACCAGAAAATAATCTTTACCCTCCAGCCATTCTTCAACTATCCGGGTTACAACGTTTTTATCTATCATGTATTAACTATATAAGAACAAAAAAAGGAGCTTAACCGCCCCTCCACCTTTTCATCCATCTCGGTTGCAAAGATACAAATAATATAATGTACTGCAAAATATTAGAATAAATATTTCATTTTTAGCAAGATTTATCTTTTTAAGATATCTTTGTACACAAAATCAAACATAAATCTGCATTATGAACAATAAAAGCATCAACAGCAATAAACAGTTTATGATAGGAAACGGCATATTAGCCTTCGGAGTATTTTTCATTGTATGCCTGTTTCTTTATTTGAGTTTTCGTACTCCTCAAACAGCAGATCAGAGCAAAACATCTGCTGATTTATATACCATACAAGTAGAGAACAGTTTTGCTGGAGATAGTATTTCGGTTTATATAAACGACAGCCTTCTGCTCAACTGTACAATGGGATCGACAGCACTTACACTTCAGGTTAATCGCTTTGCCGAAGAAAATGCACTGATGATTGTCGATAACAAAAGCGACGAAATAACCCCGTTCAGCCTAAACCCGAAAGGGAGCATAGTCAACGTTGCGAAAAAGGACGGAAAAATATCAATACAAGAATCGGAAAGAGAATAAAAGACATCTACGTCATTCAAACTCCAAGACAAAAGTAGTATTCCAACCGTTCGTCCCTGGTCGCAGCAGGCTGATACTACCTCCCGACAACTTCATAATCTGTCGTGAAAGAGAAAGACCTATACCGCTTCCTTCACTACGGGTTGTAAAGAAAGGCACAAAAATCTGCTCTGCTTCTACCTCCGGTATAGCAGGGCCATCGTTACTGACATACACAAAGACATGCTCGTCAGCCGAGCTGTATGCACGCACGTGTATTCTTCCCTTCTCACTGCCAATCGCTTGTACCGCATTTTTAATCAGGTTGATAAGCACCTGACGTATCAGATTAGGATCAGCATAAAGCATCAGTTCGGCAGGTTCCACTTGCAAGGAAAGAATAATATTATCAGGAACAAGAGTTAATCCTTCAATCTGCCTGAGCAGATCCAACAAATAAAATGGTTCGGGTGAGGGTTTCTGTAAAGATGAAAACTTCCGGTAACTGTCAACAAATGAAATCAGTCCGACTGAAGTTTCATGAATAGCCCGAATACCATCGTACAAAGGTGTTCCTACCACATCCTTACGTTTCAAAAATGTTTCACTCAGCGAGGAAATCGGAGCAATGGAATTCATGATTTCATGTGTCAACACCCGAGTCAGCTTAATCCACGAATCAAGCTCTTTTTCATCCAGCTCATTACGGATATCGTTCAAAGCAAGAATACGCACTTTCCGTTCTCCCAGTTGCATAACAGAAGCCCGCACCAATAGCTGTACCTCGCCTTTCGAAGTAGACAGCTGTATATTACACCGCTCTCCAGCTCCCAATGAACGAAACACATGAGAAACTTCCGCTCCGTATCGTTCCAGCTGCTGCAAGGTACTCAAAACAGGAAGCCCCAAGAGGCGTGCTGCTGCCGGATTTGTCTGCACAACTTTCATACTTTCGTCCAACACAATAATTCCCGACGTAACACTGGAAAGAATCTGTTCATAAAACCGTTCTCGCTGCTCCATCAGTTGTTTCTGTTCGCTCATCAGTCCTCCGAAACGGTTAAGCGTATCTTGTAACACGCGTTCTCCTCCCGAAAAGCCATAAACCGGTAAACGAAACGAATAGTCACGATTTCGGATAGCCTCCAGCATCAGCCAACTCTTTTCACGCAGTTGCTGCTGCATTTTCCGGAAAATAAAAATGGAAGCGGCACATAGAAGAAGTCCTGCAACCAGCAATCCACCCTTCCCGTAGACAATCCCCAAAGTTACCAGTACAACTCCGCCAACAAGCAACAGCGTACGAACGGTAATCGAATAAATCCACCTATAACCCATAACGTTTCATTTTATTATAGAGTGTCTGACGGGTAATTCCCAACATAGCAGCTGCCTGCGAAAGATTCCCTTCACACTGATCGATAGCACGCTTCACCATGCTACGTTCCATTTCGTCAAGCGTATGGAAAGGCACTTCCGTTTCAGCATTTCCGGCAACAGGTTCAGGACCAGAGGCTGTAGAAGTGAGTTGCAACATATCCCCTCGCAACTCATTGCTATCGGACAAGATAACGGCTTTCTCTACCGTATGTTGTAATTCACGAATGTTACCATACCAGGGATGTTCCAGCAAACGGCGCGCAGCTTCAGGGCTGAAAGCTTGCACTTGTCTACCATATTGCCTAGCATACTGTTCAAGAAAACGTTTCGCTAACGGAAGAATATCTTCCTTACGCTCACGCAAAGCAGGTATATGCAAATGAATGGTATTAATACGATAGAGCAGATCTTCACGGAACTCACCGTTTCTTACCATATCTTCCAAATTACGGTTGGTAGCACATATCAAACGAATATTAGTAGGCTGCTGCGTATTGCTTCCAACCTTTACGAAACACCGCTTCTGAATAGCCGTAAGTAGTTTCGCCTGCAGATGATAGGGCAGGTTAGCTATTTCATCCAAAAAAAGCGTTCCACCGTCAGCAGCTTCAAAGCGTCCTATGCGATCGGTATGTGCATCGGTAAACGAACCTTTCACATGACCAAACAATTCACTCTCAAATAAAGATTCCGTAATGGCGCCCATATCAACAGCTATCATCGGTCCTTCCTTACGATTGGAAAGACGATGTATCTCACGGGCCAGCATATCTTTTCCTGTTCCGTTTTCTCCTGTTATCAGAATATTGGCATCAGTCGTACTAACCTTTTCTACTAACATGCGCAACGGACGGATAGCCTGTGAATTTCCCCAGTACATTCCGTCATCGGAAGCGACTGGTGCGACAGCTGCCTTTTTCTTACCCTTACGGGCTTCAACTATCCGGGAGTATGCTTCCTGAAGTGTCTGTACCAGTCGTGCATTTTCCCAAGGCTTTACTACAAAATCAGCAGCTCCCTCCTTTATTCCCGTAACTGCCAGGTTTATATCAGCATAAGCCGTAAAGAGTACCACTTCTGTCTGCGGACGAAGACGTTTTATCTCACGAAGCCAGTAAAGTCCTTCGTTTCCACTATTGATACCCGAAGAAAAATTCATATCAAGCAATACGATATCGACTGCCTCCCGATTCAGCAATGTAGGTATTGTAACCGGAGAATCTATTGTTATCACACGCTCAAAATATTCTCCCAGCAGATATTGCAACGAAGTCAATATATTACGGTTGTCATCAACCACCAACAGGATTCCTTGTTTAGCCATATTCTTTTTATTTGCAGTATTGCAAAGATACGTAAAGATAACATAAAGAAACAGGTAACAGGTGACAAAAAATTAGACAGTGAGTGTCTAATTTTTTGACACATCGCTTAATACACGCATTACCATACACACTGATTTTCAACAGCTTACCACTTTGGCACGATATTTGATTTTAATCAGACAGATAAAAACAAAAACACATGAAAAGAAATAATAAGACCAAACAGTCATTGCTTCTGCTCGTAAGTCTGTGCAGCCTCAACATAACAGCTCAGGAGGTCTGGAATATCGACCAGTGTATGGCTTATGCAGTGGAACATAACCACATCGTAAAGCAGCGCCATCTGGAAGCAGACAATTACCGTATGGACCGTATGAAGGCTATTGGACAATTTCTGCCAGGAGTATCAGGCAATGTCAGCGCACAATATAATTTCGGACGTTCAGTCGACCCGGAAACTAATACATATATATCAAAATCAACCTTCAATAATGGTTATAGCATGGAAGTCTCCATTCCTATCTTCCGGGGAGGAAGCCTGATCAACCAAGTACGAAAAAGCAAAGCAAATTTACTGCTTGGCAAAGCAGCTCTGCAAGAAGCACGGGATAATACAGCTCTGGAAACATTTCAGGCCTACATTGATGCATTGTATTATTATGGTACTACCCGACTGGCAAAACAAAAGCTTGCGGAAAGTGATTCATTATTATATAAAACTCGCCGACAGGAAACTCTAGGGTTAAAAGGAATGGCCGACGTTGCGCAAATGGAGGCACAGCAAGCAAGTGATGCTTACAACTTAACACATCAGCAAAACTTATATGAAACAGCTATGCTGACCTTAAAACAAAAAATGAATTTTCCCATTGAGGAGGCTTTGCTGCTCGACACCTGTCTGCTGGAGCAATCTACACTAGAGCAAGAACAACTGACCATAGAACATGCCGACAATGTATTCCGTCTTGCGTTAAACTGCAATCCGGTTTTGAAACAGGCCGAAATGCAGAAACAGTCGGCAAATATGGACCGTAAAATTTCATGGAGTTCATTTGTTCCATCCATCAGTCTTTATGGAGGAATTTCAAGTTCTTATTATAAAGAATTACATCAAACAGGATACCCTCCGTTCCATACACAGTTTGAGAATAACTTCGGCTCATATTTTGGAATCAGCATGAGTATACCTATCTTCAACCGTCTGTCGGGCATCGCGAACATGCGACAGGCACGAAACAACTACCGGATAGCAACCGAACAGTATGAGGCGCAGAAAGAAGAGCTTCAGAAACTGGTACAGCAAGCTGTACAAGACCGTGAAGGCTACCTGAAAGAAAGTATCCAGATGGAGAAGAAAGTAGCTTCCGACTCACTTGCCTACCACGTGACGCGACGCAAGTACGAAGAAGGGCTTATGACCTCACTCGATGTACAGAACAATGCTGCCACATTGTTGGAAAGCCAGACCGGACTGTTGCAGAGCAAACTTACCTACCTGATGAAATGCAGACTGGTAGATTATTATAAGGGACAAGATATTATCAGAAACAACGAATAAAAATATTACACACCATGGATATACAACTGGAAAAGAAAAAAGGCATTCAGAAGAAACACATTCCTTACATAGCCGGAGGAGCTGTTGTGATTTTATTATTAATCTGGATTATTTTCGGGAATCATGCATCAACACTGAGAGTAGACGCCGCTTCACTGAATATAGCCGATGTAACTTTCGGTAAGTTCAATGACTATATCCGTCTGAACGGACAAGTTCAGCCAATCTCCGTCGTCCAATTAAGTCCGGAAGAAGGAGGAATCGTACAGGAAAAGGTTGTAGAAGAAGGCGCCCATGTAAAAAAAGGAGATGTTATTCTCCGTCTCAGCAACTCAAATCTGGACTTACAGATTCTGAATGCAGAATCGGAACTTGCCGAAAAACAGAACTTACTGCGTAATACACAGGTAACCATGCAGCAAGATAAGCTGAACAATGAAACCGAAAAAGTACAGCTGGACATTGATACACGCCGAAAACAACGTACCTATCTCCAGTATGAACGTTTATATAAAGAACGTCTTATCAGTCGGGAAGAATATCTTCAGGCAAAAGAAGACTATGAAGTAGCACAGAAAAAGCACGGATTGATTACCGAACGTCTGGTACAAGATTCTATCTACCGTAACATACAGATGGACCAGATGGAGGACAATTTACAGAACATGAGAAAGAATGTACTGCTGATTCGTGAAAGAAAAGATAAACTGGAAGTCCGAGCTACAATCGATGGAGAACTTGGACTGCTGGATGCAGAGTTGGGACAGAATATCACTGCCGGACAAATGGTCGGGCAGATAAACGACCTTTCGGACTTCAAGATAGAAGCTATGATAGACGAACATTATATCGACCGTGTGACCAACGGACTGCCAGCTACGTTCGAACGTCAGGAAACCACATTCAATCTGAAAGTTCGCAAAGTATATCCCGAAGTACGTGAAGGACGATTCCGTACCGATTTTGTATTCGAGGGAAAACGCCCTGACAATATCCGGAGCGGACAAACTTACTACATCGATTTACAATTGGGGGAACCAACCGAAAGCGTACTTATTCCAAAAGGAACTTTCTTCCAAGTAACTGGAGGTAACTGGATTTTTGTAGTCGATAAAGAAGGGAAGAAAGCTTATCGCCGTCAGATACGTATCGGACGACAGAACCCACAATATTACGAAGTACTGGAGGGACTGGAAAAAGGAGAGCGTGTCATTGTATCCGGATACGAAAGTTATAAAGACAATGAAGTGCTTATTTTAAAATAATAAATACCTAAGATGAAAACACTTATCCGTAACTTTTCGCATACGTTCAGACGCTTCTTTACCGCAAGCATACTGAACTTGGTAGGACTGAGTATCGCTTTTACAGCCTGCTTTGTCATTCTGACTCAGGTTGATTACGACTATAATTACAACAAATGCTTTCCAGCCCACGAGCGTATCTACCGGGTAGAAGTGAATCGAGGTGGAGAATACGACTGGCAATTCTGGCTGGCCCGTCCATTGTGTGAACTAATAGGGACTGCATCTCCTCATATACAAGCTATTTCGGTTACCTCTTTATTAAGCTATACTAATGATTTTGAAATAGATGATCACATCTATTCAGAGCCTTGGCTTACCGGATTTGGTGACTATTTAGAGGTCTTCCAACCTACCATGATATGCTGTACGACTGCTTCGCTTAACGAACCCGGCCAAGTCCTGATTTCTGCATCTATGGCTCGTCGTTTTTTTGGTACTACAGAAGTCCTTGGAAAAAGCATTTACGTAGACCGCAAATCACTCAACCAACCGTTAGTGATAGGGGGTGTTTATCAGGATATGCCGGAGAATTCCCAACTAGGAAACTGTATCTTCTCCTCCTATTCTCCGGAGTTAAATAAAGATTCTTGGATAAACTGGAGTTATACCCTATACATTCGACTGGACAATCCTGCTTCATTGACCGATGTACAACAATCAATCATCGAAAATTGTAAGCAGAAGATGCCGAAAGATTGGATTAGCGGAACTGAAGATTGGGAGAATTTCATTCATTTTACGCCGCTGGACGAAGTACACTATTCAACAATAGGTGACAAGGCTGCTACCAGCAAGGCCGCAGTATATCTGTTGCTGTGTGTATCAATACTAATTTTACTGACAGCAGCAGTCAACTACATGAATTTCTCACTGGCAGAAACTCCCATGCGATTGCGTTCCATCAATACTCAAAAGGTATTAGGAGCTTCCACTTACTCTTTACGGGGGTATTTATTGTTGGAATCTGTATTAGTTTGTATGTGTGGATTCCTGCTTTCATTACTCTGGCTCTATCTGTTGCAAGATACATTCCTGAATACTTTGGTGTCATCCGATCTTTCTTTAATGAGACATCCTATTCTACTGCTTACATTAAGCGGAATCGCCGTTTGCATGGGTTTACTTGCCGGAGCTTACCCTTCTTATTACGTCACTTCTTTCCAACCGGCATTAGTATTGAAAGGCTCATTCGGTCTTTCTCCCAAAGGTAAGCTACTACGTACATTATTAGTTTGCTTCCAGTTCTTTGTTTCTTTCATGCTGATTATTTCTGTAGGTATTATGTATCTACAAAGTCATTATATACAGAACAGTGATTATGGTTACGACAAGAGTGTAGTTCTGGTGGGTGAGATCCCTAACGAACTGCTCAATCGAAGGGAGGCGATCGTCAGTGAGTTGTCCGGAATATCGGGCATAGAAGGTATCTCTATTTCCCAGTTCGTACTGAACTCGTCCGATGACTACATGTCGTGGGGCAGAGGAAATAGGGAGCGTTTTATCAATACGGTCTGTTTCCCGGTAGATTATCGCTACTTATCCGTGCTTGGGATCAAGATTACTGAAGGCCGTGACTTCAAGCCGAGCGACGGGGATGTGTATATCTTCAACGAAGCAGCTCGGAAAAAATATCCCTGGATGAAAGTAGGTGAACTAGCAGCCCCCGAAGATTATCCGGTAGTGGGATTCTGTGAGAACATTCGCTTCAGCAGCTTCCGCAACAATGATGAAGAAATACCAATGGCTTTCTTTATTTACGGAAAGGATTATGCAGACTGGGATGCCAACAGCATCTTGAACATCCGGGTAGCTCCGGGAGTAGACAAGGTAGACATGCTCCACCGCTTAGCAAAGACAACTGAAAAGCTTGCACCGGACCATGACTTCAAGTTCCGTTTCATGGATCAAGTGATTGACCAGAATTACCATCTAGAATTGCGCTTCACCAGCCAGATTCTGCTATTCTCCCTGATTGCCATCGTGCTCAGCATGATTGGTGTGTTCGGGCTTACCTTATTTGAGAGTGAATACCGCCGCAAGGAAATCGGTATCCGGAAAATCATGGGAAGTTCCACCAGCGAAATCCTCTATATGTTTACCAAACGTTATCTCGTCATGCTGGTCGTCTGCTTCGCATTGGCAGCTCCCTTCGGCTGGTGGATTGGACATGACTGGCTGGAAAGTTTTTCCGACAAAACTCCTATCCGTGCTTGGATATTCGTCATCTCCTTCCTGCTGGTCAGTCTCATTACGATACTGACAGTAACCTTCGAGTGCTGGAAGAATGCCAATGAAAATCCGGCAAACAGCATCAAAACCGAATAATATTATTTCTCATGAAAACAGTTATCCGTAACTTTTCGCATACGTTCAGGCGTTTCTTTACCGCAAGCATACTGAACATTCTAGGATTAAGCATAGCCTTTGCATCCTTCTTCGTCATCATGACACAGGTGGACTATGACTATAATTTCAATAAAGGATATAAGGACTATGAAAAAATATTCCGGATAGAAATCAACCCTAATCCAGATTCAGGCTGGCAACTGTGGACCCCTCGTCCGTTATGTGAGCAATTACAATCCGCTTCACCCTATATAAAGAGTATTTCACAAGTTGAATCATATCAGTCTGAAGATGAATATGAAGTGAACGGAAACCTATTTAAAGCAACAACCTGCACTGGTTTCGGTAATTTTCTGGAAACATTTCAGCCGGAAATGATAAACGGCTCTGCCGATGCGCTGAACCAGCCTAAAACGGTTCTCCTGTCCGAATCGACAGCAAAGAAATTCTTTGGTACAACCGACGTAATAGGCCAGACAATATTCAGAGGGAAACAAGCAGACAATAATGCATGGACCATAGGAGGCGTTTACAAAGATTACCCGGAAAACTCACAGATAAGAAACTGGGTTATGATGCCCAAAGAAGCCGATACTGATAAAGGAAACTGGAAAAACTGGAACTATATCTGCTATATGCGTCTCGAAAGTCCGTCTGCTGCCCCGGAAATAGAGAAACTTATCTTGCAGATTTTTGTGAAAAATTTTCCGGAACTGGAACAGGAAAGTGATATTTCACAGTTCATCCGCCTCACGCCACTTGTCGACGCACATTTTTCTACAGTAGGGAATAAAAGCGCAAGCAGCCGCACAACACTTTATCTGCTGATATGCGTTTCTTTCCTGATCGTAATTATAGCCACCATCAATTTCATGAATTTCTCGTTGGCTGAAACCCCGATGCGCATCAAGAGTATCAATACGCAGAAAGTACTGGGAGCAACCACACGTTCTCTTCGCCTCACCCTGATAACAGAAGCTATGTTTATCAGCTTTATAGCTTTTATTCTCGCGCTTATATGGGTTGCGATACTTAAAGATTTTGGCTTACAGGAACTGATAAATGCCCAGCTGACAATAACAGAGCATCCGATGTTGCTGCTTGCAACTTTCGGTTTGAGTCTGCTTATGGGACTGATGGCTGGACTTTATCCGTCTTATTACGTAAACTCTTTTCCGCCAGCACTGGCTTTGAAAGGCTCTTTCGGTCTTTCTCCCCAAGGACGCATTCTACGTACCGCACTGGTATGTATCCAGTTCTTTGTTGCCTACATGCTGATTATCGGAGTAGGAATCATGTACCTGCAAAGCAGATATATCCGTACTTCCGACTATGGATATGACAAGGACGCGATTATTGTAGGGAACATGACTAAAGAAACCCAATCACAAACGGATGCAGTAGTGGGAGAACTCTCTCAGATACCAGGAGTTAAAGGAGTGGCCGTATCGGAGTTTATCTTGAGTTCCGCCGACAATTACATGCATTGGGGACGTTCTAATGGTGACAAATATATCCAGTTCGATGCTTTTCCGGTAGACTGCCACTATCTGGAAGTTATGGGGATTCATATCGTCGAAGGGAGAAGCTTCAAGCCGGGTGATGAAGATGTCTATATCTTCAATGAATTTACACGTAAGAAATACCCGTGGCTAAAAGTCGACCAGCCCGCTCCGGACGACAATTTAGTTATAGGTTTTTGCGAGAACATCAAATACAGCAGCTTCCGCAATGATGACACCAATCAGACAATGGCTTTTCTTATCCCCGGCAAGAAGTTCGCCCAATGGGGATGGGAGTGGCGAAATTTCGTCAATGTCCGTATTTCGGCAGGTGTAGATAAAGTTGAGGTTATCCGCTCACTCCAGAAAACAATGGAAAAGTTTACCCCCGGACACGACTTCAATTTCCGGTTCATGGATGAAGTGCTCGATGCCAACTACCGGAACGAACTGCGTTTCACCAAGCAGATCCTGCTCTTCTCACTCATTGCCATTGCCATCAGCCTGACAGGAGTGTTCGGACTCACCATGTTCGAGAGCGAATACAGAAGAAAGGAAATCGGAATCAGAAAGATTATGGGAAGCTCAACCAGACAGATTCTGTACATGTTCAACCGAAGATATATACTTATACTTACCGGATGCTTCATCGTGGCAACACCATTCGGATGGTGGATCGGACAGCACTGGCTGCAAGGATTTGCAGAGAAAACGCCTGTTACCCCGTGGATATTCATTTTGTCATTCCTGCTGGTTACACTCATAACTATGACTACTATTACTGTACAAAGCTGGAAAAATGCCAATGAGAATCCGGCAAACAGCATCAAAACCGAATAATATTATTTCTCATGAAAACACTTATCCGTAACTTTTCGCATACGTTCAGGCGTTTCTTTACCGCAAGCATACTGAATATTTTAGGGCTAAGCATAGCCTTCGCATCCTTCTTTGTTATTATGACGCAGGTAGACTATGACTATAATTTCAATAAAGGATATAAGGACTATGAAAAGATTTTCCGGGTAGAAGTTAAACCCACACCTGCCTCCGACTGGCAATTGTGGATGCCTCGTCCGTTATGTGAACGGATACAGACCTGTTCACCACACATAAAGTCAATATCCATAACCTATGCATTTATGTCGCAAGTCGACTATGAGATAAACGGAAATATATTCAACGAAACGACTTGTTGCGGCTTTGGAAATTTTCTGGAAACTTTCCAGCCAGAAATGATAAGTGGTTCTGCCGATGTACTGAATCAGCCTAAAACAGTTCTCATCTCCGAATCGACAGCAAAACGTTTATTCGGAACAGCAGATGCGGTTGGACAAAGCATTTTCAAAGACAAACAGTCCAGCAACAATGAATGGACTATCGGAGGGGTGTACAAAGATTTTCCAGAAAACGCACAGATAAGAAACTGGATCATGATGCCCAACGATCCCAAAGAAAATAAAGACAGGTGGAACAACTGGAATTACATTTGTTACATACGTTTGGATCATCCGGATTCAGCCCCCGAAATAGAAAAGCTTATCGAGGTAATTTTCAGAAAGCATAATCCCGAATATACATCAGAAGAGAATGACAGCCTTCCGTCCTCTGTAGTTCATTTATCACCATTGACGGATGTTCATTTTTCTACCATAGCAAACAAAAGTGCAAGCAGTCGTACTACGGTTTACCTGTTGATATGTATTTCTTTTCTGATTGTGATAATAGCGACTATCAATTTCATGAATTTCTCGTTGGCTGAAACCCCGATGCGCATCAAAAGCATCAATACTCAGAAGGTATTGGGAGCAACAACCCGTTCACTTCGCTTCAGTCTGATAGCAGAATCCGTACTCATCAGCACCATTGCCTTTATGCTTTCTCTGATAGAGGTACTACTATTGAAAGATTCCGGTCTGAAGGACCTGGTAAGCGCCGGACTACAGCCTTTGGAACATCCTATACTGCTCACCATTACTTTCTGCCTGAGCCTGCTCATGGGATTCTTAGCTGGCATATATCCCTCCTATTATGTTACATCGTTTGCACCAGCACTGGCACTAAAAGGCTCTTTTGGTCTTTCTCCTAAAGGACGTACTTTACGTACAGCCTTGATATGTATCCAGTTCTTCGTTGCCTACATGCTGATTATCGGAGTAGGAATCATGTATCTGCAAAGCCGGTATATCCGAACTTCCGACTATGGATATGATAAAGATGTCATCATCACAGGAAACATGACAACGGAGACTCAAGCACAGAATGATGCCGTGGTAAACGACCTCTCCCGTATTCCTGGAGTAAAAGGAGTAGCTTTTTCAATGTTCATTCTAAGCTCTGCCGACAACTATATGAACTGGGCTATGGATGATAACAATACAGTCGTGCGATTTGACGTAATGCCTGTAGATTACCATTTTCTGGATGTAATGGGAATCCACATTACAGAAGGCCGAAACTTCAAACCTGGTGATGGAGATGTTTACATTTTCAACGAAGCAACCCGTAAAAAATACCCCTGGCTGAAAGTCGGCCAGACCGCTCCGGACGATCATTTAATTGTAGGGTTCTGCGAGAACATCAAATACAGCAGTTTCCGTAACGATGACAATACACAGCCTATGGCCTTTTTTATTTATGGAAAAAACTTTGAGAGAATAGGACATCAATGGCAGCAAACCATCAATATCCGTGTATCGGCAGGAGTAAATAAAATTGCTATTATCCAATCGCTCCAGAAAACAATGGAAAAGTTTACCCCCGGACACGACTTCAATTTTCGGTTCATGGATGAAGTGCTCGATGCCAACTACCGGAACGAACTGCGTTTCACCAAGCAGATCCTGCTCTTCTCACTCATTGCCATTGCCATCAGCCTGACAGGAGTGTTCGGACTCACCATGTTCGAGAGCGAATACAGAAGAAAGGAAATCGGAATCAGAAAGATTATGGGAAGCTCAACCAGACAGATTCTGTACATGTTCAACCGAAGATATATACTTATACTTACCGGATGCTTCATCGTGGCAACACCATTCGGATGGTGGATCGGACAGCACTGGCTGCAAGGATTTGCAGAGAAAACGCCTGTTACCCCGTGGATATTCATTTTGTCATTCCTGCTGGTTACACTCATAACTATGACTACTATTACTGTACAGAGTTGGAAAAATGCCAATGAAAATCCGGTAAACAGTATCAAAACCGAATAACAATAAATCAGTTCAGGGCATTTCTTTCTCGAAAATGTCCTGAACTGATTCACTCTTATTTTATTTCTATAGCCCCAATAAAACTGTTTATATGTTCACACGAATATGATTTGCAGATATATCGCAAAGTTGCTTCACAAACTTCTGCTTATCTTTCGGAGACAGTACAACGCAATTCTTACCATACGTTATCTCGATTCTGTCTAAGGATGCCGCTGGAGCTGATAGAAACGTATGGGTATTGACAATCTCTGTTATCTCGTCAATATTAATGCATTCGCTATAAAAAAAGGAATAATCAACACGCAAAGTCTTTCCTTCTATCGTGTATTTTATACTGAAGAGAAGTGCCAATGTAAGCACAAGCATAAACAAAACAACACTGAATTTCACTGCTGAAAACTCGTTCCAAACTATAAATGTCAACGGTATGCCCCAAGCTGCCAGAATCAATATCAGCAACCAGATATCTATTTTTGATCTATATACTTGTTTCATAGTTTATCGGTTATCATTTAACGTGAATATAAGAGCATGTAGAATCTACCGGAAAAGAAAGGCACGGCAATTAGGATATAAAATTTATAGTGCTAAATTACCACTTTTTCCTCAGAGTCTAAAGTTACAGAGATTTATTGTACAGCCGATGATTTCTGTAAGGAATTTACGTTACGACCGGGAAATATATGATTGCAAACAAGAATCCAGACACCGCTTCTTCTGCAACTTTGTTGTCAACTTCTCATCACCTATCACAACATACGGTTTCGCAGCCGCAAGTAAACACCTTATCATCAACAGATTAAAAAATGGCGAAATCATAATTACCGGAATTCCATAAAAGCCTTGCAGACACACAAAAAACAAGCTCCTGAATATCCTCTATTTTTTTGTACAAAAAATAAAAAAACATCGAGATGTTTTCCTGAACATATCAGCATGTTTTTCCTAAAAGATGCTGATATTTTATTTCACCTATGTCCGCTTCCGGTAAATACGTTGCAACTTCCTCTTCGGCATCAGGAAAAAATTCGTTTGCTTTTGGTTATTCCGTGAAAAAGACTAACTTTGTTATTTAATAAATCTCTAAAAACATCACACAATGAAAGAGTTTTTGAAATACACCTTCGCCACCGTCTGCGGTCTGATTCTGACGGGAGTAGTCTTCACAATATTAGGTATTATCAGTCTTGCCGGAATGGTTGCTTCAACTTCCGGAACAGAAACTATAGTGAAAGACCGTTCGGTATTCGTACTCGAACTGAAAGGTAGTGTAATGGAACGCTACCAGGAAAATCCAATCATGCAATTTTTAGGGGAAGACTATGCGACTTACGGGCTGGATGACATTCTGACCTCTATCCGCAAAGCTAAAGAAAATGACAAAATAAAAGGTATCTATATCGATGCAGGTGCTTTCGCCTGTCAGACAGCTTCCATGCAGGCTATACGACGTGCATTGGTTGATTTCAAAGAAAGCGGGAAGTTTATCGTCGCTTATGCCGGAGCATATTCACAAGGTACTTACTATATTGCAAGTGTTGCCGATAAGGTAATAGCCAATCCTTCGGGAAGTATAGGCTGGCACGGACTATCTGCACAGACCATGTTCCTGAAAGGTCTGCTCGACAAAGTCGGAGTGGAAATGCAGGTATTTCGTGTAGGAACATACAAATCGGCAGTAGAACCATATATCGCTACTGAAATGAGTCCGGCAAACCGTGAACAGACACAAGCATTCATCGGCTCTATCTGGCAGCAGATTCTGAATGAGGTTTCCGAATCAAGAAAGATTTCTGTTGACTCCCTGAATGCTCTTGCCAGCCGTAATATGGATCTCCAGCCGGCAGAACTTTATCTCAGCACCGGCCTGGCAGATACACTAATGTACAAAGATGAAGTACTGGCCTACCTGAAACAGCTGACCGACTGTAAGGAAGATGAAAAACTGAATACACTTTCGCTTGAGGATATGGTAAACGTAAAACGAAACGTACCGAAAGATAAAAGTGGGAACGTCATTGCCGTATATTATGCTTATGGTGAAATAGACGGTGATGAATCTGCTGACGGAGAAGGTATCAACTCCGAAAAAGTCATAAAGGACTTGCGTAAGTTACGCGAAGATGAAAGCGTGAAGGCAGTTGTGCTGCGTGTTAACTCTCCGGGAGGAAGTGCCTACGGTTCAGAACAGATCTGGCGTGAAGTTTCACTGCTGAAACAGGAAAAACCCGTTATCGTTTCTATGGGTGACTATGCCGCTTCGGGCGGTTACTATATATCCTGCGCTGCCGACTGGATTGTAGCCGAACCGACAACCCTGACAGGTTCTATCGGAATCTTCGGTCTGGTTCCGAATGCAGAAGGACTCCTGAAAGATAAGCTGGGGCTGAATTTCGATGTTGTAAAAACAAACGAACTGGCAGACTTGGGAGATTTGACTCGTCCGTTCAATGAAGAAGAAAAGGCTCTGATGCAAGGTATGGTCAATAAAGGATATGAACTCTTTACCAAACGTTGTGCCGACGGCAGAAAAATGAATATTGAAGATATCAAAAAGATAGCTGAAGGACGTGTGTGGACCGGAGAAATGGCCAAAGACCTGAAACTGGTAGATGAGCTGGGTGGACTGGATGAAGCTGTTGAGGTTGCAGCCTCACATGCTAAAATAGAACGTTATACGCTGGTAAGCTATCCGGAAAAAGAAGATTTCCTGACTTCACTGCTTAATACCCGGCCAAGCCGTTATATCAGCAGCCGTATGCAGGAAAATTTCGGTGAATATTACAACGGACTCCGTTTTGTAAAAAATCTCAAGGATGCCGATCGCCTGCAGGCGCGCATGCCGTTTGATGTGGTTATCAAATAAAGCATCGGCTGCCTGATGAAACTTGAAAGAAAAATAAAGATTTACCACGGACTGTTGCCATCAGCATGCCTCTACCGTCTGGGAGTAAGTATACGCAACTGGATGTTTGACAGAGGCATACTTCATTCACAGTCATTTCCGCTACCCGTTATCTGCGTGGGTAATATCAGCGTGGGAGGAACCGGAAAGACTCCACACACAGAATACCTCATCCGGTTGTTACAGAATGAATTTCAGGTAGCTGTACTCAGCCGTGGATATAAACGTAAATCGAAAGGTTTCGTTCTGGCTACTCCCGAAACAGATGCCGACCAGATTGGCGATGAGCCTTATCAGATGGCGCACAAGTTTCCGGATATCTATGTGGCTGTAGACCGGGATCGCTGTCACGGCATTAATCAGCTAACAGATGGACATACAGCTCCCGGCATAAAGGTTATTGTTCTGGACGATGCTTTCCAGCATCGCTACGTGAAGGCAGGACTGACCATTCTGCTTATAGATTATAACCGTCCGATACATCTCGACCGGATGTTACCAGCCGGACGACTGCGGGAGCCGGAAAGTGGAAAAAAGCGTGCCGACATCATCATCGTAAGTAAGTGTCCGGCACAAATGAGCGAAGCAGAACAACAGGCGTTGCGATATGATATAGCACCCCTCCCCTGTCAGCAACTTTATTTTACAACGCTGGCATACGGAAAACTACAGCCTCTCTTCTCGGAAGAACCGGAAAAGAAGCTTGAAGAAATCCGAAACGATGACCATATCCTGCTGGTTACAGGTATAGCCTCACCGGCAGCCATCATCAGTAAACTGTCGGCTTATACGCAGTTTGTTACTCCGTCGACTTTTCCTGACCATCACGATTTTGATGCAACGGACATGAAACGGATAGAAGATGCGTTCAGAAAACTGCCTGAGGGTAAACGTTTCATCATCACAACCGAAAAGGATGCGGCACGGCTCATCGCTCATCCGCTACTGAGTGAAACGATGAAACCTTATATATATGTATTGCCGGTAGAGGTAGAATTTCTGAATAAAGAAGAACATTTATTTAACCAAAATATTATCGAGTATGTTAGAAAAAATTCAAGAAACAGCAGCTTTTCTAAAAGCTAGAATGCACACTCATCCCGAGACAGCCATCATTTTAGGTACAGGTCTGGGCAGTTTGGTACACGAAATTACCGATAAATATGAAATAAACTATTCCGAAATCCCCAACTTTCCGGTATCGACCGTAGAAGGCCATAGCGGTAAGCTGATTTTCGGTAAACTGGGCAACAAGGATATTATGGCCATGCAAGGTCGCTTCCACTTTTACGAAGGCTATTCAATGAAGGAAGTTACTTTCCCTGTACGTGTCATGCGCGAATTGGGTATCAAGACTTTGTTCGTTTCGAATGCAGCAGGAGGAACAAACCCGAATTTTGAAATCGGTGACCTGATGATTATCACTGACCATATCAACTTCTTCCCTGAACATCCGTTGCGTGGCAAGAACATCGAATACGGCCCCCGCTTCCCGGATATGAGTGAGGCTTACTCAAAAGAACTGATCGCAAAAGCTCTCGAAATTGCCGAAGAAAAAGGAATTAAGGTACAGCAGGGAGTATATATCGGAACACAGGGACCAACTTTCGAAACTCCGTCGGAATATAAGATGTTCCACATTCTGGGAGCCGATGCAGTAGGTATGTCTACTGTACCTGAAGTTATCGTAGCCAACCATTGCGGTATTAAGGTGTTCGGCGTTTCAGTTATCACTGACTTGGGAGTGGAAGGCAAAATTGTCGAAGTATCACACGAAGAGGTACAGAAGGCTGCCGATGAAGCACAGCCGCGCATGACTACCATCATGAGAGAACTTATTAACAGAGCGTAAAAAAAACTATGCACGAAGGAAATAGAACTGAAATATCAACTCTCGGTGAGTTCGGGCTGATAAAGCATCTCACCACAGACATCAAACTACAGAATGAAGAAAGCAAGTATGGAATAGGTGACGATGCTGCCGTACTTGACTTTGCAGGAAAGCAGGTGCTGGTTACAACCGACTTGCTGATGGAAGGTGTTCATTTTGATCTGGTCTATACTCCCCTGAAGCATTTGGGATATAAATCAGCAATGGTAAACTTCTCGGATATCTATGCAATGAACGGTACACCTAAGCAGATTACCGTATCTCTGGCTGTATCGAAGCGTTTTTGCATAGAAGATCTGGAGGATTTTTACGATGGACTGAAACTGGCTTGCCAGCTACATCACGTAGATATCGTAGGCGGTGATACTACTTCTTCTGTAACAGGTCTTGCAATCTCCATTACCTGTATCGGTGAAGCTGACAAAGATAAGGTGGTTTATCGTAATGGAGCCAAAGATACAGATTTGATTTGCGTAAGCGGAGATTTGGGAGCAGCTTATATGGGACTTCAGCTGATGGAACGTGAGAAAGCTGTTTTTCAGGGAGAAAAAGACGTCCAACCTGACTTTGCCGGCAAAGAATATCTGTTGGAACGCTTCTTAAAGCCAGAAGCACGCCGCGACATCATCGAACGACTGGCTGAAGCAGGCATCCGTCCAACAGCAATGATGGATATATCCGACGGCCTCTCTTCTGAACTGATGCATATCTGTTCGCAAAGTCAGACAGGCTGCCGTGTGTACGAAGACCGTATTCCTATCGACTATCAGACCGCAGTCATGGCAGAAGAATTTAATATGAATCTGACAACTTGCGCCCTGAATGGAGGTGAGGACTATGAACTGCTGTTCACTGTACCTCTGACCGATCACGAAAAAGTCTCACAAATAGAAGGAGTAAAAGTTATCGGACATATCACAAAATCGGAGTTAGGTTGTGCCCTGATTACTCGCGACGGCAACGAACTTGAATTAAAGGCTCAAGGATGGAATCCACTTAAAGGTGAATAATAACTGCCCACATACAGTTAAAATCCCACTATTACTCATAAAATAGTGGGATTTTTCATGAAAATCCGCCCTATTTTAATTTTTTCTCATATTTTTTTCGAGAATAGTTTGCAGTTTCAAAAACTTTGCTTACCTTTGCAACCGCAAACGAGAAAGATTGGTGCCATAGCTCAGTTGGTAGAGCAAAGGACTGAAAATCCTTGTGTCCCCGGTTCGATTCCTGGTGGCACCACCTGCAAAACTCCGAAATGCTTCATTATCAAGCGTTTCGGAGTTTTTCGTTTTAGCAGATAGTGCTGAGTTACCTATAAGGTAATCATCTGAAACTGTTTAAATCGCCTTGATTAAATACCATTAAAGACTTCCTTTTAATCTTCAAACCGATTAAAGCGCCAATAAAAAAAAGGCCAGCACTCACACCCTTCTTATTCGTAGTACATTCTTTTCCCTCTCGTTCCGAAAGCATCATAGAAGCACAATCCCGTAAATTAGGCACACTACCTTGAACGTGCATCATAAACAAAGAAAACACAATAACCCCAATGACACGATGACACTTTGACCTTATTGAACTTTTTGACCTTTTACCCTTTTTCCACATTATAAACCATCATACCTATAACCGAAGAACCGAGAGCTATATACAACCTTATATTTATAACCGTCAGCCCATAGAACACCGAACCCATATACAAGGCTATCTAGATGAGCAAAGATACCAACAACAAGAGCAACAAGTATCTTGGTCGTCAGATTGATTGTTTTCAGTTGCTTCAATTCATTTATCCCTCAAACAGTGCTATCTAAGGCTATTAAACGCTAATACTTAAGTTATTTATTCCGTGTTTCTTATGCATTAAATACCCATACAGCTCAAACACAATCAAACATTAGTTAATTAATTCACATTACTTTATACATTTTTCATCAGGTAAACAGGTAAAATACATCACAACAAACCACTACTTTTGTATTCTGTGCCACGGACATTTTTTTGCTGATTACAAGCAAAATATTCCACTCTACAGCAGGTAATTAGGATAATTATGCTATTTTTGGATAAGATAGAATGCGGTTCTGCGATTACAACATAAATATGACAACAATGGGAAAAGAAGCAAGTCTAAATGAACTTAGGATTTCTAATGAGGAATATGAGGCTCTAACGAAGTGCCAGCCTGAAGTAAGATATCAGTATACGCTTAAAAGAATTGCTGATACTGAAACAATGTGGTCAATAGTTGGAGATAAAAACTCCTTTGCGATTCAGCCTTTTGGAAAAGAACGACTACTTCCGATATGGTCTTCCAAAGAATATGCTCAAGCATTTTGTATGAAAGAGAATGCAGATTGCGTAAGTATTGCTATAACTCTTGATTCTTTTGAAGAATCTGTAATAGATTATATTTGTAAGGAAGAACTTCTTCTTAATGTTTTTCCGACAATACAAGAGCCCGTTGGCAAAATCGTAGGATTGAATACATTTGCAGAAGATTTAAGTGAAATTTTAGAAGACTACAAATAGTATAGCTTCCTGCTGACATACATGTCGATTCTTAAAGATGAGCTAACTATCCCATAAAGGCGATGATTGACTTCTTATATAGGCAGTAGCAACTTGAAACTATCATTTATTACACAAAATAATGAAAAAGTGGATAATAATAACCGGCTTGATAGTCTTGTCTGTGATAAGCTATTGGTTTATTGATAGCCGAATCATTGATTATACTGATGGTGCACCTGTGAAGTACATAGAACTTCGCAAAGAGGTACAAGATAGCCTTGTATGGCGGGGGAAACATGATGGGTGTGTTTCGATAGAGGATACTGTAATCGTAAGATATAAGCCCGTGATTTGTTTTGATTCGGATTATACGATGTTGTATTTTGATGTTGGACCATGGACTTTTGCTCATTTCCTGAAGCGTAACAGCGATGGGAAAATATGGAAATTTAAAGGGATATACAATATCCCCAAGCCTATAGTCACCATTGGAGACACGCTTTATGTTCCATCAGAATATAATATCAACTCCGGTGGCAGAGTAGATGACAATGCGGTTTTTTACCGACATATTCTAAAATAAATGATTGTACAGATTTGTTGCATTTTTATAACAGCTCAGTAATAATGAAAGAATAATGCTATGGATTCAGTCTTTAATCTCAATGGATTGGGAATCAACAATGTTGCATACTCCAAATGTGAGGCGCTTAGGATGATAGGTTGCTTCGAAGAACAAGGCATTCCAGTGCTGGGTGGAGATGTATTCCTTCTCAAGGATAATATTCCAAGTCTCACTTATGACAATTGGTATTGTGATAAGAATCCTCAAGAATCGGATCAGGAATACGTTATCCGGAGTTGTAAAAAAGCTTATGAATATGTAAGCACTTATAACTCTGCTGATTCCAACAAGGTGTTGTTCTCTTTGGTATATTAAAATTTAAATCGAGTATGAAAGAAGTAATAGATTGTTTAAATAATTCATTACAGGAGCATAAATACAATTTTGGCTCCCAATGCATCGCTCTGATTCAGAAGCTTGTCGAAGATTCGTGCTTAAACATTGCTTTAATACAACAGATATATGCTCCTAATCTCAAAATTGATTATAGGCAACTTCCGGATATTATAAACCTTAAATCCGCAACTCCATTCCCGAAGTGCTACCTACATAAAGAGAA